>CAXUCZ010000095.1:1654-9482 GCA_964249675.1 uncultured Acetobacteraceae bacterium | reverse complement strand
CGCCAGCCGATAGGGCAGGTCGGGATTGGCCAGGAACGGCCGGCCGAAGCTGACCAGGTCGACCTCTCCGCGGGCGATCTCGTCCTCGGCCAGCTCGCGCGTGTAGTTATTGTTGCCGATATAGGCGCCGCGGAAGCGCCGGCGCAGAGCAGGGAAATCCACCCCCTGCGTCGGCTCGCGCGACTGCTGCGTCACGCCTTCGATTGCATGCATGTAGAGCAGCCCGAACCGGTTCAGCTCGTCGACGTAGCGCCCGTAGGTCCCCATCGGATGGCTGTCGAGCGGCGTCACCCCCGGCATCGTGGTCGCCGGCGAGATCCGGATGCCGACCCGCTGCCCGCCGCCCCAGACCTCCGTCACCGCCTCGACCACGGCGAGCGGAAAGCGCAGCCTGTTCTCGATCGAGCCGCCGTACTGGTCGGTGCGCTGATTGGTGCTGTCGCGGATAAACTGCTCCAGCAGGTAGTTGTTGGCCGAATGCACCTCGACGCCGTCGAACCCCGCCTCGCGGGCGTTGCGCGCCGCCCGCACGTAGTCCTGCACGATGCCGGCGACCTCATCGGTCTCCAGCGCCCGCGGCGTCACGTGGTCCTTCATCCCGCCCGCCGTGAAGGCCTGGCCGGTCGGCCGGATCGCCGAGGGCGCCACCGGCAACTGGCCGCCGGGCTGCACGTCGGGATGCGAGATCCGCCCGGTATGCCAGAGCTGCAGGAAGATCAGCCCGCCATTGACATGCACGCCGGCGGTCACGGGCTGCCAGGCCGCCACCTGCTCGTCGGTCCAGATACCGGGCGTGTAGGCATAGCCGACCGCCTGAGGCGAGATGTTGGTCGCCTCGCTGATGATAAGCCCGGCGCTGGCACGCTGCGCGTAGTAATCGACGGCGAAGTCTGGCGGCACGCCCGCGGTGCTGGACCGGCTGCGGGTCAGCGGCGCCATGACAATGCGGTTGCGCAAACGCAAGTCGCCGATCGTAACCGGCTCGAACAAGCTTGAAGTAGCTGGCATGGTCGTCGCGCTCCGTGCGTCATAATGCTGCAGGTGCGAACAAACGGCGCCTTCTGAAGTTGCGGGCCGAGAAAGGCCACGGGCGTCGCCCCTGCACCCGTCAATAGGCGAAGCCTTTGAATTCCGTCATCCGCTTCGCCAAGTAAGAAAGCGCCCGCCTAAACTCCAATACATGGGGTCCGGGGCCGCTGTCCCCGGGGTGTCCAGAGGCAGAGCCTCCGGCCTTGCCTCAAGGCCGCGCCAACGGCAGCCGTGCACCCCCGAGAGCGCGCTCGAGCTGCACGTCACGGCGAAAGCGGAACAGCCGGGCCGGCCGGCCGCCTGTCTCGCTGGTCAGCTCGCCGGTCTCCTCAATCAGCGCCTGGCCGTCGATCAGCCGGCGGAAGTTCTGCTTGTGCAGCCGCCGCCCGGCCAGCGCCTCGACGCTGCGCTGCAGCTGCAGAAAGGTGAAGGTGTCCCCCAGTAGCTCGAACACCACCGGGCGATACTTCAGCTTGGCGCGCAGCCGGGCGAGCCCGGTCGCCAGGATGCGCCGGTGGTCATGCGCCATCGGTCGCCCGTAGCTCGCCGGCTCCGGGCCGCTCGCCAGCGGCGAGGCGGTTCGGCTCTCGACGACGAGCCCGGCCTCCCACAGCAGCTCGTAGCGCGACAGCACGAGGTCCTCGTTCCAGGCGCGTCCGCCGAGGCCAAAGGCGAACTCCGCCCGCTGCCGCCGCGTCGGCGTGGCGCCGGCGTCGCTCCAGGCCGCCAACGCCGGCCCGATGCGCTCGGCGATCATCCCCGGCGGCCCCTCGCGATGGTCCTCCCAGGGGAAGTACTCGTACCAGCCGCGCCACCCGGCGCCGCCGCTCGCCGCCTTGCCGCCGAGCTCGCGCGTCAGCCCCAGATAACCCACCGAGATCGCCCGCCCGTCCGCCGCGCCGGTACGTCCCCGGTCGGCGAAGGTGTATAGTTGCTCGACATAGCCCAACGGATGCTGCGTCTGCTGCTCGACCCAGGACCGCAGGCCCGATTGCAGCGATCGATGGGTGTCCTCGAACGGGCCCGACGGCAGGCTTGCGCCGCCATCGATGGTGAGCACTCGCGGCTGGCCCGCCGTCACTGCAACCAGCAGCGCGATCAGCTCCGCTTCAAGGCCGGCAGCGGCCACCAGCGTCTCCCAAGCCGCCTGCGGCGGCGCCCGGCTTGCCTGACACGGCACGACCCGGCTTTTCTTTCTGCGCCTGCGATGAAATGCTGCCGCACGCCGAGGCGCATGCGACCGGCCCCGTTATTGCAGTGCGGTAAAGCATATCAATCCCGCCGCTGGCTGCTATAAAGTCTGATCATCCCGCCGCGCCTCACGCGAAAGCCACCGTCCGGATGCAAAGTGCACTGATGAGCGACATCTTCACCTTCGCCATCGACTTCGAGAACATCCAGGCGGGCTTCTCGTACGATCAGCCTACCACCTACATAGGCCGGGTAAAAATCGACGCCGACGGTCCGACGACCACCGGCGGCAACCGTCCCGGGGCGCTCAACCTCGGCTTTCGCGTGCGCGACAAGTCGAATGGCGACGTCATCTTCGAGGATCGCGCCTTCCTGCTCGCCTCAACGCTGACGCCGGACCATTGGACCGGTTTTACCGTCAACATTCCGGCGCTCGAGCGCGCGGTGCACGATGCCCAGCTGATGCTCGACTTCGTGCGCGAGGCGGAGTTCTGGTTTCACGAGCGCGGCTCGGAGGTGGTCGTCGCCGAGTTGCACGCGCCGCGCGTCGAGGCGCCGGCGCTGGCGGCGCCCGCGCCCCGAGCTGCCCCGTCGGCCACCAATTTCGCGCCGGCGCTGGCTGATCCCGCAGCGCTCTATGAGTCGCCGCAGCTGCGCCACTCGCGCGCCCGCGCCCCTGCCGCGACGATCGAGCAGAACGCCCGCTACGTCTTTGACATCAGCGACCTGATGCAGTTCTGGCGCGACAACGTGCGCCCGACCGGCATCCAGCGCGTGCAGATCGAGGTGCTGCGCTCGATCATCGAGCGCGAGATCGAGCCGGAGCTGGCCGAGGCGCCGTTCACCACGATCTTTTTCGACGGCGCCTCGCACTCGTGGAAGTCGCTGCCGAACGAGCGGCTGCTGCAGCAGATCAAGACCTCCTACACGGCCTCGATCACCAAAGAGATCTGGCTGATCGACCTCGACGAGGCGCTGCTCTCGGCGCGCACCTACACGCCGATGGCCGGCGACGCGATCATCAATCTCGGCAGCTCGTGGTGGATCCCGGACTACCTGCACAAGGTGCAGCGCCTGCGCCTCGAATACGGCATCCGCTACATCCCGTTCATCCACGACGCGATCCCGCTGGTCACGCCCGAGTTCTGCGACGCCGGCCTGGTCGACGAGTTCCGCCTGTGGTTCCGCGGCGCGGTCTCGATCGCCGACCACATCATCGTCAACTCCAGCTCGAGCGGCAACGACGTCGACCGCTGCGCCCGCGAGCTCACCGGCGACTGCTCGGCGATCTCGATCGCCCGCCTCAACGCCGCCTTCCCGCAGCCCGAGACGATGCTGCGCACCGGCATCATCGAGCGCCTCAACCTCGACATCGAGCGCTACGTGCTCTGCGTCGGCACCCTCGAGGCGCGCAAGAACCACGCCCTGCTGTTCCAAATCTGGTCCGATCTCGCCCGCATGCTGCCGCGCGAGCGGGTGCCCAAGCTGGTGCTGGTCGGCAAGGAAGGCTGGATGTTCGACCTGGCGCGCGCGGTGTTCTCGCGCGACCCGGCGCTCAAGGAGCTGGTGCTCAAGCTCAACAACCTGTCCGACCAGGAGCTCGCCGATCTCTATCGCGGCGCCCTGTTCACCGTCTACCCGAGCTTCTACGAGGGCTGGGGCCTGCCGGTCACCGAGGCGGTGTCGTACGGCAAGCTCACCGTCGCCTCGAACAACTCGTCAGTCCCCGAGGCCGCCTCGCGCGGCGACATCCTGATCGACCCGCACGACCAGAGCAGCTGGCGCGACACCATCCTGCGCCTGGTCTCCGACGACGCCTTCCTGATGCAAAGCACCCGCATCAGCCGCGAGCGCGCCGATATCCGCCGCTGGGCCGACGTCGCCAACGACATCCTGGAGGCCGCCCGCACCACCGTCCGCGCCGTCGCCGAACAGAACACGACGATGATCCAGGACGGCACGATCTACGACTTTCGGATCGTCACCGCGCGCAAAAACTACGACTGCAGCGCCCTGCCGTTCCGCTCCGGCGCCGGCTGGCATCACCTCGAGGAGTGGGGCGCCTGGCCCGCACCCGGCGTCACCGAGCTGAAGTTCCGTGTCGACACCACCGCCGACCGCTACCTCTATCTGGTGGTCAAGGGCGGCATGGAACCGCTGAACGTGACGCTGACGGTCGACCGCAAAACCCGCATGTCACGCGAGATCCAGGCCGACAACCGGGTCATCTTCCGCGCCGACATCGGCACCTCGCCGCGCAACGAGCACGTCATCCGGATGATCGTGCACAACCCGGTGAACCTCGCCCTCAAGACCGGCGGCGCCGACAACCGCCAGATCGGCGTCGGCTTTCTCAACATGGTGTGCGTACCGCACGCCGACATTTCCTCGCGGCTGAACTTCCTCGAGGCAATGCAGATGCATTTCGTCTAGGCGGCCAGGAGCCGAGCCAGGGCTCGGCCCTTTACCCGCTGGGCCCCGCGGCCCCAGACCCGCATCCGTTAGAGTCTGGCCGGGCTCCGTCTGGCGTGGCGAGCCAACCCCGGGCCGCCATTAAAACAGGAATGAGGAATGGATCTCAAAGGCTCGCCTTTGATGGGATCAAGGGGCAAAGCCCATTGCCTTCCTTGAAACGCCTCGCCTTGACGTTTTATCCGCAGCCTGTGCCGCGACGCCGCGTTGCCAGCCGTGGGCCATCGGCCGCAGCAAGGAAGGTTTAGGTCATGACGCGTGTCTTGCTGGTCGAAGATCACGAGGAAATCTGGGACTTCCTCTCCCGCCGCCTGAAACGCCGCGGCTACGAGGTGTCGCTCGCTCATGACGGCGAGTCCGGCCTCGCGCAGGCGCTGGCCGACGTGCCCGATGTGATGCTGCTGGACATGAACCTTCCCCTCAAGGACGGTTGGACCGTGGCCCGCGAGGTCAAGGCCAGCACTAAGGGCGCGGCGATCCCGATCATTGCGCTCACCGCCCATGCCATGTCGGGCGACAAGGAAAAGGCCCTTGCGGCGGGGTGCGACGACTATCACGCCAAGCCGATCGACTTCTCCCGGCTGCTCGAGCAGATCGAGACGGCGACCGGCAACGTCGCGGGCGTCACCGCCAGCTGAGGCGCGTCTCGCCGGTGGCCTTGCCTGTTGGTCGCCAGCCGCGATATTGCCCGGGAGAGACAGGAGCGTCGTCCATGTTCATCGCCATGAACCGCTTTCGCGTGCTGCCCGGCGCCGAGGCCGATTTCGAGCAGGTCTGGCTCAGCCGCGACTCGCAGCTGCACACGGTGCCGGGCTTTGTCGAGTTCCACCTCCTCCGTGGCCCGACGCGCGACGACCACGTGCTCTATTCGTCGCACACGATCTGGCGCGACTACGCGTCGTTCGAGGCCTGGACGACCTCCGAGGCGTTCCGTCGCGCCCATGCCGGCGCCGGCGGCAACAAGCCGATGTATCTCGGCCATCCGGAGTTCGAGGGCTTCGAGGTGCTGCAGACGGTCAAGCCGGCGCACTCGGGGGAGGCGCCTGCCGCCGCAGCCTGAGCATGCCGTCCCGCCTCGCCGTGCCGCGTCCCGTCATGCTGGTGATCCTCGACGGCTTTGGCTGGCGCGAGGAGATTATCGACAATGCGGTCGTGCAGGCGTCGACCCCGGTGTTCGACCGTCTGTGGGCCGCCGGCCCGCACGCCTTTCTGCGCACCGACGGTCGCGAGGTCGGTCTTCCCAGTGGTCAGATGGGCAATTCCGAGGTCGGACACCTCAACATCGGCGCCGGCCGCATCGTCGCCCAGGAACTCGGCCGCATCGGCGCCGCGATCGAGGATGAAACCCTGGCCGACGCTCCGGCGCTGCGCGGCCTGATCGCCGCGTTGCAAGCGAGCGGCGGCATCTGCCACCTGCTCGGCCTGGCCTCCGATGGCGGCGTGCACGCACACCAGGACCACGCGGCCGCACTCGCCCGCATCCTCCACGCCGCCGCCATCCCGACGGTGCTGCACGCAGTCACCGACGGCCGCGACACCGCGCCCGCCTCCGCCGCCGGCCTCCTCGCGGCCTTGCAGGCGGCGCTGCCGGCCGCGATCCCGATCGTCACCGTGAGCGGACGCTACTACGCCATGGACCGCGACAACCGCTGGGAACGGGTCGAGCGCGCTGTGACGGTGATGACGAGCGGCGCCGGTCCACGGTATCCCAGCGTCGCGGCATTGCTTGAGGACAGCCACGCCCAGGGCGTGACCGACGAGTTCGTCGTCCCCGCGGTGGTCGGCGCGCACTACCGCGGCATGGCCGACGGCGACGCCCTGCTATGCTTCAACTTCCGCGCCGATCGGGTGCGCGAGCTGCTGGCTGCCCTGCTCGACCCCGCCTTCACCGGCTTCGCGCGAACCCACCCCGTCCGCTTCGCCGCCGCCGCCGGCATGACGCGCTATAGCGACGCCCTGGCGCCGTTCATCCAGCCGCTGTTCCAGCCGCAATCCTTCGCCGGCATCCTGGGCGAGGTGGTCAGCCGCGCCGGCCGCACCCAACTCCGCATGGCCGAGACCGAGAAATACCCGCACGTCACCTACTTCCTGAACGGCGGCCGGGAGGCCCCGTATGCCGGCGAGGACCGCATCATGGTGCCCTCGCCCAAGGTCGCGACCTACGACCTGCAGCCCGAGATGTCCGCCCTAGAGCTCGCCGGCCGCGCCGTGGAGGCGATCGCCAGCGGCCGCTTCGACCTCATCGTGCTGAACTTCGCCAATGCCGACATGGTCGGCCATACCGGCAGCCTGCCGGCGGCGATCCGCGCCGTCGAGGCCGTCGATCAGCAGCTCGGCCGCATCGCCGACGCTATCGCCAACCAGGGCGGCGCGCTGCTGGTCACCGCCGATCACGGCAACGCCGAGCTGATGCGCGACGCGGCTACCGGCGAGCCGCACACCGCCCACACCACCAACGTCGTTCCCGTCCTGCTCGCCGGCGGCGCCCACGCGGCGCTTCGGAACGGCCGCCTGGCGGACATCGCCCCTACCCTGCTGGCGCTGATGGACCTGCCGCCGCCGGCCGAAATGACGGGCCGCTCGCTGCTTCGAGACGTCGGTTAAGGCCAAGCGCTTCTTTCTTGAAAAAAAGAAGCAAACTTTTCTCCACGCTGTCGCGCTCCGACCTCGCGGTCCAGCTCACCAAGACAAAAGTTTTTTGGTTCTCTTTTTCAAAAAAGAACCTCTTCCTGGCCGTACCAATGCTCACCCTGGCCGCGGCTCCCGAAGACCCCCGCCGCCACCTCATCCAGGCCGAGCGGGACGAGGCCGCCCGCGCCGCCGCAGAGCACGCCGCCGAGCAGCACGCCCGCGCCGCCGCCGACCAAACCGCTGGGCTCGCCGCCGACCGCTCGGCCGCAGCATCGGCACTCCGCACCACCCAAGCGGCCGCCGCGACCGCCAGCGCCCGACTCGACACGATCGAGGCCGCGCGCCGCGACGCCGAGGCGCATCTCGCCGACCTCCAAGCCAGGATCGAGCCGCTGCTGCCGCTGCTGCAGCGCCTCAGCCTTTATCCGGCTGAGACCCTGCTCGCCGCGCCGCTGCCAACCGAGCAGGCGATCACCGGCCTGATCGTCGTCGAGGGACTGGCGGA
>CAXUCZ010000095.1:0-1644 GCA_964249675.1 uncultured Acetobacteraceae bacterium | reverse complement strand
GACCAGGTCCGCGCCGACGCCGCAGCCGTCGAGGCGCAACGCGCCGCCGTCGCCGCCCTTCGCCGCCAGGCGCTCGACGCGGCCACCCAGCTGCAGGTCGTCCAGGCCAGAGAGGTCGTCGAGGTCGTCACCCTCGACCGCTCGCTAGCCACCGCCCGCACCGGCGAGGCCGCAGCCAGCCGACGCGCCATCGCCGCCGCCCACGCCGAACAGGATGCAGCCGCGCTTGCCGTCGCGCTGAAGAGCGCCATCGCCCGCGCCGACGCCAACGCCAGCCGCGTCCCGCCCGTCCCCGCCAGCGCCGCGTCGCCCGGGCTTGCCAGCGGCAAGCGGCTGACGATCCCGGTCGCCGCCCCCGTGGTGCGCCGCTTCGGCGACCCGACGGAGGCCGGCCCGGCCACCGGCCTGTCCTACCAGCCGGCCGCCGGCGCCCGCGTCGTCGCGCCTTGCCACGGCCGCGTCGTGTTCGGTGCCGAGGTGCAAGGCCTCGGCCTGCTCGCCATCCTCGATTGCGGCGGCGGCTGGCACGTCGTGCTGTCCGGCCTCGGCCAACTGGACGCAAAACCAGGCACGGCCGTGCTGGCCGGCCAAGCGATCGGACGCGCCTCCGACGCACGGCTCTATCTGGAAGTGAGACACGCCGGGCAGTCGGTGGACCCGAAGTTAGACTAGAGAAGCTTCTTTTTTGAAAAAAAGAAGCAAAAAACTTTTATCCGATTAGCAGAACTGGCTGCTGGTAACTTGCAGGCGAAACCTATTGTTTGTGCTCTCGCGTCGCCCTGAGCAGGCCACCAACCTTTAACGCTAAATCAATGGGCAAAAGTTTTTTGCTTCTTTTTTTCAAAAAAGAAGCGCTTCCCTCCTAATGCGCCTCGCTCCAGCTGCTGCCGATCCCCGTCTCCACCACCAGCGGCAGCGAGATCGTCACCGCGTTCTGCATGACCTCTCGCGCCACCGCGGCGACCTGCGCCGCCTCCGCCTCCGAGGCCTCGAACAGCAGCTCGTCATGCACCTGCAGCAGCAGCCGCGCCGTCAGCCCTGCCTGCGCCAGCGCCCGCGGCAGCCGCACCATGGCGTGCTTGATGATGTCCGCCGCCCCGCCCTGCAACGGCGCGTTGATCGCCTGCCGCTCCGCCCCGGCCCGCCGCGCCATGTTGCGGTCGGCGATGCCGGGGATCCAGCAGCGCCGACCGAACGGCGTCAGCACGTAGCCGGAGCTGCGCGCCTCCTCCTTGGTCCGCTCCATGTAGTCGCGGATCCCCGGATAGCGTGAGAAGTAGGCGTCGATGTAGAGCTTCGCCTCGCCCGGCTCGATCTGCAGCTGCCGCCCGAGCCCGAAGGCGCTAATGCCGTAGATGATGCCGAAGTTGATCGCCTTCGCCCGCCGCCGGGTCAGCGCGTCCATCTCCTCGAGCGGGATGTTGAACACCTCGCTGGCGGTGCGCGCATGGATGTCCTGCCCGGTGCGGAACGCCTCGCTCAACGCCGGCACGTCGGCGACGTGGGCCAGCAGCCGCAGCTCGATCTGCGAGTAGTCGGCGCTGATCAGCCGATGGCCGGGCTCGGCGACGAAGGCGCGCCGGATCCGCCCGCCCTCCTCGGTGCGGATCGGGATGTTCTGCAGGTTCGGGTCGTTGGACGACA
>CAXUCZ010000094.1:0-9508 GCA_964249675.1 uncultured Acetobacteraceae bacterium | reverse complement strand
CTCGTTGTTGGTGCCGTAGGTGACGTCGCAGCCATAGGCGGCCGCGCGCTCGCCGTCGGTCAGGCCGTGCACGATGACGCCGGTGGTCAGGCCGAGGAAGCCGTACAGCGCGCCCATCTGCTCGGCGTCGCGCCGCGCCAGGTAGTCGTTGACGGTGACGACGTGGACGCCGCCGGCGGCAAGCGCGTTGAGGTAGACCGGCAGGCTCGCGACCAACGTCTTGCCCTCGCCGGTCTTCATCTCGGCGATCTTGCCGTCGTGCAGCACCATGCCGCCGACGAGCTGGACGTCGAAATGGCGCATGCCCAGCACGCGGCGGCTCGCCTCGCGCACCACCGCGAACGCCTCCGCGAGCAGCTCGTCAAGGCTGGTTCCGCCGGCAAGCCGCTCGCGCAGCTCGACCGTTTTGTGAGCCAAGCCCGCATCGTCGAGGCCAGCGATGGCCGGCTCCAGCGCGTTAATCTGCGGCACCCGGCGCTGGTAGGACTTCAGCGCGCGGTCGTTGGCGGTGCCGAACACGGCGCGGGCGAGAGATCCGAACATCGACGCGGCCTTGAACCAGGAGGGTGGCGTGCTTCGGCGGTATAGCCGTCACGAAAGCCAACAGACGCGCGCGGCGACGCAGCCGCGCCCCCGGTGAGATAGGACTGGGGAGAGGCCCGGTCAACCGAAGCGGCGGCTGGCGGCAAGCCGCACAAGCGGCGCAAAAAGGTTGATTTCCTTCTGCAAATTCATCATCCGGCGCGGTTGTGAGCCATGTGATGCCCGGGCTATATGCGCCTGCGCTCCGGACCCGGAGTTCTGACCCCATACTCCGAGGTAGCGATGCGGCCTTCTCTTCTCATAACCGCTTGCGGAGCGCTGCTGGCGCTCAGCGTGCCGGCGCTCGCCCAGAGCACACCTCCCGGAACATCAGCCGCCACGCCGGCCAGGGGCTCGGCCGCCGCCACGACGGCCAGCAAGATCGCACCCGACCCTGTGCTGGCGAAGGTCAACGACCAGGAGGTGCATTTCACCGACCTGCAGGCGGCCGCCCAGAGCCTGCCCACCGGGCTGCGCCAGATGCCGCCGCAGGTGCTGTTCCCAATGTTGCTGGAGCAGGTGGTCGATCGTGACGCGGTGGTGATTGAGGCGAAGAAGCAGGGGCTGCAGAACGATCCGGCGGTGCAGAAGCAGATCGCCAAGGCCTCCGACACGGTGCTGGAGAACGCGATCCTGCAGCGCGACGTCGCGCCCAAGATCACCGAGGCGGCGATCCACGCCAAATACGACACCGACATCGCGGCCCAGGGCGGCGCAACCGAGGTGCATGCGCGGCACATCCTGGTGCCGACGGAGGAGCAGGCGAAGTCGATCATCGAGCAGCTCAAGCACGGCGCCAAGTTCGAGGACCTGGCGAAGAAGTTCAGCACCGACCCGGCGGCCAAGTCGGGCGGTGACCTCGGCTTCTTCAAGAAGGACGACATGCTGCCGGAGTTCGCCAACGTCGCGTTCGCCCTCAAGCCGGGCCAGGTCTCGCAGACGCCGGTGCACACGCGCTACGGCTGGCACGTGATCCAGGTGATCGAGACCCGCGTCGCCAAGCCCAAGACGTTCGAGCAGGCGCATGACGAGCTGCGCCAGCAGCTGATCCAGGCGCAGATCCAGGTTGTGCTGGCCCAGGCGCGCAGCCAGGTGAAGATCCAGAAGTTCAATCCGGACGGCACGCCGATGAAGGACGACCCGGCCAAGCCTGACCCGGGCCTGCCGGCGCCCGGCAAGCCGACGGCGCAGTAAGCAAGGCCAGGGCTTTGCCGCGATCCACCAGAGGCCTGCGGCCTCTGCAAACCGACTACCGGACTACAAGGGCCGCGGGCCCTTGATGGGTCCAGGGCAAGCCCTGGCCTTCCTTCACGGAGACCACGATGGTTCCCGGCGTCCGCCTAGCCACCGCTGAGGCCGGCATTCGCTACCAGGGCCGCCCCGACCTCGTCATGGCCGAGTTCGCGCCCGGCACCACGGTCGCTGGCGTCTTCACCCGCAACAAATGTCCCGGCGCGCCGATCGACTGGTGCCGCGCCGCCCTAGGCGGCGGCTCAGCCCGGGCGCTTGTCGTCAATGCCGGCAATGCCAACGTCTTTACTGGCCGGGCTGGCGTCGAGGCTGTCGAGGCGAGCGCGGCGGCGGCGGCCTCCCTTGTCGGCTGCGCCACAAGCGAGGTGTTTCTCGCCTCGACCGGGGTGATCGGCGAGGTGCTGCCGCATGCGAGGATCACCGCCGCCCTGCCGGCGCTGCATGGCCGCCTTGCCGCCGAGGGCCTCGCCGCCGCCGCGAGCGGCATCCTGACCACCGACACCTTCGCCAAGCTCGGCTCCCGCCAGGTGACGCTCGGCGGGCGCACCGTCACGATCGAGGGCATCGCCAAGGGCTCCGGCATGATCGCGCCCGACATGGCGAC
This sequence comes from uncultured Acetobacteraceae bacterium, assembly GCA_964249675.1. Taxonomy (GTDB): domain Bacteria; phylum Pseudomonadota; class Alphaproteobacteria; order Acetobacterales; family Acetobacteraceae; genus CAXMMR01. The sequence continues at coordinate 7,071 of CAXUCZ010000094.1, read as the reverse complement.
CATGCTCTGCTTCATCTTTACCGACGCCGCGCTGCCAGCGCTCACTCTGCAGCCGCTGCTGGCCGCCGGCACCGATGCCAGCTTCAACCGCACTACCGTCGACAGCGACACCTCGACGTCGGACACCGTGCTGCTGTTTGCGACCGGCCTGGCCGGCAACGATCCGGCTGCGGACACCACCGCCTTTGCTGCGGCGCTGGCCGAACTGCTGCTCGAGCTTGCGCTGATGGTGGTGCGCGACGGAGAGGGTGCGAAGCACCTCATCCGCATCGACGTGACCGGCGCCGTGAGCGACGCGTCGGCCGGCCGGGTCGCGATGTCGGTCGCCAACTCGCCGCTGGTGAAGACCGCCGTCGCCGGCGGCGATGCGAACTGGGGACGCATTGTCATGGCGGTTGGCAAGGCCGGCGAGCCTGCCGAGCGGGACCGGCTGTCGGTCGCCATCGGCGGCACATCCATTGCGCGCGACGGCGCCCTCGTGTCCGGCTACGACGAGGCGCCCGTTATCGCCCACATGGCGGGCGCCGAGATCAGCATCGCCGTCGACCTTGGGCTTGGGGCCGGGCAAGGCACCGCCTGGACCTGCGACCTCACGCACGGCTACATCGATATCAACGGCAGCTACCGCAGCTAGCCCCAAGGTTGCAGCCTGAGGAAGGTCCCCCCGCCGTGACGGCCGCTGCGACCCCGACCTTGGCACCCGCCTTCGTGCCGCTCACCACCGCGCGCCTCACGCTGCGGCCACTGGTTGCGGCGGACGCCCCCGCCATTCACCGCCTGGTCAATGACTGGGAAGTGGTGCGCATGCTCTCGCGCCTGCCCTTCCCCTACCCGGCCCGCCTGGCCGACGACTGGATCGCCTCCACCGCCGGCCAGATCGCCGCCGCCACCGGCTACCATCTGGCGATCACCGGGATCGAGGACGGCCGCGAGATGCTGATCGGCTGCGTCGGTCTGCGCCTCGACCTGAAGCCCGGGACCGGCAATCTGGGCTACTGGGTGGGACGCAAGTTCTGGGGTCACGGCGTGGCCTGCGAGGCGGCGACGCGGCTGTCGCGCTGGGCGCTCGCCAACCTGCCGATCCAGCGCCTCGAGGCTGCGGTCGCGCTCGACAACCCGGCCTCTGCCGCTGTGCTGCGCCGCGCCGGCTTTCGCGAGGTCGGCGCCGGCGAGCAGGACTTCCTTGCCCGCGGCGGCAAGCAGGCGGTGCAGCTGTTCGAGGCGACGCGGGACGACGTATTCGGCGCCGTCGAGGCCGGCGAGCCCGAGTGCCCGCCGACGCCTGCCGGCGCGCTCTCGGCCAGACGGGTGCTGCTCGTCGCCGCCTGCGCCCTGGTCGACAGCGACAGCCGGGTGCTGCTCGCCCGGCGGCCGGAGGGCAAGAAGATGGCCGGGCTGTGGGAGTTTCCCGGCGGCAAGGTCGATGCCGGCGAGACCCCCGAGGTGGCGCTCATCCGCGAGCTGCGCGAGGAGCTCGGCATCGACGTCTCGAGCGCCTGCCTCGCGCCGTTTACCTTCGCCTCGCACGCCTACGAGCGCTTCCACCTGCTGATGCCGCTGTATCTGTGCCGGCGCTGGACGGGCTTTGCCCAGCCGCTCGAGGGTCAGGCGCTGGCCTGGGTGCGGCCGGACAAGCTGCACGAGTACGAGATGCCAGCGGCGGATAAGCCGATCGTGCCGTTGCTGCGGGGGTTCTTGTAAGAAGAGAAGACCCTCTTTTTGAAAAAAGAAGCAAAAACTTGTGTCCGTCTAGCGCGACGCCGGGTGGGCACGATCTGATCGACACGAGTTCTTTCGTTGTTTTCTCAAGAGACCTTCCTTGATGAGCGGAGATGACTGCATGGATCCCACCGCCGCCCTGCTGGTGATCGGCAACGAAGTGCTCTCCGGGCGCACTCAGGACCTCAACATCCAGTTCCTGGCGAAGCGCCTCGGGGCCATCGGCATTCCGGTGCGCGAGGTGCGGATTGTTCCTGACGTCGCCGAGACGATCGTCGCTAGCGTCAACGACATGCGCGGCCGCTTCGACCACGTGTTCACCACCGGCGGCATCGGGCCGACGCATGACGACATCACCAGCGAGTGCGTCGCCGCCGCCTTCGACGTGCCTTGGGAGCCGCATCCAGAGGCCTGGGCGCGGCTCGACGCCTCGTATAAGCCCGGCGATTTCAACGCCGCCCGCCAGCGCATGGCGACCATGCCGCGCGGCGCTACCCTGATCGAGAACGCCGTCTCGGTCGCGCCCGGCTTTACGATCGGTAACGTGCACGTCATGGCCGGTGTGCCGCGCATCATGCAGTCGATGTTCGACAGCCTGGCGCCGAGCCTGCAGGGTGGCGCCCCGATCGCCTCGCAGGCGCTGCACGCCGCCGGCGTCCAAGAGGGCCAGATTGCCGAGGGGCTGGGCGCGATCCAGGCGCGCTACCCGTCGATCGATATCGGCAGCTATCCGTATTATCGCAAAACCGGAGGTGGCGTGGCCATCGTCTGCAAGGGCCGCGAGATCGCGCTGGCCGAAGCGGCGATTGAAGACGTCGCCACGCTGTTTCGCTCGCTCGGCATCGCGCCGCAATCGGGCGAGCCGGCCTAGGCGTCGATCAGCAGGGCCTTGCGATGCAGCAAGGGGCGTTCAGCTGCCGAGACCGATGGCGCCGCAGGCGAGGTCGAGCGCCTCGTGCATCACGCCGATCGCCGCGGCGCTGACGCTGTTGATGCAGACGGCCAGCGTGCCGACCAGCAGCAGAACGACGACGAAGATCGCGAGATCGTGGGCGCTGACATGGGTCTGATGATGGTGTGTCTGGGTCGTCATGACGCTCTCCCTGGCTCGATGACAGCTCGACGGCGCATGCGGGACCTGAAGGTCCTCTCTGCCGTCGCGAGCCTAGGCCCGAAACGTGCGCAAGCGGAACAACATTCGATGAGGTAGCGGGGGAACAGCGCGCGGTGCCTGACGAGCCGGGCGTCCCGGCTTCGCCCGTGCGAAATACCGCAAGATCGGCTGGGCTGACGTTGGGCGGCAACGCGGAAGGGCGGTTCGCTTCGCGAGAACGAAACTCGGCATTTTCAATGAGTTACCGAGCTCTTGCGCATAGGCAAGATCGTCGACGCCGTTGCGGACGCTTCGATCTACGCCTGTGCTAGCACAGGCGGCGCATCGTCCCATGCGCCGCTTCGGTGCAATTACGGCGGGACGTCGGAGGCCTGCAGGGCGGTGCTCTGCGGCTTGGCGTAGCCGGCCTGGAGCGCCATCTCCTCGGCCGCCGCCTGCGCCTCATGCAGCGCCAGGTCCGGGGTGCTCCGGCCGGTCAACGTCGCGGCGATGATGCGGCCCACCTCGTTGCCGAGGTCCTGGAACTCCGGAATGGCCACGAACTGCGCCCCGGTGTAGGGCCGTGGGCTCGCTGTCGAGGCGGTCGAGTTGGCATTGTTGATCGCCGCCTCCACGGCGCGCGAGAACGGGGCCACCTGCTGGTACTCAGGATTGTCATAGGTCGATCGGCGCGTGCCCGGCGGCACCGAGACCCAGCCGTTGGTCTTCGCCACCAGCGCGATATAATCCTTCGACGTTGCCCAGATCAGGAAATCGGTCGCCGCACTCTTCTTGCGCGTGCCGGCCGGTATGGCGAGGTTCCAGCTCCACAGCCATGTGGGGGCGCTGGCGTCACTGCCGGTCGGCATGGGCGCGAAGCTGACGTTTCCGGCCACCGGCGAGTGCGCCTTGTCGTAGAGTTCGCCGGCCGCCACGGTCGCGTCGATCAGCATCCCGCAATGACCCTCGCTGAACAGCCTCAGCGTCTTGTTGTAACCTCGATCGACAGCGTCCGGCGGCCCGTCGGCGACGAGGATGTCGTGGTAGTAGCCGAGGGCGTGCTGCCAAGCCGGCGTGTCGAGCATGGGACGCCAATCCGCGTCGAACCACTGGCCGCCGAAGGCATTGACCATCGATGTGACGATGGCGACGTTCTGCCCCCAGCCCGGCTTGCCGCGCAGGCAGACGCCATAGACGCCGTGCGCCTTGTCGGTGAGCTTGTCAGCGAAGGTGCGGATATCGTCATACGTGGGGGCCGCCGGCATGGTCAGGCCGGCATGGGCGAACAGGTCGGTGCGGTAGAAGGTCATCGCGCTCTCGCCGTAGAACGGCAGCGCGTAGAGCAGGCCGTGATAGGCGAGCGCCTTGCGCACCGGCTTGAGCAGGTCGTCAAGGTCGTAGCTCTCCGGCAGCGTCGGCAGCGGCAGCAGCTTGGCCTGCTTGGCCCAGATCGGCACCTCGTAGTTGCCGATGGTGACGACGTCGAATTCGCCGCCCTTGGCCGCGACGTCGGCGGTCACGCGGGCCCGCAGATCGTTCTCCTGCAGCACCACCCAGCGCAGATGAATACCAGGATGCGACGCCTCGAAGGCCGGCGACAGAGTCTGCATTGTCACCATATCGCTGTTGTTCACTGTCGCGATCGTCAACGTGGTGGCAACGACGGGCCGCGCGGCGACGCATAAGGTGAACGCCGTCAGAGCAGCTCTCAAGCAACGATATTGATGAGCCACGGAGGTCCTCCCGGCACGATCCTCATGCGGCCGCGTTCTCGCGGCTTCGCATCACCTACGATCGTGTCACTGGGCTGCAGACCCGTCAACGTCGCAAACTTCTTAAAGGCCGGGTGTTTAGCCCTAGACCCCACGGGCGACAGACCCCCGGCAACGGGGTCTGGGGCCTCGACCCGAGCGGGTCCAGGGCAGAGCCCTGGCCTCTCTCTCGCCGCCGCCTACAGCAACGATCGATACAACGACAGCGTGGTCTCGGCGATGCTGTTCCAGCTGAAGGCGGCGAGCACGCGTGCGCGGCCTGCTTTGCCGAAGCGTTCGGCCAGGGCCGGGTCACGCGCCAGGCGATTGATGGCGTCGGCGAGTTGACGGGAAAAGGCGGCCGGGTCGGCAGGCTCGAAGGTTTCCGGCACGATGCCGGGATCGACGAGCAGGCCGGTTTCTTCGTGGACGACCACCTCGGGGATGCCGCCGACGGCGGCGGCGACGACCGCGGTTTCGCACGCCATGGCTTCGAGGTTGATGAGGCCAAAGGGCTCGTAGACGGACGGGCAGCAGAAGAGGGCGGCGTGGCTGTAGAGCTCGATCGCCTCGGCGCGGGACACCATCTCGCGGATCCAGATGATGCCAGGACGGATGGCGGCGGCTTGCGCGACGCCGGCCGCCATCTCGGCGCCGATTTCTGGCGTGTCGGGGGCGCCAGCGCAGAGCACGATCTGCAGTGACGGATCGATCCACTCGATGGCGCGGACCAGGTGGATGATGCCTTTCTGGCGAGTGATGCGGCCGACGAACAGCACATATGGGCGCGCGGGGTCGATGCCGTGGCGGGCGAGGGCCGCGGCGGTGGCGACGGGGCGATACTCGTCTGGATCGATGCCGTTATGAATGACCTTGACGCGCCCGGGCGGCACGTCGAACAGCCGCAGGACGTCCTGCCTGGTCTCCTCGGACACGGCGACGATGGCGCTGGCCTGCTCGATTGCGGTGCGCTCCATCCAGGCGCTCAGGTGGTAGCCGCGGCCGAGCTGCTCCTCTTTCCAGGGTCGCAACGGCTCGAGCGAGTGGATGGTGAGCACGAAGGGCACGCCCCAGAGCTGGGCGGCCAGCACGCCGCCGAGGTCGGTGTACCAGGTGTGGCAGTGCACGATGTCGGCGTCGGTGCGGTCGCGCGCCATCGCCAGCGAGCGGGCGAGCGCGTCAATGGCGGCGACGAAGCGCGGGTCGGTGTCGTGTCCTGCCTCGCTCCAGGCCGGATAGCCGCGCACCTCGAGCGAGCCGTCGCTGCTCGCCTGGTCGCCGAACGAGCGCACCTCGACGGACACGTGCCGCGCCATCGCCCGGCTGAGGTATTCGACGTGAACGCCGGCGCCGCCATACACGTAGGGTGGATATTCCTTTGATAGCAGCAGGACTTTCGCGAGCTCGCGCGCCATTAGGCTAGCCGCTCGATCATCGGCTGGGTGATCAGGCAGACGCCCTGCTCGGTGCGGCGGAAGCGCTGCGCGTCCAGCTCCGGGTCGTCGCCGACCACGAGGCCCTCGGGGATCTTCACGCCGCTGTCGACCACTGCGTTGCGCAGCCGCGCCCGGCGGCCGATCTCGGCGTAGGGCAGGATCACGCTCGCCTCGATTTGCGCGTACGAGTGGGCGCGCACGCCGGTGGACAGCAGCGAACGGTGGACCCGGCTGCCGGAGATGATGCAGCCGCCGGAGACGACGGAGCTCACCGCGACGCCGCGCCGACCCGGCTCGTCGTGTACGAATTTCGCCGGTGGCGTGATCTCGCCATAGGTCCAGATCGGCCAGGCGCGGTCGTAGAGGTCGAGGCCGGGCAGAAAGTCGGTCAAGTCGATGTTGGCGGACCAGTAGGCGTCCACCGTGCCGACGTCCCGCCAGTAGGCCTCGGCGTCGGGACCCTCGCGCACGCAGGAGCGCTCGAAGCGATGCGCCATCGCGCGGCCGTGGCGGACGATGTGGGGGATGATGTCGTGGCCGAAATCATGGCTGGAGCCGGGCTCGGCGGCGTCGCGCCGCAGCTGGCCGAACAGGAAGGCGGTGTCGAAGACGTAGATGCCCATCGAGGCGAGCGTGCGGTCCGGCGTGTTCGGCAGGCCGGGCGGGTCGGCGGGCTTTTCGAGGAACGAGGTGATGCGGTCGTGCTCGTCGACCGCCATGACGCCGAAGGCCGACGCCTCGGCGCGCGGCACGGTGATGCAGGCGACGGTGACGTCGGCGCCGCTGTCGACGTGCTCCTGCAGCAGCAGCTCGTAGTCCATCTTGTAGATGTGGTCGCCGGCGAGCAGCACGATGTGGCGCGGCTTGTAGTCTTGGATGATGTCGATGTTCTGGTAGACCGCGTCGGCGGTGCCGGCATACCAGCCGTTGCCTTCGCTGACGCGCTGGCTGGCGGGCAGGATGTCGAAGCTCTCGTTGCGTTCGGGGCGGAAGAAGTTCCAGCCGCGCTGCATGTGGCGGATCAGGCTGTGCGCCTTGTACTGGGTGGCGACGCCGATGCGGCGGATGCCGG
>CAXUCZ010000093.1:0-9528 GCA_964249675.1 uncultured Acetobacteraceae bacterium | reverse complement strand
GTGCGCGGGAAACTGCCAGAGCAGCGGGCCGAGCTTATCGCCGAGCTCGGTGATGCCGGAGCCGACAAAGCGCGCGATCGAGGGCGCGCTCTCGGCGAGGTCGCGGCGGTTGGTGGCGACGCGCGGCGCCTTGAGCGAGAAGACGAAGCCGTTCGGCGTCGCCGCGCGCCACTTGGCGAAGCTCGCCGGCTTCTGCGAGCCGTAGAACGTCGCGTTGATCTCGATCGAGGTGACCTGACGGCTTGCGTGCTCGAGCTCGCGCGCCTGGGCCAGCCCCGGCGGATAGAAGCTGCCGCGCCAGGGCGGGAAGTTCCAGCCGCCGATGCCGACGCGGATCGCGCCCGCCTGCCCCGCCCTGCTCAAGCGCCGCCGGACATCTGCGGCAGCCGTCTGCCCAGCAGCCGCCCGCCAACCATCCGGTTGGCGGCAACGACGAGCGCGACCGCGACGAGCTGCACCGCAAGGTCGGTCCAGGCGGCGTCGTAGGGATGGAACAGGTCGAGCAGGGTCGCAGCGGCGGCGGCGGCGGCGAGGCCGCCGAGCCCCGCCGTGAGGCCCGGCCGCAGCGGGCAGGCGCGGCGCAGCATCGCCGCCGCGAGCAGCGACAGCGGCAGTGATACCAGCAGGATGAAGACCAGGCAGGAGCGCTCCTGATACAGCGTCGCCGTGTGCGCGCCCGGCGCCAGCCAGGCGCGCAGGCAGCCGCTGCCGCTGGCGCGGAGCCAGAGCAGCGCGGCCGGCAGCGGCGCAATCGCCCACAGCCGCGAGCGGCCCGGCACGCTGGACTGGAAGGCGGCGATGACGGCCAGGCACGCGGTGAGCGTCGAGCCGGCGGCGGCCAGCAGGATGGTCGGCGCGCCGCCAAGCCGCAGCCACGTCGCGGCCAGGTCAGACCGCGAGCCGATCGCCAGTGCCAGCGCTGCGACCGCGAGCAGCCAGAGCAGCGCGCGCCGCCCGGGCGGGGCCAGACGGCGGGTCGGGACGAGCCCGCGGGACAGCGCCTGGATCAACGCCTCATGCGCGTCGGCGCCGACGCGCCTGGCCGAAGGCGGCGCCGGATCCTGCCCGGCGGGGTCAGCGCTCATCGCGCGTCGCCTCGGTCAGGCTGAGCCGCAGCGCCCGGATGGCGCGATGCAGGTTGACCTTCAACGCGCCCTTGTCGCGGCCGGTCTCGGCGGCCGCCTGCTCCAGGCTCTGCTCGCCCAGCGCCAGGCGTTCGACCGCCTGCCGCTGGCCCGCGGAGAGCCGGGCCACGGCGCGCCGCAGCGTCCGGCCGCGCTCGCCGCGGTCGAGCGCCTCGATCGGGTCGGCGCCGGCATCGGCATGCGCCTCGTAGGCCGTAGGCTCATGCACCTCGCGGCCGGCCCGGCGACCGTGCCGGCGCATGGCGTCAATCACCCGGCGCTCGGCGATGGCGTGCAGCCACGGCAGCACCCTGCGGCGCGGGTCGTAGGTCGCGCGCACGCGATGAATGGTGATCAGCGTCTCCTGCACGACATCATCCACCTGGTCCGGCGGCAGGCCGCGGCGTCGGGCTTTCGCGGCGATCAGCGGCACGCAATCGCGCAGCAGCGCCTGATAGGCCTTGGCGTCGCCGTCCTGGGCATCGCGCAGCAGCCGCGACAGCCGGCGCTCGGTCGTGTCCGCCGGCATCTCGGCCGCAGGCTTGCGAGCAGGGCGGGCGCCGTCGTCCATCACGCCAGACTACCGGAGCGAGCGGCGCGACGCTCGATGCCCGATGTTACAAGGCGTTCATCAAGCGGCCCTCCCGGCCGCCGCGGCGACGGTGTAACCTGCGGCCGGACCAAAACGAATGGTCAGGCATGGAGCGAGGAGCAAGCATCATGGGGACGCGTCGGACGCTGCTCGGCGGCGGCGCCATCGTCGCAGCGCTCGCGGCGCTGGGCAGCCGGATGACCTGGTCGCCGGCGCGCGCGGTCGATACCGGCGGCGCCGGCTTTCCGCTGCAGCATACCGACGCCGAGTGGCGCCGGCTGCTCAGCCCGGCCGCCTACCAAGTGCTGCGCCGCCAGGACACCGAGTTTCCCGGCAGCAGCCCGCTCGACCATCAGGCTGGGGCCGGCCGCTTCGCCTGCGCCGGCTGTGACTTGCCGCTCTACGACGCGGCCACCAAGTTTGATAGCGGCACCGGCTGGCCGAGCTTCTACCGGCCGCTGCCCAATGCGATCGCGACCAGCGTCGATGCCAGCGTCTTCGGCCGGCGAACCGAGGTGCATTGCTCGCGCTGCGGCGGCCATCTCGGCCACGTCTTTGCCGATGGCCCGCCGCCGACCGGGCTGCGCTACTGCATGAACGGCGTCGCGCTGCAGTTCCATCCGGCCTGATCGGGCCGTCCGCAGGAGTTCACGATGTTCGACGCCTCGTTCCGCCGGCGGCTCGCCGGCTACGCTCCCGGCATGGCCGCGTTCGGCCTGGCGGTGCTGGTGACCGGCGGCATCGCGCTGTCGGTGTCCGCGCCGCATGCGGCGGCCGACCCGGTGGCGCTGCCAATGCCCGCCATCGCCGCGGCGTCGAGCGCCGGCGGGCTGCAGAGCGTGGTGCTGTCCGGCGGCTGCTTCTGGGGCGTGCAGGGGGTGTTCGAGCATGTCCGCGGCGTCACCAGCGCGGTTTCCGGCTACGCCGGCGGCGCCGCGGCGACGGCGCGCTACGAGATCGTCAGCACCGGGCTGACCGGACACGCGGAGTCGGTGCGGGTCACGTTCGATCCGGTGCGGATCTCGTACGGCCAAATTCTACAGGTGTTCTTCAGCGTCGCGCTCGATCCGACCGAGGTGAACCGCCAAGGGCCCGACAGCGGCAGCCAGTATCGATCGGAGATCTTCGCGACCGACGCCGCGCAGGCCGACGTCGCGCGGCGCTACATCGCCGCGCTCAACGCCTCGCACGCCTTCGCCGTGCCGATCGCGACCCGGGTCGACCCGCTCGGCGGCTTCTACCCGGCGGAAGGCTATCATCAGGATTATCTCGTCCAGCATCCCGAGAGCGGCTACATCGAAGCGTTCGACCTGCCGAAGGTCGATGCCCTGCGGCGGCTGTTCCCGACCCTGTACACGCCGACACCGACGCTGGCGGCGCCGCATGGCAGCGCCTCCTGACGCAGGGTTCCAAGGGCCGCCGGCGCTAGTGCGTCGGCCTGGCGATGCCGACCCTGATCGTCGCGTCCGGCGGCAGCGGGGTCGCCGCGGCGCCGTCATAGGCGGGAAACTTGCTGAGCTGGGCTGGCGTGAAGCCGACGATCTCCACGCTGTGCAGGATCAGCACCATCGCCTCGACCGGGACCGCGATCGGCCGGGCGCCGACACCCAGGACGCCGCCATAGTCGAGGACGACCTTGATCTGTCCATCCTGGCGCACGACGCCGACGACGTGTCCGTCGACGTTGCGGCTTTCCGATGCGGCCAGCACCGTTCGGTGCAGCAACGAACCGACCCGCACCGGCTGGGGAAAGTGCGTCGCCGCCATCTGCGCGAGGGTTTCGCCCGGCTGCATCCTTGGCGCCGGAGCGGGGGCCTGAGCCGAGGCCGCGGCGGCGCCGAGGATGCAGCCGGCAAGCACTGCGAAACGCAACAACACGGTCGTCTGCTCCGGTTGACAAGCCGGCAGGCTACTACCGCGCATCGATGACTGCCAACCCTCGGCAATCGTTTTTAGTTATGGAGCCGAAATAAGTGGTCGTCAGGACAGCGCCGCGCGGCCGTCGCCTTCACCCGGTGCCGATCCGCATCATGCACTGGATCAATGCGGTGGTGATGCTCGTCATGATCACGTCCGGCTGGGGCATCTACGACGACTACGTCATCATCAACGGCCTGCACTTCAACCGCTTCCTGCGCCTGGGCAATTGGGCGGCGCCGAGCCTGCTGTGGCATTTCGCCGGCATGTGGCTGCTGGTGCTGAACGGAGCGGCCTACCTGATCTACGGGCTGGTCACCGGCCGGCTGCGCCAACGCCTGCTGCCGATACGGCTGCGCGAGCTGCTGCAGACGGTGCGCGACACGTTGCATTTCCGGATTGAGCACAACGACCTCACGGTCTATAACGCGGTGCAGAAGCTGCTCTACATCGTGGTGATCCTGGCCGGCGTGTCGCAGGTCGTCACCGGCCTGATCATCTGGAAGCCGGTCCAGTTCTCCTGGGCGGTGGCGCTGGTCGGCGGCTTCCAACGCGGCCGCCAACTGCATTTCCTGGGCATGGCGGTGATCGTCGGCTTTCTCGCCGTGCATGTCGCGTTATCGCTTCTGGTGCCGCAGACGTTATGGGCCATGCTGACCGGGGGCCCAAGGGTGGCCGACGGCAAGGCGCCGCTGCGCGACGGCCACCATCCGGGCGAGCAGGGCGCCGCGCCATGAGGTCGCCGTTCCGCCCCGTGAGCGTGCCGGACCCGGCGATGCTGGACGACCATCGGCCGCTGATCCGCAGGCTTGAGCGCCGCGGCGTCCTCACGCACGGGCTCTCGCTCGGCGCGCTGAGCCTGCTGAGCGGCTGCGGCGTCGCGACGCCCAAGGCCGTCGATCGTGGCCTGCGCGCGATGTCGAGGTTGAACGACGGCCTGCAGGAGCTGATCTTCGACCCGACCAAGCTGGCGCCGACCTACCCGGAGTCGATGGTGCTCAAGCCGCCGCAGTACAACGCCTATTTCGACCTGACGAAGCTCAAGCCGGTGGACGGCGCGACCTGGAAGCTTGAGCTCGGCGGGTTGATCGCCGACAAGCGGCCCTGGACGGCGGAGCAGCTCTCGGCCCTGCCGCAGCGCGACGAGGTGATCCGCCACGTCTGCGTCGAGGGCTGGGACTATATCGGGCAGTGGGGCGGCGTGCCGCTACGCGCCTTTCTGGAGCGCGTCGGCGCCGACCTCAGCGCCCGCTACGTCGCCTTCAAGACGGCGGACGACTACCCGAGCAGCATCGACATGCCGACCGCGCTGCACCCGCAAACGCTGCTGGCGACGCGCTACGCGCGCGAGACGCTGGCCGACCCGTTCGGCTTTCCGCTGCGCCTGCGGATGTCGACCAAGCTCGGCTACAAGAACCCGAAATGGATCACCGCACTCGAGGTGACCAACACGTTCCAGCAGGATTACTGGGAGAAGCCCGGCTACAACTGGTTCGGCGGGATCTAGAGCCAAAGCAAGGGCAGGGCTGTCTGCCCTGCACCCGATCAAAGGCGGAGCCTTTAAAATCCATGCCCGGTGGCGACAGAACTCCGAGCTTGATGGTGTGGGCGTCAGGCTTTGATCGGTTTCGCCAAGCAAGAAAGAGCCAGCGTAAACTCAAGTGGATGGGGGTCTGGGGCCTCAGGCCCCAGCGGGTCCAGGGCAGAGCCCTGGCCTTCTACCCTGCCGGTGAACCACCGCAACGCGTCGGGCCGGCGCGGCGCGGCGACGCTCAAGCAGCGCGCTCCATGGCGTAGCGGCGGCAGTGCCGCAGGTAGGCGCCCTCGTGCAGCGAGGCGAGCTCGACGACGCTGTTCCACAGCCAGGACGGCGCGTCGAGCGAGCGCGTTCGATTGACCTGCAGCTCGCCGAGCCAGGCGCGGCGGGCCTGCGCATCGAGCTGGCGCGCATGGCCGCGCCCGACGACGCGGGCCAGGAACTCGGCGACGTTCATCGCTTCCGCCTGCGAGAGGTGCTCGATCTCCAGCTTGAGGTCCTGCGGCAGCAGCTCGCGCACGAACACCGCGCGGCCGAGCAGGCGCGCCGCGGCCATGCGGCCGCCCAGGAAAGGCGAGAGGTGGCGCGCCGCGGTCACCACCCGCTCGGCATTGTCGCGCGGCATCTCGGCGCTGGTGCTGCGCGGCGCGGCCGCGGCGACCGCCTCCTTCACGTCGACAAGGCAATGGCGCTCGGCCCTGCCCTCGCCGATCGCCAGCAGCGCCGCCACACGCAGCCGGCCGAGCGAGCTGCAGCCCTTGCGCCAGTAGGCGGCATCCATCAGGCGGGTCGCGGCGCCGTCGGCGCCGCTGCGCAGCACCGTGACCAGGCGGCGCAGGTCCTCCTGCGCGAACAGGGCGGCGACGCCGGCGCGCTCCTCCTCCGTCAGCGGCCAGAACCGCTTGCCCAGCGGGATCACCGGCGCGACGCCCTCGATGCGCTCGTCCGCCAGGTGCTTCCAGGACCGGCCCGCCGCCTCGCGCATGACCGCGCGGACGCTCTTCGGCATGGCGTCCGGCGTATCGAGCGTCTCACCCTGGACCTGCGGCGCGAAGGCGGACTCGTAGCCCTCGACCATGCGCTCCAGCATGTAGGCGGTGGTGACGCCCGGCAGGTCCGAGCTGCGGGCCGCCATCGCAAGCGACAGGCCCAGGCGGATCAGGTCGTGCGCCGGGTTGCCGATGACGGCCTGGTCGAAATCCCGGACCTGGATCGCCAACGCGCCGTCCGCACTCGCAACCGGGCCGAGGTTGCCGACGTGGCAGTCGCCGCAGATCCAAACGGCCGGCCCTTCCGGCAGCGCGGCATTGTGCGAGGCCTCCAGCCACTCGTAGAATTGGGCCGTGCTGCCGCGCACATAAGCGTGCGCGGAGACAGCCATTTTCCGGTTGCGCTCGGCGGCCAGCTGCGCGGCCCGCTCGCCCGGCTCGGCGCCGCTCTTCTTCGTCTGTTTGTTCCTCACCCCTGTGCGACTAGCACAGGCGATGGCCGGGACGCAGGGCGAGACAAGGGAGCCTGCTCCCTGATCCTGACGCGAGCGGCGGCCTTGTCATCGCCGCTTCGTGCGTCTAGGCAGCGCGCCCAGACGGGCCATGTCGGGAGTGTGGATGCGTCCAACCTCATGACGTTCGACGCCATCGTCATCGGCGGCGGGCCGGCCGGAGCGACGAGCGCGCTGGCGCTGGCGAAGCTCGGCTGGTCGGTCGCCGTCGTCGAGAAGGCGACCTACCCGCGCCGCAAGGTGTGCGGCGAGTTCATGTCGGCGACCACGCTGGCGGTGATCGACCAGCTTGGGATCGGCGAGGCCTGGCGCGCCCAGGCCGGTCCGCAGGTCCGGCGGCTGGCGCTGTTCGCCGGCGAGGACGTCGTCGAGGCGCCGGTTCCCGCGACGAGGTCCGCCAGCTTCGGCCGGGCGCTCGGACGCGACGTGCTGGACGAGATGCTGCTGGCCACCGCCAAGGCGGCCGGCGCCCAGGTGTTCCAGCCATGCCGGGCGGTGGCGCTGTCGGTCGGCGAGACGATCAGCACCGTTGAGATCCTGCATCGCGGCGCCGCGGCGACGCTGCGCGCGCCGGTGCTGATCGCCGCGCACGGCTCCTGGGAGCGCGGCTCGCTGCCGACCCAGCTCGAGAAAGTGAACAACCCCTCCGACCTGCTGGGCTTCAAGGCGCATTTCCGCGGCGTCTCGATGGCGCCGGACCTGATGCCGCTGCTGGCGTTTCCGGGCGGCTATGGCGGCCTCGCCTGGGCCGACCACGGACGCCTGTCGGTCTCCTACTGCCTGCGACGCGATGCCCTGGCGCGCGCGCGCAAGGCGCATGGCGGCAGCGCGGCCGAGGCGGTGCACCGCCACCTGCTGGCCTCCTGCCGCGGCGTGCGCGAGGTGTTCGGCGATGCCGAGCCCGACGAGCCGTGGGTCGCCGCCGGACCGATGCGGCCAGGCTTCCGGCATTGCCATGACGGCGGCGTGTTCTACGTCGGCAACGCCGCCGGCGAGTCGCACTCGATCATCGCCGAAGGCATCTCGATGGCGATCCAGTCGGCGTGGCTGCTGACCACCGAGCTCAGCCGGGTGAACGTCCGCACCCGGGAGGGCCAGGCGCTGGCCGGCCGGCGCTACACGACGGCGTGGCGCCGGCAGTTCAGCGGCCGCGTCCGCGCCGCCACCGCCTTCGCCTGGCTCGCCACCCGGCCGGACAACGCGCCGGTCGCCCGCGCGGTGATGCGGGCCGCGCCGTCGCTGCTCACCTTCGGCGCCCGGCTGGCCGGCAAGACGGCCACTATGCCTAGTCTTTAAGGAAGGCCAGAGGCTCTGCCTCTGGACTCCGCTGGGGCCGGTAGGCCCCAGACCCCTAGACGAGTGGGACGACGCGATTGTTCCGCTACCACCGCACGCGCCGATCAGCCTAGTGAATGGATTTTAAAGGCTCCGCCTTTAATCGGGTCCAGGGCGGACAGCCCTGGCCTTACCTTACTCCGCCCGCTGACCGACCAGGTTCGGGTCCGGCCGGAACCCCTCGCCTGCCGCGGCGCGCGCCGCAGCCAACCGGGCGCCCTCCCTGGCCATCGCCGCGAACAGCCGCTCGGGATCCTGCCGGCGCACCTCGCTGGCCGTCAGCTCGCCGCCCTGCGCCACGACGACCTCGCGCAGGCCTCGGTCGATGCCGTCGACGATGATCTCGGCGACCCGCGCGGGGTCCATGCCGGCATCGATGTTGGCATCCGACACCCCGCGCGCCGAGCCGTCCGCCTGCAGCGCGTTGATGGCGATCGGCGTGCGCACCGAGCCCGGGAGGACGGTCGTGACGCCGACGTCGTAGGCCAGCTCCAGCTCCGCCCGCAGCGCCTCGGAGTAGCCGAGCAGCGCGTGCTTGGCGGCGCAGTAGCCGGTGCGCAGCGGCGAGCCGATGCGGCCGGCGAGCGAGCTGACGGCGACGATCCGGCCGGAGCGCCGCGCCACCATGTGCGGCACCACCAGCTGCGTCAGCGCCAGCGGGGCGAGGAAGTCGGTCTCGATCAGCGAGCGGTAGACGGCGAACCCGGTGTCGAGCGCCAGGCTGCGCTGGCTAACGCCGGCGTTGTTGACCAGCAGGTCGAGCCGGCCGCGCCAGGCCGTCGCGCGCTGCACGACGGCGGGCAGCGCGTCGTAGTCGGTGGCCTCGAACGGCAGCACCAGCGTCGGGCCGTCGATGCCGGCGGCCACCGCCTCGAGCGCTGCGACCCTGCGGCCGGACAGGATCACCGCCCAGCCGGCGCGGCCGAGCCGGGCCGCCAGCGCCTCGCCGATGCCCGACGAGGCGCCGGTGACCCAGGCGACGCGCGCCTCGCTCACTGGGCCGGGCCCGGCCGCCTCAGGCGCGGCCATGCGAGACGCGCGAGCGCCGGGCCAGCGAGTCGACGATCACCGCAATCGCCAGCACGCCGCCGGTGATCATGTAGCGAAGCGACGACGACAGGTCGAGCAGCGTCAATCCGTTCGAGATCGATTCGATCACGATGATGCCGAGCAGGGCCGAGTAGGCGCTGCCGCGGCCGCCGAACAGGCTGGTGCCGCCGATCACCGCGGCGGCGATCGCGTCGAGGTTGACGTCGCCGGTGCCGGCCTGCTGGCTGGCCGAGGCGAGGCGCGCGGCCGACAGCACGCCGCCGATCGCGGCGAACGCCGAGCACAGCACGAAGGCGCTGGTGTAGATCAGCTTCACGTTGATGCCGGCGCGGCGCGCGGCCTCGCGGTTGCCGCCGACGGCGGTGATCCAGCGGCCCCATCTGGACCGCGTGAGCGCATAGTTGGTGGCCACCACCAGGCCGACGAAGAGGCCGAACATCCACGGCACGCCGCGGTCCTGGTTGAGGTAGAA
>CAXUCZ010000092.1:235-9569 GCA_964249675.1 uncultured Acetobacteraceae bacterium | reverse complement strand
GCCAGGGGCTTTGCCCCTGGACCCCATTAAAGGCGAAGCCTTTAAAATCCATCTGCTATTCAGTCCAGCATGCGAGGACGATGGCCTGGAAAGCAGGATTGACTGGCCTCGCCAAGCAAGAAAGCGCCAGTCTAGATCCCAAACAGATGCGGGTCTGGAAGCGCCGCCTCTGCGGGTCCAGGGCAGGGCCTAGCCTTTTTTTGTACCATCCGCGGCTACACAGCTCAATTGTGGCGGTCCGCCGCCCTGAAGCTCGCCGCGCGGATAAGTGAGCTCCCAATACCTTCCGTCGTTTGGATCATGATACAGAGCACCCCACCCTCTTGCGTCTCGTGCCATCTCGATCAGGTAGGACTTAGTCAGACTAAATATCCGTATACAAACGTCGTCGGCAACAACGCGTCCGCATCGGGAACTCCACTGACCGATTAGGACTGTTTCCGAGGGTTCGATACTCATCGGCTAAGTCTCTTAGTGACCAGCTCACCTCTGTGCTTGCTGTGGCTGGGGCGGGAGGGATCGAACCTCCGAATGACGGAATCAAAATCCGTTGCCTTACCGCTTGGCGACGCCCCAACACCCATCGGGCAAGTGCGCGCTTGGGCGTGGCCGGTCAAGGGCGAAGCGCCTACCGCTGCTGCCGAATGGCCTCGAGCCGCCTGGTAAAACGCCGCCCCGCGGCGTCAAGCGACAACCGCCGCTCGGCATCGCGTCGCGCCGCCGCGCCAAGCTCCGCCGCGTAGCCTTGATTGTCGTAAAGCCGCCGCATCAACCGCGCTGCATGGTCCACCGACGGCTCCGCCCAGCGCGCCGCGGCGTCATAGGGGGGCACCGGCCTGCCGAGCGTCACCAGCTTGTAGTCGACCAGCAGGCTGTTGGCGTCGTCCATGAAGTCGAGGTTGCCGGAGTAGCGCGTGGCGATCACCGGCTTGCCGAGCAGCATCGCCTCGGCCATCGTCAAGCCCAGCCCCTCGCTGCGGTGCAGCGAGACATAGGCGTCGCAGCAATCGATCAACGACAGCGTCTCGTCCGGCGTCGTCACCCGCTCCAGCACCTGGATGTTGGCGCCCTCGGCCGCCTCGCGCAGCGCCCGCACCTGCGCCTCATGGCCGAACGACGTGGTCTTGAGGATGAGGTCGACCGGCTCATCCGTCCGAAACGCCTGGCGAAAGGCGGCGATCAGCGCATACGGGTTCTTGCGCTCCATCACCGAGCCCATGTGAAACGAGAACAGGAACGTGAAGCGGCCCTGTTCGGCGCCGGTGAGGCCGAAGGCGCCGCGCCGGCGCGGGGTGAAGCGGCCGACCTGAACGCCGGGAAACAACCTGTGCACCGGCCGGTCCAACGCCCCGCGCAACGCGTCGGCGACGAACGCCGTCGCCGCCCACACCTCGTCGACCTGGCGCGCCTTCTCCGCCCAGTAGGCCGGCACGCTCTCCAACTCCCAATACCAGTACGCCACCCGATAGGTCCTCGGCGCCCGCTCGCCGAGATCGGCGCGGGCGAACGAGGTGTCGAAGAACGGCTCGGCCTGGGTATGGATCAGGGTGACATCGTGCAGCTCCAGCCCACCGAACTCCGCATGGTGCGGGTCATCGCGCCGGTCGGTGCGCACATCGCGGCGGGAGACGGCGACGCCCGCCTGCTCCATCGCCCCGCACATCGCCTCGGCCGAGACGCGCAGGCCGGACGGATAGCAGAAATGGCCGACGACGTTGATGCCGAGGCCTGCCAACGCCGCCGCGGTGCCATCGGCCAGACGCTCGCGACACCAGGCGCGAACGGGCTCCGCCAACCCCGGCTCGGACCCGGAGAGCCACTGCAACAACGCCGCGGCGCCGTCCGCATCGGTCAACGCCGCCGGATGCGCCGCCCGCCAGCCCGGCTCGGCGGCATAGGCGAGGCGCAGCTCGTCAGCGGCCGACAGGCCCGTCGGCCAGCCCGCAGGATCAAGCCAGACGGTGTCGACGGACAGACCGAACCGCTCGGCGAGCCAGCCTGAGAAGGCAATGCGACCGAAGACGGTGAGCGCGATCGGATGAGCCTGCTGCCAGCTGGGCGAGAAGCGATAGGTGCGCACCAGCTCGGCCGCCGGATCCTCCAGGCAGCACAGGATGAACCACCAGGCCGCCTCAAGGCGCTGGCCCTCGTCGGTCACCCCATGGCCCAACATCCAGCAGGCCAGATCGCCGCAGCTGCCGGGCAGCAGGCCAAGCGGAAAGGCCTCACGCACGTCGTCGCGCCACAGGAAGAGCTGACGCGGCGCCGCCGACAGGTCAGCCGCGAACGCCTCCTGCACGGCGCCGCGCGCCGCCTCGGGCAAACCGAGCGAACGGCCGCCCTCGCCGTCGAGCCAAGCTGCGAACGACCCTTCCCCACCTTCGCGCAGCGCATGCGGGAAGCGTCGGCGGAGGTCGCGTCGGCTGCGCAGCAGGTCGATGATCCAGCGCGCAGCCGACCATGCGTCGCTGACGCGGCCGGGCGGCTGAGGCGGCCAGAACGCCAGGCTTGCCGGCAGCGCGGTGCGCGCCAGCACCGCCGCATCGTCGAAGGCGTCGAACGGCGGGTCCACCGCCGGCACGCCGGCGAGATGGCGCGCGGCGTCCAGCGCCAGCACGTCGCGCAGGCTCGGCTCGGTGGCGATGCGCAGCCGCGGCACGGCGAAGAAGCCGCTGAGCTCGGGGTGCAGGAACGGGTCCGTCTCCAAGCCGAGCCGCGCGACCTCGCGCGCCGAACGCGCCATGTCGGCCGCCGGGTTGATATGGCCGCGCGTCGCCCCCTCGTGGTGCAGGAGCGTCGCCCAGGGCGTGTAAACGGTGCGCCAACCGGCCTTGTGGGCGCGCAGGCACAGCGCGACGTCGCTGTTGGCCACCTGGTAGGCCTCGTCGAAGCCGCCGACGCGGTCGAACACCGCGCGCCGCACCATCTGGCAGGCGCCCATGATGGCGAGCCAGTTGCGCGTCGTATTGGGCGAGCCGAACACCCCCCACTCCGCCTCGTCGCCGCGGTTGAACATCAAGCCATAGAGATGGATGCCGACGGCGACGCCGGCGTGCTGCAGCGTCCCGTCCGGATAGCGCAGCTTGGCGCCGACGATGCCGACGCCGGGCCGCTCGGCGAGCCGCACCATCTCGCCGAGCCAGCCGGGCTCGACCACTTCAATGTCGTTGTTGAGGAACAGCAGCAGCGCGCCGGCGGCCACCGCAGCCCCCCGGTTGCAGGCGGCGGAATAGTTGAATGGCGCGTCGTGACGCACCACCCGCACGCCGCGCGCCGTCAACTCGTCGTAAAGCGCGGTTGTGCGCGGGTCGGTCGAGTTGTTCTCGACGATGATCACCTCGAGCCGGCGGTGGGCGGTGCGCTCCAGCAGACCCGTGACGCAGCGGCGCAGCATGTCGGGGCTGTCGTGATTGGGAATGATCACCGAGACCAGGGTGTCGGCGGCGGCAAAGCGGCTGTGCTGGGTGCCGTCGGGCTGCGTCTCGACCGCCGCCGCAATCCCTCCCGCCCGCCAATGCGCCGCCAGCGCCGCCCTGTGCTGGTCGGCGGCCAGGCTGCCGGGAACCGGCCGGTCGACGCCGACCTCCGCCCGGTGGCAGAGCACCCGCGAGACCCGCGTGATCCGGCGCCCGGCAGCCTCCGCCTCGGCGGTCAAGCGCAGATGCAACCCCCACTCGGCGCCGGCGCCCGTTCCTGCCGTGAACCCGCCGGCGGCGAGCGCCAACGGCCGCGACAGCACGGTGAGGCGGCCGAAATAGTTGTAGGCGGTCAGCAGCTCGGGCGACCAATCGGGCTTGAATTGCGGCGCGACCCGGCGCCCGTCGGCGCTCAGAACGTCTTCGTCGGCATACAGCACGGCAAGGTCGCCGACCGCGGCGATCGCGCCGTCGAGCACCCCGAGCGCGTCTGAGGCCAGCACGTCGCCGGCGTCCAGCACCGTTACCCAGGCGCCACTCGCCGCCTCAAGCAGCGTCTGCAGCACCGCGCCCCGCTCCGACGCCAGCCCGATGCCGACGCGGCGGACCTCCCGCTCGCCTGGCCGCTCGCTGCTGCGTCCCGGCGCATCGAGGCTCGCGATCAGCACCTCCCAGCGCCCATCCAGCTGAGCCCGCAACGATGCCAGGGTGCGCTCCAGCAGCGCCGGCGCGTCGGTCAGGCCGATCAGCACGCTGAACCGGATGCCGGGCTCGGCCGGGCCGGGGACCGCCGGCGGCGGCGTCGGCTGGCGCTGCTGCAGCGGCTCGATGTCGGCGATCCAGCGCGCATAAGCCGCCCCTGCGGCATCCGACGCCGGCGGGGCCACCGACGGCGCCGGCGCAGCGATCACCGGCGCCCGCGCAGCCGGCGCGGCGATGACAGGGCGCGCGCGCATCTCCGCCATCCGTCGCGGCATCCGCCAGGGCGTGATCACCCACCACGCCGCCTTGGCGATCCGCCGCCCATGCCAGCGCAGGAACCGGACGATAAACCAGCGGATCGGCGCCCGATCGGCCGCCGCCAGCGCCGCCGCCAGCGCCGCTGCGTGGCTCGCCTGCGCACGCACCGGCGCGAAGCGCTCCTCGGTCGCCCGCACCGCCTGGTCGAGCTCGGCCTGACGCACGGCGCGCAGCGCGGTGTTCTCGCGCCGCAAGCTGGCGGCGACGCGCAATGGCTCCTCAAGCTCCGTCAGCCGTTCATCGAGCACCGCGTGCTCAGCCCTGAGCGCCGCCCGCTCGGCCTCAAGCCGCGCCGCATCACCGGCCCGCACCGTCGCGACCCGCAGCGCTTCGGTCAGGCCACCGATATGGCCATCACGCGCCGCCACGTCGCGCGCCAGCAGCAGCGCCCGCGACTCGACCTCCCAGCGCTCGCCGAGCCGGGCGAACCGCCCGCGGACGGCGGCCGTCTCGCGCGGCGACAGCTCGGCCAGCGCCAGGACCGCCGCCGGCGCCGCCTCGCCGACGCAGAGTACGCCGAGCCCATGGCTGTGCACGAACTCGAAGCCCGGATACTCGGCCGAAACCTCGGCCCAGAACCGCCAGACGCCGAAATCCGCCAGGCGCTCGTTGGTGTCGTGGAACAGCACCACGGCGCGGTCGGACAGCTTCGGTCGCCAGGTGTCGAAGTCGTGCCGCACCGCCGCGTAGGTGTGCAGCCCGTCGATGTGCAGCAGGTCGATCGAACCGTCGGCAAATTTCTCGGCCGCGTCGTCGAAGGTGGCCCGCAGAAGCTGCGAAAAGCCGCCGAAGCGCGCCTGGTTGTAGCGATCGAGGTCGGCGAACACCGCCTCCGGCAGCCCGCCCACATGCGCATCTCCCTGCCAGGTGTCCACGGCGTAGCACCGCGTCGCCAGCCCCTCGGCCTCCACCGCCCGGCAGAACGCCGCATACGAGATCCCCGAATGGGTGCCGAGCTCAACCAGCAGGCGCGGCTGGGCCGCTCGCACCAGCCACTGCGCGAACGGCACATGGCCGAACCAGGCGCTCTCGTGGTCGAGCCGCTCCGCCTGGCGGAACAGCGGGTCCAGCTCGGGCAGCGCCAACGCCGCGATCCCGGGGCTCGCCGGCATCGGCGGCTGCGCCGCATGAACCGTGGCGCTGCCCGGGCTCTCCTTCCACAGCATGCCGCCCGCTCGCTCCCGTTCGGGGTGTATACGACCCGTGCCATCGACTGGATGAGCGCGCAAGGCGCGGCGTCAATCGGCTCGGTCCGCCGGCTCGCGCCGATCTGATCGCGATCCACCGGCCGCGCGCGCTCCCACAACGTTAGGCCGAGCTCACGGATAACGGGTGGGTTCGATCATGAAGGCAACGGTTCGGCACGAACGCGGCGACAAGCGCAACGCCAAGCTGCCCGTCGATCGCAATACCGCGGCCGGCAAGATCCGCGGCCAGGCAGGGCGCCGGGCGTTGATGGTGGCAGCCCTGCTGGCGTCCACGCCACTGCTGTCGGCCCGAGCCGCCGACCCCGGAGTCACCCGCGTCGCCGGCTTCGACGGCCAGGTCACCGGCGTCGCCGTCAGCCGTGACGGCCGGATCTTCGTCAACCTGCCGCGCTGGGAGAAGGACGTCCCGATCTCGGTCGCCGAGGTCGGCCGCGACGGCAGCCTCACGCCCTACCCGAACGCCGCCTGGAACGCCTACAGCAACCTCGCCCCGCTCGCGACGGGCGACCACTTCGTCTGCGTGCAGAGCGTGACGGTGGACCCGCAAGGCTTCCTCTGGGTCGTCGACCCGGCCGCCCCCGGCAACGAGTTCACCAAGCCCGGTGGCCCGAAGCTGGTGAAGATCGACCTGCGCACCAACGCGGTCGTCAAGGTGATCCATCTCGACGTCGCCGCAGCCCCGCAAGGCAGCTACATGAACGACGTGCGCGTGACCCCGGACGGCCGCTACGCCTTCATGACCGATAGCGGCCAACGCGGCGCCTTGCTCGTCGTCGACGTCGCCGCCGGCACCGCCCGCCGCGTGCTCGACGGCGATCCGCGCACCCAGCCGCAGCCCGGCGTCGTGCCGATGGTCGATGGCCACGAGCTGCGTCGGCCGGACCATCGCATCCCTGCGTTCGCCGCCGACGGCATCGCCCTCGACCCCACCGGCCGCACGCTCTACTGGCAGGCGCTGGTCGGCCGCACGCTCTACCGCGTGCCGACCGCGCTGCTGATCGACCCGCATACGCCGCCGGCCACGATCGCCAAGGCCGTCGGCGCCGTCGCGACCACGCAGGTCGCCGACGGACTTTGGATGAACGAGCATCGCCAGCTCTTCGTCACCGACCCGCAGGACAACGCGGTCAAGATGCTCGCCCCGAACGGCCGCTACTCCGTGGTGGCCACAGACCCGCGCCTGCGCTGGCCCGACAGCATGGCCGAGGGCGCCGACGGATCGGTCTACGTGACGGCCTCGCACATCCAGGACATGGCGCAGTTCCACGAGCACGGCAGCACGCAGCAAGGGCAGTGGGAACTGTTCCGCTTTATGCCGCCGGCTTCGTAAAGTAAGGCCAGCGCGCTGCCCTGGACCGGGATCCATCGCACACGTGCGATGGATCCCGACACCGGGCCCGCGGCGCCGGACCCCATTCGTTGCGAGCCTCGACGGGCGGTACATATACGGACAAGAAATGGATTTTAAAGGCTTCGCCTTTAATCGGGTCCAGGGGCGACGCCCCTGGCCTTACTTGCCGTCCGTCACCCAGACATGCGCGTAATTGATCGGCGTATAGATCGGGTCGACCATCAGCGCCTCCGGCCCGGCCAGCCGACGGCTGTGCAGCGTGTTGAAGCGCGCGTCGAGCAGCGGCACCCACGGCTGCTCCGCCATCACGCCGGCGAACACCGCCCGCCAGGCCGCCAGCCGCTCGGCGTCTCGCGCCGGCTGGTAGATCGCGTCCGCCGCCTCTGCCGCCGCATCCAGCTTCGGGTCGCAGTGGAACGACCAGTTCCAGCCGCCCGGCTTGGCGCTGCCGCAGGACAGGATCGGCGTGAAAAAGTCGGACGGGTCCGGGTAGTCCTCCGACCAGCCCTCGACGCCGGACCATACCAGCGGCGCGTCGCCCGGCGAGCCGGCGGCCGCGTTGAACGTCTGCAGCGCCAGGGCGCGCAGCTCGGCATGGATGCCGATCGCCGCCAGGTCCTGCTGGATCGCCTGGGCGAGGCGCGGGTTGGGGTCGGTGTTGTTCGAGTAAAGCACCGTTGAGAAGCCGGCCGGATAGCCCGCTTGCGCCAGCAAGGCCCGCGCTGCGCCAGGGTCATAGGCGGACCCCGCATAGCCGGGATCGTAACCGGGCATGCCCACCGGCAATACTTGGCCGGCGACGACGTAGCGGCCGTTCAGCAGCTTCGCCAGTCGCGCCTTGTCGATCGCGCCCGCCACCGCCCGGCGCACCCGCAGGTCGTCGAACGGCTTCTGGTTGGTCTTCATCGCCAGATAGACCGTCTCGAGCTTCGGCGCGTGTGCGACCTGCCCGTTCCACGCCGGGTCGTGCAGGATCTGGTTGAAGCGGGCCGGCGGAATATCGTTGCCGAGCGCGTCGACCGTGCCGCCCTCGATCTGCAGCACCGCCGTCAGCGGCTCCTCGCCGACCCGAATGGTGACCCGGTCCAGATGCGGTATCCCGGGCTCGAAATAGTGCGGGTTGCGCACCAGCGTCAGCGCCTCGCCCGGCTTCCACTCGGCCAGCACGAACGGCCCGGTGCCGACCGGATGCCGGCCGAAATCGTTGCCCGGCCGTTCCACCTCCTCGCGCGGCACGGCAAAGGAGAAGTTCAGCGCCAGCGCCTGCAGGAACGCGGCACTCGGATGCGACAGCCGGATCACCACCGTCGCCGGGTCGGGCGCGGACAGCCCCGCGACAGTCCTGCTGCGGCCACGCACGAACGCGTCCACCCCATCGATCGCCGCCAGGAACGGCGCCCCCGGGCTCGCCGTGCGCGGGTCGAGCGTGCGCGTCAGCGAGTAGAC
This sequence comes from uncultured Acetobacteraceae bacterium, assembly GCA_964249675.1. Classification (GTDB taxonomy): domain Bacteria; phylum Pseudomonadota; class Alphaproteobacteria; order Acetobacterales; family Acetobacteraceae; genus CAXMMR01. The sequence continues at coordinate 1,128 of CAXUCZ010000092.1, read as the reverse complement.
GATGTCGCCCGCCACCAGCGGCCGCCCGTTGCTGAACATGACGCCAGGCCGCAGGCTGAAGCTGTACGTCAGCCCGTCCGCCGACAGGCTGTAGCGTGCAGCCAGCATCGGCCGCAGCGTCGTGGTGCCGGGCACGTAGTCCATCAGCCCGCTGAAGATGGAGCGGATCACCGCCCAGTCCTGAAAGTCGTAGCCGATCGCCGGGTCGAGCGTGGACAGATCATCCTTGAACGCCATCGTCATGCTCCCGCCCTGGCGCGGGACGTCATCGGCGAACGCCCTGAAAGCGACGACTAAAAAAATCAAGGTCAGGGCTCTGCCCTGAACCCGCCGCGGCCGTGAGGCCCCAGACCCCTTCGATAAAGCCATTCGCCACACCTTGTCCGACGTCACCGATGTGGCGAACATCCTGATAAATGGATTTCAAAGGCTCCGCCTTTGACGGGGTCAAGGGCAAGGCCCTTGCCTTCCGTCTTGGTGCCGCAGAATGCTCTGCCATGCGACCGCCCATCCTGCCGCTCGCGCTCGCCGCGACGGCGACCCTTGCCGCACCCGCCGCCGCGCACGTCATCGCCGGCGTGCGCCTCTTCCCCGTCACCCTGACGATCGACGATCCAGGTGTCGCCGACGAAGCCTCGCTGCCGGCCGTCACCTACGTCCGCGGCCCCGCCGACGGCGGCGCCGGCCCGACCCACCAGGCCGACCTCGGCGTCGAGCTCGACAAGACGATCACCGACAACACCGCCCTGATCTTCAATGATGGCTATGACATCCAGCAGCAGAACGGAGCCAAGACCCAGACTGGCTTTGAGAACGTCTTCATCACCGGCAAGTGGCAGGCCTACACCAACGCCGATCACGAGCTCGTCCTCTCGCTTGGCATCATCCGCGAG
>CAXUCZ010000092.1:0-225 GCA_964249675.1 uncultured Acetobacteraceae bacterium | reverse complement strand
ATCCACACCGGCGCCGACCATGACGGCTCGACCGCGCCGACCGCCTATTTCGGCAAAGGCCTAAACGAGCTGCCGATGCCGCTGCTGCGTCCGCTCGCCCTGACGGGAGAGCTCAGCTACACGATCGCCGACCGCGAGCTGAAAGCCCGTCAGCCCGCTCCCCTGCCGGCCGGCAACGCCGCCGCCACTGGCGGCATCGCCGCCTCGTTCAACACCGGCAACAGC
>CAXUCZ010000091.1:0-9637 GCA_964249675.1 uncultured Acetobacteraceae bacterium | reverse complement strand
AAGACAAGCGGTCTGGTCAGCGCCTTGAGTCACCTTTCGGTATCCAAATGATCTTACCAGGGGGTCCGTGCGGCGGTGGCGGCCATTGTATGCTTTCTATGGCGTAGCCGAACCATTGCGCGGCGGCCGCATGCGCGCCTTGATGGATGCAGGCGACTGTCAAACTCAGCTTCTCCCACTGGAACGGGAGAAGTGCAGCTAGAACTCCACGTCGTGTTGTAATTAGCTCGCTGTGAATTAGGTTAGCTCGGCGACGAGCGAGGGGGTTGATGGCTAAATTTGCCGCGACAGCAAGGTGCTCCACCTGCAGTTTGGTGAGCGGCGCTATTTGCCAGCCAGAACCATCTCGGAGCGGCCCGGTATGCTCCATGTCGAACATTCGGGACATCCATCGACTCCAACCGCAGTCGACGACGGCACGGGCAAGAGAGGCATGCGGCGCATAACCAATTCGAAGAACCTCAGCGCATGGTAAAGCAAGTATCGGAGAATCAGCGTCTCGATTGCGAGCACAAAAAGTAAGAAGACGGCCGTCGCTTAGCCCGGTAAGCGGGTAGACGCTTGGACTGAGCAGACCGGGTCTATTCCCTATATCAAATGCAGAGGCTCCCTCGAAAATCATTAAGCGATCGCGGCGGCGATAACTCACCGTGGCGGGATCCGCGTGGAACAGCAGTTCCATTCTCTCCAGGTGAACAGAAGACTCGAACTGGAAGCAGTGGAGTTCTGCCCCGAGTTCTCCAACTATCATGCCTGCCTGAACAACCAGACCTATCCTAAGTACTGGGAGCCACCCGACGTGTGCCTCTGCACGATGTGAAGGCCGTCTGCAGGCGGCGAGATCAGCGCTTAGAACAGGCAGACCATGTAGCTGAGTGTTTTCAGGTAGCTTTGAAAACAAAAGATGTAGATACGACGACCGCGACCTGGTTGTTGCTGCGCCATAGTCTATCCACCGCAGCCACCAAAAACCGCTACCTTCCGGGAAGCCATCAAACCTGAGGTGTTTGATCGACAGCGTACGCCCAAGTCGAATGCGCGTTGATCCTAGCTCAGACACGACGCCACCCTAAAACGCATCTACACCTCAAAGAGTCCAGACTTTAGTGGCCGAGTCTAGTTCTCAATGGCCGTTTGCACCCGCCGCCGGCAAGCGCCGCCTGGCTCGCGCCGTGATGCGGCTCGCGATAGGGCGGCCGCATCAGCAATCGACCGTCCTCCAGCAGCCCGGCGACCGAGTGCACCATGCTGACCTCGAGCGCCTCCTCCGGCAGCAGGTCGGGCAGCAGACCGGGCAGGCGCGAGGCGAGCATGGACTTGCCCGCACCGGGCCACCCGATCAGCAGCAGGTTGTGCCCGCCCGCGGCGGCGATCTCGAGCGCCCGGCGCGCGCTCTCCATCCCCTTGACAGCCGCGAGGTCCGGCGCGGCAGGGGCGGCCGCAAGCCCCGCCGGCGCCGGCGGCAGCAGCATCGGCTCACCCTTGAAGTGGTTGATGAGGCTCAGCAGGTCGTGCGGCGCCAGCACGTCGAGCGCGCCCGCCCAGGCCGCCTCGCCACCCTGCGCGGCCGGGCAGATCAAGCCAAGCTCGGCATTGACCGCAGCCATCGCCGCCGGCAGCACGCCAGCCACCCGGTTCAGCGAGCCGTCCAGCGACAGCTCGCCAAGCGCGGCATACTGCGCCATCTCCTCGGCCGGCAGCACGTCCATCGCCACCAGCACGCCGAGCGCAATCGGCAGGTCGAAGTGCGAACCTTCCTTCAGCAAGTCCGCCGGCGCGAGGTTGATCAGCACGCGGCGCGGCGGCAGCGACAAGCCCATTGCGGTGAGCGCCGCACGAACACGCTCGCGCGCCTCGCCGACCGCCTTGTCGGGCAGTCCGACGACCAGGAAGGCGGGCAGACCCGGCGAGATCTGCACCTGCACCTCGACCGGCACCGCCTCGATGCCGGAAAAGGCGAAGCTGCGCATGCGGGCGACGGTCATGGCTACACGCGTTACGCGAGTATGCGGAGGCGAGGCAAGCAGTCCTTTTTTGCAAAAAAGGACCAAAAATCTTTCGCCCGATGAAGCCCGTGACGGCCGAAACGGCTTTTTGCTTGTTTTCTTCAAACAAGAAGCCCGTCGCTTCCTCTTACTGAAGCGCCTGCACGACTTCGCCGATCGTCGTCGACAACGCCGCCTTCAGCGCCGCCACCTTCGCCGCCGGCTGCTCGCTGGCGAGCGGCGCGGTTCCCGTCTGCACCGCCTGCAGCAGCACCGCGCCGCTGCCGTTCACCAGGGTGATCGCGAGTCTGGCCCGCGCCTGGCCTGGTTCGGCAACGAAGGCGGTCAGCGTGGCTTCAAGGATGAGGTCGGCGTGAGCTCGACTACCTGGGCTCAGAACGGCGGCATAGTGGCCGGATGCCGCCAGCCGACTAAGCAGCGCCCCGGTCGCGCCTTCAGCGGGCGCCACCGTCCATTCCTGGTAGAGATCGAGAAACTGGCTGCCATCGGGACGAAGCGTCAGCAGGCCGCGCTCCTCCAATCCCGCTGCCGCGGCGACGTTGCGCAGCAGCAGGACGGGCGCATGGGTCGGCGCCTCCCGGCTGGCAACCGGCGGCAGGGTCAGCGGCCACTCGACGACCTCCCGATAGGGACGAACCGGCACGACGCTGCAGGCGCCAAGTCCGACGAGCAAGGACGCAGCCTGCAGCATCGTTGCGACAGCGTGCTGCCGCCGCGCCGCCTCCGTGGCGCCGGCCGCGTTCGTCGACCGCGTGCGGCGCACGCTCATCGCACGACCTTATCGCGGGGCGGCGCGGCGGACAGCACGAGCCCGGGATCCTGGCGAAGCCGGGCGGAGAGGTCGCGGAAGTTCTGCATGGTGGCCTGCGCGTCGGTGAGGATGGGGCCGAGCTGCGCCTGTAGATCGGCCGCCGTGTTGTCGGCTCGCCCCGCGGTCGCCTGCAGCGCGGCAATCAGCGGCGGCAGCGTCACTGCGGCGTCTGACAGACGCGTCATGGCGGCGTCGGCATGCGCGAGCAGCGCGGGCAAGCGGCGGTCGGCCGCGACGCCCTGCAGCGCCGCCAAGCTGGCGCGCGCCTGGCTTGCCAGCGCCGGCAGGTCGGACCGCGTGACGGCGGCGCGCAGCGCAGCCAGGGTTGCCTGGCTTTCGCCCAGCAAAGCATGGACGTCGCCGCTCTCCAGTTCGCCGCGCACGTCGTGCAACGCTGCGGCGGCGCTCGTCGCAAGGCCCGCGTAGTCGACCTGATCGAGCTTGCCGAGCAGCTCCTCGGCCCCGGCCTTGACCACCGTCAGGGTGCTGGGCACGGACGGTATCTGCAGCACAGCCGGCGTCCACGGCACCGGCATCGGCGGGTAGTCCGCCGGCGCATGATAGTCGAGCTCGAGATAGACGAGGCCGCTCAGCCCCTGGCTTGCGAGCCGTGCCCGCAGCCCGGTCCCGATCGCATGCGCGACGTCGCCGAGGCTGCCCGAGGCCGCCGGATCCACCGTGTAGCGCACCAGCACCAGGCGATCGGCGGCGCTGTCCCCGGTCATCCCGCCAGGCGTCGCATAGACGGACGCAGCCAGCGCAATCCGCGTCACCTGGCCCAGCGTCACGCCGCGGAACTTCACCGCGGCGCCAACGTCGAGCCCCTGCACGCTCTCGGAAAAGTAGCTCTCCAGAGTGCGTCCCTCGCGCACCCGTCCACCGGCAAACAGTATCACCAATCCGACCAGCAGCGCCGTGGTGACCGCCACCAGCAGACCGACGCGAAGCGCGCTGCCGGCGTTCGCCCGCATCATGGTGCAGGCCTCTCGGCCTTCCAGCCAAGCGTCATAGCCTGTGCTTCGCGCCGGCGCCCATCTCGCGATGGAAAAAGGCGTGCACCCTCGGGTCGTTGCTGCTGTCGCGCAGAACCCGCGGATCGCCGGTCGCAATCACCCCGCCGGCCGTCCTGTCGAGCATGATGCAGCGGTCGCCCACAGCCAGGATCGAAGCCAGCTCGTGCGAGATCACGACGAAGGTGGCGCCGAGCGTTGCGCGCAGCTCCAGCAGTAGCGCGTCGAGCCCCGCCGAGGTCACCGGATCGAGCCCGGCGCCCGGCTCGTCGAGGAAGACGATCGTCGGGTCAAGCGCGAGCGCCCGGGCGATGCCGGCTCGCTTGACCATCCCGCCGGACAGCGCGGACGGCTGCTTGGAGGCGGAATCGGCGAGGCCAACCAAGGCAAGTTTGGTGCGCGCCACCGCCTCACGCGCCGAAGGGCACATCCGGGTATGCACCTGCAGCGGCAGCATGACGTTCTCCAGCAGGCTCATCGAGCCGAACAAAGCGCCGGACTGAAACATCACGCCCAGTCGGCGCGCCAATCCTCGCACCGGCCGCTGCATGTCGTGGCCAAGCACTTCGATGCGCCCCGATAGCGGCTGCTCGAGCCCGATCAACTGGCGCATCAGCGTCGATTTGCCCGAGCCCGAGCCGCCCAGAATGACGAAGATCTCGCCCGGACGCACCTCGAACGAGACGTCGCGATACAGCGACCGCCCGTTATAGGCATGGCAGACGCCGGTCGCGCAGAGCGGCGGCGCGCCGGGCCGATGCGCCAGCAGCCTCACAGATCGAGCCGGAAGTAGAGCGCCGAGAACACCGCGTCGAGCAGCATGCAGCCGACCAGGCCGCCGACCACGGCGCGGGTCGCCGAGAGGCCGACGGCGCGCGGCCCGTCGCCGGTCGCAAGCCCCGCCCCGCAACCGATCGCTGCCGCCGCGGCGCCGAACACGCAGCCCTTGAAGACGCCGCCCAGCAGGTCGCCGGTGTAGTGCCCGCTGGCGATCTGATGGACGACGGCGGCGAGCGGATACCCCAGCCCGAGCACCACGGTGGTCATGCCGATTAGCGCCGCCAGCTCCAGGGTCAGGATCAGCGCCGGCATCACCAGCAAGGCGGCAACCAGCCGCGGTAGCACCAGCATGGTCACCGGATCGGCGCCGATGGTGGTCATGGCGGCGATCTCGGAGTTGACGGTCATCGTCCCGAGCTCGGCGGCATAGGCCGAGCCGGTGCGGCCGGCCAGGATAATGGCCGCGACCAGCGGGCCAAGCTCGCGCAGCACCCCGGCGCAAACCAGGTTCACAACGTAGATCTCGCCGCCGTACCGACGTAGCGGCAGCGAGGACTGGAACGCCATGATCAGGCCAAGCAGCACGCCGACCAGTGCGCAAAGCGGCATCGCCCGCCAACCCGCCTGCTCCATCAGCAGCAGCAGCTCGCCAAGGCGCAGCATGCGTCGGCGCGCCGGCAGCCGGGTGGCGGCTATCGCGATCTCGCCGACGAACCCGATGCCGGCGATGCCGGGGATCGATATTGGGCGAGCCGTGGGGTCGCCCTTCGGGGTCGCGGCGGGCGTGGTCTCAAGTCCGCGCACGGTGTCGATGAGCTGCTGGGCGCCCGCCGCGCCGCCGCGCAGCTCAGCCGGCGCGCCGTGCGCCGCGTCGGCCGCAGCGATCAGCGTGGCGCCCGAGGTGTCGCAGACCCGCAGGGCGCCAAGGTCGAGCACCAGCCGGCTGCCGCGGGCGCCGAGCGCCGCATCGATCAGCCGCGGCCACACCGCCGCGACGCCCTCGGCGTCGAGGTTTCCGGCCAGGGTGAGCACCGTCGCGTCGGCCTCCCGGCGCTCGCTGAACGATGCGGTCACAATCGGACGGCCACGTGCCGACGCGCCTCGCCAGGCAGCCGCGACGGCCAGGCGGCCAGCAGCGCCAACAGGCAAGCCAGGCCAAGCAGCATCGCCGCCGCCGCCGCCGCCGGCTCGCCGGCAGCCGCGCCATCGACGATGCGTACCGGCAGCGCACGATGCGCCGGTGCCGCAAGCAGGCGCGCCACCGTCACGTCGCCGAACGGCAGCGATACGGCGCCGACCAGGCCGAGCCGCAATCCCGGCCAGGCCAGCGGTAGCAACAGCGTTGCGCGCCGTATCGGACCGGCGCCGAACGCGGTCGCGGCGCTGAGCAGCAGTGGGTCGACGCGGCGTAGAAACAGCACGCCGGCCAGCGCGACCATCGGCGCGGCGAACACCAGCTCGGCCAGCGCCCAGGCGGCGAAGTCCTGTTCGCCGCCAAGCCGCGCGGCCAGCCGCATCAGCCCTGGTGCCAGCGCCGCGTGCGGCAGCAGCAACGGCAGCCCGAGCATCACCAGCGCCGGCGCGCGGCGGCGTCGCTCCAAGCGCCACACGCCGAGCGCGGCAGCAGCCCCGAGCGGTAGCGCCACCGCACCGACAAGCGTGCCGACTACAAGGCAGTCGACGCCGCCAGCAAGCCAGCCAGGGTCGGCCGCGAGCTGTCGCAGGCCGTCCAGCCAGGCGGGATCAAAGCCGCCCAACCCGACGAACGCCGCTGTCAGCAGCGTCAGCAGCGCGAGGCAGGCAACCGGGAGTAGACCGATCACGAGCGTAGCCAGCTGTCGAAGCGGGCGGCGAGCCTGGCGGCGTTGGCGGCCCAAAATGCCTCGTCGATCCGCAGCGCCTTGCTCACCTGCGCGCCGTCCGCTGCGGAGCCAAGTCCGGCCGCCAGCGCGTAGGCGGCGAGTCGTTCGGGCGAGGCGAGCTGCGCGGCGAGCCTGCGCGCGGGCGCCTCGCCGGTCTGGCCGACCTGGCCGACGAGCGCCCAGCCATCCACCGCAAACAGGCTCTGCTCGAAGGTGAGCGCAAGATTTGGGTGGGCTGGCCTTGCCTGCAGGATGCGCTCGGCCGGCGCCGTGGTCAGCAGCACGCCGCCGCTCGCCAGCAGCCGCGCAGGCTCGTCGTCCCGCCGCCACCAGACGATGTAGGGCCGCAATTGATCGAGCTTGCGGAACGCGCGGTCGAGGCCGGCCGGCGTGGCCAGGGCGCGGTAGACGTCGCCGGCGGCAACCCCGTCGGCCAGCAGCGCGATCTCCAGGTTGCCGCGCGGACCCGGCTGCATCCCGCGCCGGCCGGGATGACGCGCGACATCCCAGAAATCGCCCCAGTTCGGCGTCGTGGACAGTCTGTCGTGGTCCCAGGCGAGCACGGTGGAGCGGGTTGCGAGCCCCAGGACGCAGCCGTCCGCGCTGGAGCCGCCGGAGCCGTTCAAGCCAGAAGCGATCAGGCCGGCGCGCAGGGCCGCCGGCCAGGCCATGGCGGAGAAGCGGCCGGCAGCGCAGCCTGCCTGCAGCGTGGCCGCATCGGCTTCGACCAGCTCCGCCCCTCCTGTCGTCGCCAGCCCTGCCAGTTCGCCGTCCCAATGCACCACGTTGATCGGCAGCCCAGCGGCGTCGGCTGCTGGCTGCAGCACCAGGCGTCGCAGTTGCGTCGTTGAAAGATCCGGCCGCAGCGCGACAGGCACGGCGCCGGCGGGCGACGGCGACCCCGACGCAGCGGTCGCCATCGAGCCGAACGCCGGCAGTGCCGCTGCGATCAGGAGCAGCGATAGGTCGTGTCGGTGCATGCCGGCGGACCCTAGCCCCGTGCCCTCTCACCAAGCAATCGGCCACGGGACAGCGGCTGTTGGTCAACGGGTGAAGATCAAGGCGTGGTAGGGCTGGAAGGCGATGGAGGCCGGGTGGCCGGGCGCCAGCCTGCCGATCCCCGCCGCTTTCGGGCGAAGCACGAGGATTTCGGTGCCGGTGCCGACCAGCAGCCGTAATCGCAGCTGCTCACCCATGTCGAGCGCCTCGACCAGGGTCGCGGCGACGGCGCCGCCGCCGCCCGTCTCGCCCAATTCCTCGGGGCTGATCGCCGCTACCGCGATGCGTTCTGGCCGCACGACGAGCGTGCAGGCGGCGCCCTGTAACGCATTCGCATGCGCATCCGGCTCGGCGAGCCGAGCCTCCACCAAGGGGCCGCAATCCAGGCGAACCTGAGCGATGTCGTCCTCGACCCGCTCGATCCTGCCTACCAGCCGATTGGTGGGGCCGAGCGCCGCAGCGACAGCGGGGCTCGCCGGCCGCTCGTGCAGCTCGGCTGGGCTTGCGAACTGGGCGATGCCGCCGTCGGCGCCGAGCACGGCGACACGGTCCGACATCGCCAGCGCCTCCGTCGGCTCGCCGATCGCCGCCAGGGTGGTGGCGCCAAGCCAATCATGGATGCGGCGCAGCGCCACCTGAAGGTCGTCGCGCGCCGCCCGACCGAGCCCTGCCAGAGGCTCGTCCAGCAGCAGCAGCGTCGGCTCGCCGACCACCGCACGCGCCAGGCTCACCCGTCGACGGGCCATGCCGTCCAGCGAGGCCGGATAGCGCCCAAGCAGCGGTTCAAGCTGCAGCAGGGCCGCGACCAGCGCCACCTGCCGTCGTCGCGCCTTGCGCGCTGCCGCCGACAACCGGCTGCCCCAGCGGCCCGACACGGCGAGCGGATAGCCGATGTTCTGCCGCACGCTCAGGTGCGGAAACAAAGCCTCCGGGCGGAACATCATGCCGAGCTGACCGGCGCGGCGCTGCAGCGGCGCCGGCTTGGCGTCTACCAGCACCTGGCCCGTCGCAGGGCTGGCGAGGCCCGCCGCCAGCATCAACAGCCGCGTGCTCAGCCCGGCCGCCGGGCCAAGCAGGCTCACGACCTCGCCCGGCGCGACCTGGAACGACAGGCGCGAGCGGCGTTCGTCTGCCGGATCGAGGCCGACGGCACGGAATTGCAGGCTCGGCGGGTCGCGCGGCGTCGGCGTGTCGTTCTGCACCTGAAACCGCCTTGCTGAAACCGCCCGGTCAAGGCAGCGTTGGTCCACCCATCACGATCAAAGTCGCGCAGCAGGAGTGCCTCAGCATGGCCATCACTGACAACCTTCCGAATGCGGACGACGCGCGGGATCAGATCCGCGAGCTGCGCGCCCAGGTCGAGCACCTGATGGCGGACCGGGTGACCCCAGCCCTGAGCAGCGCCGCCGGCTATGCGGACGATTACTCCAGGAAGGCCCGGGCGATGACGGCCGACGGCGCCGAAAAGGTGTCCGAGCGCGTGCGTGACCAGCCGTTGATCGCGATCCTCGTAGCGGCAGGACTCGGCTACCTGGTCGGCCGCATCAGCGCCTGATGATGCGTACCGTCCGGCTCGCGAAGGTCGCGGCGAGAGCCGAGACTGTCCGTTTACGGCGCCTTCTGCTGCGCAGCGTTCGACGTGTCGCCTTCGGCGCAGTGGCGATCGTGTTTGCGATAGCCTGCCTTGTGTTGCTGCACGCGCTCGGCTTCGAAGCGCTGACGCAATTCGGCGGCATGGCGCCGTTCTGGGCGATGTTGATCGTGTTCGGCGTCGACGTCGTGTTTGCCGTCATCTTCGGCATCCTGGCCGCCGGAGTGGTGCCGGATCCGATCGAGCGTGAGGCGTTGGCGCTGCGGCAACGCTCCGTCGGAGAGCTGCGCGGTGCGCTGGCGCGCGACGCCCTCCTCGGCGGCGCCGGAGGGCTGTTCGCCCGGCGCGGCCAGGGCCTGGGCATGACCTTAGGCTCATCTATCGTGCGCAGCCTGCTGCGCCGCTCTCGCCGCTGAGCCCTCACCAGCCGCCGCTGCCGGCCGTGCCGTCTCAGGTGCTACGGCGTGGCCTTGCTTATCTCGGAAGGCGATCCTAAGCCGCACCCGAGGCAAGCGAGGACAGGCATGGCTAAGATCAAGGTAAAGGCCCCGGTCGTCGAGCTCGACGGCGACGAGATG
>CAXUCZ010000090.1:4078-9661 GCA_964249675.1 uncultured Acetobacteraceae bacterium | reverse complement strand
GCGGCGCTGTGCCTGGCCGGCATCCTGCTGCGGCGCACGAGGCTGCTGCTGATTGATGACCAGACGCTCGCCGGGCTCGACGAGCCGATGCGCCTGGTGCTGCCGCAGCTGCTGCGCGAGGCTGCCGCGGATGGCCGGGCGGTGATCTTCGCGACCCGCGACGCTCGCCTCGCCCTGAGCCTGGCGGACCGCGTGGTGCTGCTCGAGCACGGCCGCATCGTCCAGGATGGCGCTCCGCAGGCGCTCTATGAGCGGCCGTACGACGCGCGCGCCGCTCGCCTGCTCGGCCCGGCCAATCTGATGGCGGGATTGGTGCGCGAGGCGCGGCAGGGCGGCTTCATCTGGTCAGGCGGCGGTGAGCGGTTCGTGCAGTACCTCGATGACGAGGAGGCGCGGCCGCGGCTTGGCGCGGCCATCGCGCTGTGCCTGCGTCCCGAACGGGTCATCCTGCTCGAGCCCGAGGCGGTGGCGGATAACCGCTTGTCCGGCACGGTGACGGAGGCGCGGGGCGACGGCTCGTCGCTGCGGCTGCGGGTCGCGACCGGGCTTGGCGAGCTGACCACCCTGATGCCGGCCTGGCGCGCCGGCGGGCTGCCGCAGGTCGGGCAGACGGTGACGCTCGCCTGGGCGTCGGACGCTGCGTCGTTGCTCAGCGAGGATCCTCGCGAGCTCGTGCCGGCTTGAGGCGAGGCCCGCTGCTCCGGCGTGGGTTCTGGCCCGGCCTTACGGGTCCAGCTGTCGCGCGAGCTTGCGGCCCTGCCACCAGCCGATGATGGCGCCGGCCGGGGCTCCGGGGATGATCAGGAGCAGGCCGAGCGGCTGGCCGTTGGCGAGCAGATCCATTCCGACGCCGAGCATCAGCCCGCCGATCAAGGCGCCGGCGACGCCTGACGAGACGGCGAGCCAGAGAATTTCCGCGCGGGTGACCATGGATGGCGTAGGTGTCACCAGCCGCGTTGTTTGACAATCCTGCAAGGCGCAGATAAGAGCGCGGCCACTGCCGGGAACGCGGACGCACCTTCGGGGTGCGATCCCGCCGCTAGCCATGCGGCCTACCGGTGCAACAAGCCACATCAGGTCCGGCGAACGGGCCGACGGCATTGAAGAAGGAACCGGCGCATGACCAAGCGCACGGAGAGCAAGTACAAGATCAACCGCCGCCTTGGCGTGAACTTGTGGGGCCGCGCCAAGTCGCCGGTGAACAAGCGCGAGTACGGGCCGGGCCAGCATGGTCAGCGCCGCAAGCAGAAGCCGTCGGACTACAACATCCAGCTGGTCGCCAAGCAGAAGCTCAAGGGCTACTACGGCAACATCAGCGAGAAGCAGTTTCGCAAGTATTACGAGGAGGCGGTGCGTCGCAAAGGCGACACGTCCGAGAACCTCATCGAGCTGCTTGAGCGGCGGCTAGACGCCGTGGTCTACCGCCTCAAGTTCGCCATCACGCCATTCGCCTCGCGGCAGTTCGTCAACCATGGTCACCTGACGGTCAACGGCCGCAAGGTGAACATCCCGTCGTTTCTGGTTCGCGACGGCGACGTGATCGAGGTTCGCGAGAAGTCCAAGCAGCTGGCGGTGGTGCTGGACGCGACGCAGTCGGCCGAGCGCGACGTGCCGGACTATCTCGAGGTCGATCATCGGGCGATGAAGGGGCGGTATGCGCGAGCGCCGAAGCTGACCGACGTGCCCTATCCGGTGACGATGGAGCCGAACCTGGTGGTCGAGTACTACTCGCGCTGATCCGACCCGGCTGCCGAGCCTGATTGCGGGGCTGGCGCCGATGCGCCGGCCCCGTTCTGCTTCCGGCGACACCTGCAAACGGCTAGAACGCGACGATGGCGATCGATGACGACAGCGAGTTGCGGATCCTGCGCGCGGCGGTGGCGGAGCAGGAGGCAACGATCCAGCAGCTCGAGCTCAGTCTGGCTGAGGCGGACGGCAAGCGTCGCGCCGTGCGGCGGCGGCTTGGCGGATTGTCGGCGGTGCAGGACGTGGTCGAGGCGCTCGATCGGGAGCGTCGCGCGGTCACCGAGCAGTGGCTGCAGCGCGAGCTCGCGGCCGCTTCCGAGCGCACCGAGCGGACGCTGGATCATCTTCGGCGCGAGCTCGCCTATGCCAAGTCGGAGCGCGAGATCATCACCGGCTCGACGCTGTGGCGGGTGATGCAGCCGCTGCGCCACATCGCGCATCGCATTCCGGCGCCGTTGCGCGGCGGCTTGCGGCGGTCCGGCGGGCTGGCGCTGGCGGCGGCCACCGGCAGGCTCGGCCGAACGCGCGGCAATCCGAGCCTGAATGCGAGCCTGGGACAGACGCGCCGGCAGGAGACGCACTATCAGCGCTGGGCGCGCGAGTACGACACGCTTGATGAGCGAGACCGGATGGCGATCCGCACCGAGATCGTCACCCTGCCGTCGCATCCGCTGATCTCGGTCGTGATCCCTGTTTACGAAACGGATTTGGACTACTTGCGCGCGGCGATCGCGAGCGTGCGCGATCAGCTCTACGAGAACTGGGAGTTGTGCCTTGCCGATGATGCCTCGCCGAGCCCGCATGTCTGGGCGCTGCTCCAGGAGATCGCCGGTGAGGACAGTCGCGTCAGGGTCGTGCGCCGGGACGAGAATGGCCACATAGCGGCGGCGACCAATTCGGCGCTGGCGCTGGCGAGCGGCGATTACGTGGCGTTGATGGATCACGACGACCTGCTGCCTGAGCACGCGCTTTACGAAGTCGCGCGCGAGATCGCGGCGTATCCCGAGACGGACGTGATCTACTCCGACGAAGACGGCATCGACGCCGACGGCCTGCGCTTCGAGCCCTATTTCAAGACCGATTGGAACCTCGACCTTCTGCACGGCCACAACATGGTCAGTCATCTCGGCGTCTACCGTCGCAGCCTGATTGCCGAGCTGGGCGGCATGCGCGTCGGCTATGAAGGCAGCCAGGACTACGACCTGGTGCTGCGCGCCTTCGAGCGCTGCGGAGCGGCGCGCATTCGGCACATTCCGGCGATCTTGTATCACTGGCGTAAGGGTCAGGGCTCGTTTTCGCAAAGCTGGATGGATCGTTGCGTCGCCAACGCGAAGCGCGCGGTGGCCGAGCATCTCGAGCGTACCGGGAGCGGCGCACGCGTGACCGGCAACCCGTCTGTTGCGCAATGGCTGCGGGTCGTCCATCCGCTGCCGCAAACGCTGCCTCTGGTGTCGGTGATCATTCCGACCAAGGATCGGGCGATGCTGCTTGAGCGCTGCATCGATGGGGTGCTCAATCGCACGAATTACGACAACATCGAGATCCTCATCGTCGACAACGGCAGCACCGAGCAAGCCGCGTTGGCCTTGCTGAGCAAGCTTGCAGCCGACGAGCGCGTTCGCGTGCTGCACAAGCCGGGGGTGTTCAATTATCCGGCTCTGAACAACGAAGCGGTGCGTCACGCCGCCGGCGAGATCCTGCTGCTGCTCAACAACGATGTCGACGTGATCGATGGCGAATGGCTCGTCGAGATGGTCTCGCAGGCGCGCAGGCCGGAGATCGGCGCGGTCGGCGCAAAGCTGCTTTATCCGGACGGCAGGGTGCAGCATGCCGGCGTGATTGTCGGCATGGGCGGCGTGGCCGGCCACCAATATGTCGGCAGCCGCGGCGACGATCCCGGCTATTTCGGCCATCTCTGCCTGGTGCGCGATGTCTGGGCGGTGACTGCGGCGTGCCTCGCCATACGGCGGGAGACGTATCTGGCGGTCGGCGGGCTGAACGAGCAGAACCTCAGCGTGGCCTTCAACGATGTTGATTTCTGCCTGCGCGTGGCCGAGCGCGGCCTGCGCAATCTCTGGACGCCCTATGCGACATTGTATCACCTCGAGAGCGTCTCTCGCGGCGTGGACACCGACCCGGTGCGCCATGCCCGGTTCGCCCGCGAGGTCGCCTACATGCATCAGCGTTGGGGCCACCTGCTGCAGCGCGATCCGTTCTTCAACCCCAACTTCACGCTGAACTCCGGCCAGAACGAATTCGCTTTCCCGCCGCGCCGGCCGCGGCCGTGGCAGACGGGCAATTGGTCCGGCGGCATGACGGAGTCGGCCCGGTGACGATCAAGACCGAGATCGCGCGCCGGCGGACGTTTGCGATCATTTCGCATCCGGACGCCGGCAAGACGACGCTGACCGAGCGGCTGCTGCGGTCGGGCGGCGCGATCCAGCTCGCCGGCAACGTGCGCGCCAAGGGCGAGCGGCGTCGCACCCGGTCCGACTGGATGGGCATCGAGCGTGACCGCGGCATCTCCGTCGTCACCTCGGTGATGACGTTCGAGCATGCGGGCTGCGTGTTCAACCTGCTCGACACGCCGGGCCACGAAGACTTTTCGGAGGATACTTACCGCACGCTCACCGCCGTCGACAGCGCGGTGATGGTGATCGATGCCGCCAAGGGCATCGAGGCGCGCACCCGCAAGCTGTTCGAGATCTGCCGGTTGCGCGACATTCCGATCATCACCTTCGTCAACAAGATGGATCGTGAGTCGCGCGACGTCTTCGAGTTGCTCGACGAGGTTGCCAGCGGCCTGGCGCTCGACACGGCGCCGCTCACCTGGCCGGTCGGCCGCGCGTCGGAGTTCGTCGGCACCTATGACCTGCGCACGCGCGAGACGCGGCTGACCTCCGAGCTCGGCCAATCGGACCCGCGCATGGCGGCGCTCGGCGAGGAGATCGACCTGGTGCGATCGGCGCTGCCCGAATGGGACCCGGCCGCCTTTGCCGCCGGCCACCTCACGCCGGTCTACTTCGGCAGCGCGATGCGCGAGATCGGCGTCGCCGACCTGCTCAACGCGCTGGCGCAATACGGCCCCTCGCCGCGCGCGCAATCCGCCGACACCCGCATCGTCGAGGCGAGCGAGCCGGCGCTCACCGCTTTAGTGTTCAAGATCCAGGCCAACATGGATCCCAACCATCGCGACCGCATCGCGTTCGCCCGCATCTGCTCGGGACGGCTCGAGCGGGGCATGCGGCTGCGCCAGGTGCGCACCGGCAAGCTGATCCCGCTGCATGCGCCGCAGTTCTTCTTCGCCCGCGACCGGCAGGTCGCCGACGAGGCCTATGCCGGCGACGTCGTCGGCATCCCCAACCACGGCACGCTGCGCATCGGCGATACGCTCACCGACAACGAGACGCTGAACTTCCTCGGCGTGCCGCATTTCGCGCCGGAAATCCTCCGCCGCGTCAGCCTCAACGACGCCATGAAGGCGAAGAAGCTCAGACAGGCCTTGCAGGAACTCGCCGAGGAAGGCGTCGTGCAGCTGTTCCGGCCGCGTGACGGCAGCCCGCCGATCGTCGGCGTGGTCGGCACCCTGCAGCTCGACGTGCTGCAGGCGCGCCTGGCCGGCGAGTACGGCGTCGCGATCAGCTTCGAAAGCACGCCCTACAGCCTGGCCAGATGGGTCAGCGGCGAGCGCCTCAGGCTGGAGCTGTTCCAGGACGCGAACCGCACCGCCATGGCCGACGATATCGACGGCGATCCGGTCTACCTGGCCAGCTCGGCCTTCATGATGAAGCGAACAGCGGACGCGAGCAGCGAGCTGACGTTCAGGGACATCAAGGA
>CAXUCZ010000090.1:318-4068 GCA_964249675.1 uncultured Acetobacteraceae bacterium | reverse complement strand
CTTAAAGAAAGTGCTTCTTTTTTGAAAAAAAGAAGCAAAAAACTTTTATCAGTCGGGAGGTCAGCGACGGTGGCTTGTGATGGGACCGCGGTGACCTCTTACGGGCAGAAGTTTTTTGGTTCTTTTTTTCAAAAAAGAACCGCTTCCCTGCTGCCTACGCCGCCTGCTGATGCGGGATCTCCTTCTCCGCCAGCAGGGTCTCCAGCTCGCCGGACTGATACATTTCCGTCACGATGTCGCAGCCGCCGATGAACTCGCCGCCGACGTAGAGCTGCGGCACGGTGGGCCAGTTCGAGAAGGCCTTGACGCCTTCACGCAGCTCCGGGTCTTCCAGCACGTTCGCGGTCTTGAACGGCACTTTCAGGTGCGAGAGGATCTGCACGACCCGGGCGGAGAAGCCGCATTGCGGGAACATCGCGTCGCCCTTCATGTAGAGCATGACGGGGCTTGCGCTGATCTCGCTCTGGAT
The DNA here is from genome assembly GCA_964249675.1 of uncultured Acetobacteraceae bacterium. Classification (GTDB taxonomy): domain Bacteria; phylum Pseudomonadota; class Alphaproteobacteria; order Acetobacterales; family Acetobacteraceae; genus CAXMMR01. Next base: position 3,599 of record CAXUCZ010000090.1, on the reverse strand, counting down.
ACGCTCTTGGATGCTCATGGTGTGATCTCCTGTTGCGTGGCGCCCACTGGCTTGGTGTCGGTGGGGGCGGAGGTCTGCAGGGCGAGGGCGTGCAGGACGCCGCCCATGCGGCCGCCGAGGGCGGTGTAGACCAGCTGGTGTTGCTGGACTCGCGAGCGGCCGCGGAACTGCTCGCTGACGACCGTTGCGGCGTAGTGGTCGCCGTCGCCGACTAAATCCTCGACGCTGACGACGGCATCCGGGAACCCGGCACGGATCAACGCCTCGATCTCGCTCGCCGCCATCGGCATTGGTCAGCCTTCCATCCACTCCGGCAGGAAACGCTCATGCGCCCTGCGCAGGCTGTCAAGCGATATGGTCGCGCCGTCCGACAGTGTCAAACTGTCGCCGCCGCTCCGTCCCAGCAGCCTCGCCTGGATGGAGGCTGTGGCGGCACGCAGCAGCACGCCCGCACCCTGCGCCGTCGCGACGACGTAGCGGGCCTGGTCCTCGCCGAACCAGGCGACGTGCGGCACTCCCTGCATCGCCGTCAGCGTGACGCCGGTGTCGCCGGCGAGCGCCATCTCGGCAATGGCGACGAGCAGGCCGCCATCGGCGACGTCGTGGCAGGCGGCGACCAGGCCTTCGGCGATCAAGGCCCGCACGAACTCGCCATGCAGCCGCTCGCGGGCGAGGTCGACCGTCGGCGGCGCGCCATCCTCCCGGCCGGCGACCTCGCGCAGCCACAGCGACTGTCCGAGCGACGTGCCGGGGCCGCCGACGAGGACCAAGTCGAGGTTCGGCGGCAGGGCGATCCCGCGCGCGGCTGCGGCGTCCTCGATCACGCCGAGGCCGCCGATCGCCGGCGTGGGCAGGATGCCGACGCCCTGGGTCTCGTTGTAGAGGCTGACATTGCCGCTGACGACCGGGAAGTCGAGCGCGCGGCAGGCGGCACCGATGCCGCGCAGCGCGGCGACGACCTGGCCCATGATCCGCGGCTTTTCGGGATTGCCGAAGTTCATGTTGTCGGTGATGGCCAGCGGGGTGGCGCCGGTGGCGGTGATGTTGCGCCAGGCCTCGGCCACCGCCTGCGCGCCGCCGGCCTCGGGGTCGGCTAGGCAGTAGCGCGGCGTGCAGTCCGTGGTCAGCGCCAGCGCCCGGCGCGAGCCCTCGAGCCGGACGATGGCCGCGTCGGCCGCGCCCGGCCGGCGGGCGGTCTGGCCGCCGACGGTGCTGTCGTACTGGTCCCACACCCAGGCGCGGGAGCACAGGTCGGGGCAGCCGATCAGCCGCTCGAGGGCGGCGAGCACGCCGAGCGGATCGTCGACGGGGCCGAGTGCGGCCGGCGGCGGGGTCGGCTCCCAGGGGCGCTCGTAGAGCGGGGCCTGGCTTTCCAGCGGCGCCAGGGCGATGTCCGCCTCGACGCGGCCCTGGTGGCGCACGACGATGCGGCCGGTGTCGGTGATCGCGCCGATGACCGCGAAGTCGAGCTCCCACTTGTCGAAGATCGCCCGCGCTGCGGCCTCGCGCTCCGGGTGGATCACGATCAGCATCCGCTCCTGGCTCTCGGACAGCATCATCTCGTAGGCGGTCATCGCCGTCTCGCGCTGCGGCACCCGGTCAAGGTCGAGCTCGATGCCGACGCCGCCGCGGCCGGCCATCTCGACCGAGGACGAGGTGAGGCCGGCAGCGCCCATGTCCTGGATCGCCACGATGGCGTCGGTCGCCATCAGCTCCAGGCAGGCCTCGATGAGCAGCTTCTCGGTGAACGGGTCGCCGACCTGGACCGTCGGGCGCTTGGCGTCCGAGTCGGCGTCGAACTCGGCGGACGCCATGGTGGCGCCGTGGATGCCGTCCCGCCCGGTCTTGGAGCCGACATAGATCACCGGGTTGCCGGGGCCGGCCGCGGCGGAGAGGAAGATGCGGTCGGCGCGCGCGACGCCCACGGTCATCGCGTTGACCAGCGGGTTGCCGTCATAGGCCGGATGGAAGTTGACCTCGCCGCCGACCGTGGGCACGCCGACGCAGTTGCCATAGCCGCCGACCCCGCGCACGACGCCGTCGACGACGCGCCTGGTCACCGGCAGGGCGGGATTGCCGAAGCGCAGGGCGTTGAGGTTGGCGATCGGGCGGGCGCCCATCGTGAACACGTCGCGCATGATGCCGCCGACGCCGGTGGCCGCACCCTGATAGGGCTCGATGAAGCTCGGGTGGTTGTGGCTCTCCATCTTGAAGATCGCGGCGAGCCCGTCGCCGACATCGACCACGCCGGCGTTCTCGCCGGGGCCGTGGATCACCCAGGGCGCGGTGGTCGGCAGGGTGCGCAGCCAGACCCGGGTGCTCTTGTACGAGCAGTGCTCGGACCACATCACCGAGAAGATGCCGAGCTCGGTGAGGCTGGGCACGCGACCCATGATCGCCAGGACGCGGGCGTATTCGTCGGCGCTGAGGCCGAACTCGCGCGCTAGACGGTCGTCAACGACGCGCTGCATGGGGGATCCTCATCTTGGGCTGAGCGGGGGAAGGCGAGGGCTCTGCCCTCGACCCGCTGGGGCCCGCGGCCCCAGACCCCAATCTGTTTGGGGTTCTCAGTCATTCTTTCTGCTTGGCGAAGCCGGGCATCCCTGTTCAACACGGGCACCACTGTAGCTGCGGGATCATGACTAAAAGTTGGATTTCAAAGGCTCCGCCTTTGATGGGGTCAAGGGGCAAAGCCCCTTGCCTTGCCTCAAGCCGCCAGGGCTTTGAACAGGGTGAGGCCGTCGATGCCGCCGGTTACTTCGTCGACGATGTTCTCTGGGTGGGGCATCAGGCCGAGCACGCGCAGGTTTTCGCTGAGGATGCCGGCGATGGCGTTGCGGCTGCCGTTGAGGTTGGCGCCGACGTAGCGGAAGGCGACCTGCCGGTTGTCTTCCAGGCGGGCGATGGTGTCGTCGTCGGCGACGTAGTTGCCGTCGCCGTGGGCCATTGGCGCCTGGAAGGTTTCGCCTGGCTGCCAGCCGCGGGTGAAGGCGGTGTCGGCGCGCTCGCAGCGCAGGGTGCAGTCGCGCGAGATGAAGCGCAGGCCGGCGTTGCGCAGCAGCGCGCCCGGCAGCAGGCCGGCCTCGGTCAGGATCTGGAAGCCGTTGCAGACGCCGAGCACGTAGCCGCCGCGCGCCGCATGGGCCACGATCGCCGGCATCACCGGCGACTGCGCCGCCATGGCGCCGCACCGCAGGTAGTCGCCGTAGCTGAAACCGCCCGGCAGCACCACGAGGTCGAGGCCGTCGAGGTCGATCTCCTTGTGCCAGATCATGCGTGGC
>CAXUCZ010000090.1:0-308 GCA_964249675.1 uncultured Acetobacteraceae bacterium | reverse complement strand
TCGGCGGGCGACCGGTGCCGCGGGTCAGCGCGATGGCCATGTCGCGCTCGCGGTTGGTGCCGGGGAAGATGATGATGGCGCTGTTCACGAGCTCGGTTCCACCGCCGTCGGTGCGGCTGCATAGCATCGAGCGACGCACCGTCATAGCAGTGCCGTCGACCACGGAGAAGGAATGTACCCTCTTCCTTGCTTGGCGAAGCTGTCTCATGCTGCTTCGCACACCACCGGACGTCCGGTGAAAACATCGTAAGAGAATGGATTTTAAAGGCTTCGCCTTTAATGGGGTCCAGGGGCAAAGCCCCTGACCT
>CAXUCZ010000089.1:2044-9744 GCA_964249675.1 uncultured Acetobacteraceae bacterium | reverse complement strand
CCGGCGCGCTACTCGCCGCAGATGGGTTTCGAGGGCGCCAACGTGCTGTTCGACAGCTGGGTGCACCCGCTGATGATGGGGCTGGAGGAGCATCTGCTCGGCATGTTCCGCGAGGACGACGAGTTTTCGCCCGACGCGCCGGCGTCGCATCTTGGCCGCCACGCGCCGGCGTCGCATCTTGGCCGCCACGCGCCGGCGTCGCCTCTGGGCGCCGAGGCGCACGCGCCGCAGCTCGACGTGGCCACGGATTGTGGGACGGCCTGGGCGCCGGAGGCGGAGCGGGAGCTGCGCCGGGTGCCGGTGTTCGTGCGCGGCCGCGCACGGCGCAACACCGAGGCTTTTGCGCGTGACCGCGGACGGGCGCTGATCACCGTCGAGACGCTGTACGAGGCAAAGGCGCATCATGCACGCTGAGATGCCGATGACGCACGCCGATGCGATGCCGGTTCGGATCGTCATCGTCACGATGGACAGCCATCTGGCTGCGGCCGCCGTGCAGGTGGAGGGCTCGCTGCGCGCCGAGCTGCCGGGTTTGTCGCTGGCGGTGCACTCGGCCGACGTGTGGGGGCACGATCAGGCGGCGCTGGCTGGCTGCCATGCCGCGATCGCCGGCGCGGACATCGTCATCGCCGCCATGCTGTTCCTCGGCGAGCATGTGGACGCGGTGCTGCCGGCGTTGCAGGCGCGCCACGACAGCTGCCGGGCGATGCTCGGCTGCATGTCGGCGCCCGAAATCGTGAAGCTGACCCGGATGGGCTCGTTCTCGATGGCCGGCGAGGCGGGCGGCCTGATGGGCGTGCTGAAGCGGCTGCGCGGCGGCCGCGGCAAGTCCGGCGCGGCGAGCGGGCGCGACCAGATGCGCATGCTGAAGCGCCTGCCCAAGGTGCTGCGCTTCATCCCCGGCGCCGCGCAGGACGCGCGCTGCTATTTCCTGGCGCTGCAATACTGGCTCGCCGGCTCGGAGGCGAACCTCGCCAGCCTGGTGCGCATGCTGGTCGATCGTTACGCAGCCGAGGCCAGCGCAGCGGGCGCGCGGCTGCGCGTTGCTGCGCCCGTCGAGTATCCGAATGTCGGGCTGTATCATCCCGCGCTGCCGGGCCGGGTTGTTGAGGACGTCGCCGCCCTGCCGCGGCAGGGCGCGGCGGGCACGGTGGGGTTGCTGGTCATGCGCTCCTACGTGCTGGCCGGCAACGCCGCGCATTACGACGGCGTGATCGCGGCACTCGAGGCGCGCGGCCTCAACGTCATCCCCGCCTTCGCCGCCGGGTTGGACGCCCGGCCGGCGATCGAGCGCTACTTCCTGGCCGACGGCCGGCCGCAGATCGACGCCATGCTGTCCCTCACCGGATTTTCGCTTGTTGGCGGCCCTGCTTACAACGATGCGAAGGCGGCCGAGACCGTGTTGGCTGCGCTCGACGTGCCCTACCTCGCTGCCCACCCGGTCGAGTTCCAGACGCTGTCGCAGTGGCGGGCAGACGCGCGCGGGCTCACCCCCGTCGAAGCGGCGATGATGGTGGCGCTGCCGGAGCTCGACGGCGCGATCTGGCCGATGACCTTTGGCGGGCGTCAGGGAGGACAAGAGGGCGGCGCGGCGGCGGGGCGCCACATGGCCTCCGAGCCGGAGCGGGCGGCAATGCTGGCGGCGCGAGTGGCGCGTCTGGTGGCGCTACGCCGCGCCAGCCGGGCGGAGCGGCGGGTGGCCGTGGTGCTGTTCAACTTTCCGCCCAATGGCGGCAGCACCGGCACCGCCGCCTATCTCTCGGTGTTCGAGTCGCTGCACCGGGTGCTCGTCGAGCTGTCGGCCGGCGGCTACCGCGTCGAGGTGCCGGCCAGCGTCGAGGCGTTGCGCGAGCGGGTGCTGGTCGGCAACGCGGCGCGGTTCGGCACCGACGCCAACGTCGTGCATCGCATTCCTGCCGCCGACCACGTCCGGCGCGAGCCGCACCTCGCCGAGATCGAGCGGCAATGGGGCGCCGCACCCGGCCGGCAGAACAGCGACGGCAGCGCGATCCAGGTGCTGGGCGAGCGTTTCGGCAACGTTCTAGTCGCGGTGCAGCCGGCGTTCGGCTACGAGGGCGACCCGATGCGGCTGCTGTTCGAGCACGGCTTCGCGCCGACGCACGCGTTTTCCGCCTTCTACCGCTACCTGCGCGAGGATTTCGCCGCCCACGCGGTGCTGCATTTCGGCACCCATGGCGCGCTCGAGTTCATGCCCGGCAAGCATGCCGGCCTGTCCGCCGCCTGCTGGCCGGACCGGCTGATCGGCGACCTGCCCAACCTCTATCTATACGCCGCCAACAACCCCTCCGAGGGGGCGCTCGCCAAGCGCCGCGCCGGGGCGACGCTGATCAGCCACCTGACGCCGCCGCTGGGGCGCGCCGGGCTGTATCGCGGGCTGCTCGATCTCAAGACCTCGGTCGATCGCTGGCGGGCGCTGGCGCCGGAGTCGAGCGAGGAGCAGCGCTCGGCGCTCGCCGAGCTGATCCAGGCGCAGGCGGCCGCGATCGAGCTCGGCGATGCGGCGCCGGCCTGGACGGACGCGACGGCGCGGGTCGAGGCGCTGCGGATGCAGCTCGTGGAGTTCGAGCAGACGCTGATCCCGCAGGGCCTGCACGTCGTCGGCCGGCCGCCAGACGCGGCGGCGCGCGCCGATATGCTGGACGCGGCCGGCATCGTCGAGCCGGGCCGTCGCGCCGAGCTGGACCTGCTGCTCGCCACCGACGGCGAGCTGCCGGCGATCCTGCATGCGCTGGATGGCGGCTACCTGCGGCCGGCGCCCGGCGGCGACATCGTGCGCAATGCCGACGTGCTGCCCACCGGGCGCAACCTGCACGGGCTTGATCCCTTCCGCATCCCGAGCGCCTTTGCGGTGCAGGACGGCGCGCGCCAGGCCGAGCGGCTGCTGGCGCGCCACCGGGCGGACGGCGCGGCGCTGCCCGAGACGGTGGCGATGGTGCTGTGGGGCACCGACAACCTCAAGACCGAGGGCGGCCCGATCGCGCAGGCGCTGTGGCTGATCGGCGCCGAGCCGCGGCACGACAGCTATGGCCGGCTCGCCGGCGCGGCACTGGTGCCGCTCGCCCGGCTCGGCCGGCCGCGCATCGACGTGATCGTGACGCTCTCGGGCATCTTCCGTGATCTGCTGCCGCTGCAGACGCGGCTGCTGGCCGAGGCGGCGCTGCTGGCGGCCGAGGCGGACGAGCCGGCCGACCAGAACTTCATCCGCGCGCACGCGCTGTCGTTTGCCAATCGCAACGGCTGCAGCATGGCGGTGGCGGCGCTGCGGGTGTTCGGCAACGCCGAGGACGCCTACGGCGCCAACGTCAACATGATGATCGACCAGGGCGGCTGGAACGACGAGGACGAGCTCGCCGAGGCGTATGTGCGCCGCAAGGGTTTCGCCTACGGCCTGGACGGCCACGCCTGCCGCCAGGACGCGGTGCTCGCCGACATGCTCGGGACCGTGGACGTCGCCTATCAGAACCTCGACAGCATCGAGCTCGGCGTCACCACGGTGGATCACTACTTCGACACGCTGGGCGGCATCGCGCGGGCGGTCGCGCGCAATCGAGGCTCGGCGGCGAGCCTTTACATCGGCGACCAGACGCGCGGCGATGGCATCGTGCGCAGCCTCGCCGAGCAGGTGAGCCTGGAGACGCGCACCCGGGCGCTGAACCCGAAATGGTATGAGGCGCTGCTGGCGCACGGCTACGAGGGCGTGCGGCAGATCGAGGCGCAGGTGACCAACACGCTCGGCTGGTCGGCGACCACCGGGCAGGTCGCGCCATGGATCTACCAGCAGCTCAGCGAGACCTTCGTGCTCGAGCCGGGCATGCGCGAGCGGCTCTGCGCGCTCAACCCGGTGGCCTCGGCCAAGATCGTCAACAGGCTGCTCGAGGCCGGCGAGCGGCACTACTGGGCGCCGGACGCCGAGACGCTGGAGCGGCTGCGCGAGGCGGGCGAGGCGGCCGAGGACAGGCTCGAGGGCATCGCGCCGCCAGCTTTGGGAGTTGCCGCATGACGATCGATACGAAGCCGGACCGGCTGCGTTTGGCCAGCGGCTGCGGCACGTGTGGCGACGGCGGGGGTGGAGATGGCGAGGGCAGCGTCCAGGTTCGTCTGGAGCCGACCCGCCGGGCCGGCACGGCGCGGGTGTTCGCCGTCTACGGCAAGGGCGGCATCGGCAAGAGCACGACCTCGTCGAACCTGTCGCTCGCCTTCGCCCGCCAGGGCCACCGGGTGCTGCAGATCGGCTGCGACCCCAAGCACGACAGCACCTTCACGCTGACCAAGCGGCTGATCCCGACCGTGATCGACGTGCTGGAGGGCGTGGATTTCCATCCCGAGGAGCTGCGTCCGGAGGATTTCGTCGTCGAGGGCACCGGCGGGGTGATGTGCGTCGAGGCCGGCGGGCCGCCGGCGGGCACCGGCTGCGGCGGCTACGTCGTCGGCCAGACGGTGAAGCTGCTGCGCGAGCACCATTTGCTCGAGGACACCGACGTGGTGATCTTCGACGTGCTGGGCGACGTGGTGTGCGGCGGCTTCGCGGCCCCGCTGCAGTTCGCCGACCAGGCGCTGATCGTCGCCGCCAATGATTTCGACAGCATCTTCGCGATGAACCGCATCGTCGCCGCGATCGAGGCCAAGGCGCGCAATTACGACGTCCGGCTCGGCGGCGTCATCGTCAACCGCAGCGCCGCGACCGACCAGATCGACCGCTATAACGCCGCCGTCGGGCTCAGCACGCTGGCGCACCTGCCCGACCTCGACGCGATCCGCCGCTCGCGGCTGAAGAAGGCGACGCTGTTCGAGATGGAGGCGACCCCGGAGGTCGCCGCCGTGCAGGCCGAATACATGCGGCTGGCCGAGACGCTGTGGCGCGGCACGCCGCCGCTGCAGGCCCGCGCGATGAAGGACCGCGACATCTTCGACCTGCTGGGCTTCGAGTGATGACCGGCGTGGCGGCCGGCACCGGCGTCTACGAGCGTCGTCGCGGCGAACTCGAGGCGTATTTCGATCGCACCGCCACCGCTGCCTGGGCGCGGCTGACCTCCGACGCGCCGCTCGGGCGGATCCGCCGCACGGTTCGCGCCGGCCGCGACGAGATGCGCGCGACGCTGCTGTCCTGGCTGCCCGACGACCTCGCCGGCTGCCGCCTGCTCGATGCCGGCTGCGGCACCGGCGCGCTGGCGGTCGCGGCGGCCCGGCGCGGCGCCCACGTGGTGGCGGTCGATCTCGCCGGCACGCTGCTGGAGCTGGCGCAGAGCCGGATGCCGGCGGACGTGGCCCCCCGCATCGAGCTCTGCGCCGGCGACATGCTGGACCCCGCATTCGGACGGTTCGACTACGTCGTCGCCATGGACTCGCTGATCCACTACCCGGCCGCCGAGATGGCCGACGCCATCGGCCGACTGGCCGACCGTGCCGACCGCGCGGTGCTGGCGACGCTGGCGCCGCGCACGCCGCTGCTCGCCGCGATGCACGCCGCCGGGCGGCTGTTTCCGCGCGCCGACCGGGCGCCGGCGATCGAGCCCGTCTCGCCGCGACGGCTGCGGGCGCGGCTGGCCGGGCTGCACGGCTTTCGGCAGGGGCGCCGCCATCGCGTCTCGACGGGCTTCTACATCTCCGAGGCGAACGAGCTGGTGCGCGCATGAGCGCCGCCGCACGCCTCTCGCGTGGGCTGACGCTGCTGTCGTCGCAGTTCATGCCGCTCGCCGCGGAGGCGCCGCTCGGCATGTCCGGCGGCCGGCTGTTCCGGCTGTCGCTGTTCCAGGTCTCGGTCGGCATGACGATCGCGCTGGTGATCGGCACCCTGAACCGGGTGATGATCGTCGAGCTCGGCGTCTCGGCCCGGCTGGTCGCGATCATGGTGGCGCTGCCGCTGGTGTTCGCGCCGGCGCGGGCGCTGATCGGCTTCAAGTCGGACACCCATCGCAGTCTGCTCGGCTGGCGGCGGGTGCCCTTCCTCTGGATGGGGGCGCTGCTGCAGTTCGGCGGGCTGGCGATCATGCCGTTCGCGCTGCTGCTGCTGTCGGGCGATGGCGGCGGCCATGCGCCGGCCTGGCTCGGGCCGCTCGGCGCCGGCTTCGCGTTTTTGCTGACCGGCGCGGGGCTGCACACGACGCAGACCGTCGGGCTGGCGCTGGCGACCGACCTTGCACCGCGCGAAAGCCGGCCGCGCATCGTCACCCTGCTCTGCGCCATGCTGCTGGTCGGCGTATTGATGGCCGCCCTGCTGTTCGGCCTGCTGCTGGCGCGGTTCAGCGAGATGCGGCTGATCCAGGTGATCCAGGGCGCGGCGCTGCTGAGCCTGGTGCTGAACGGCATCGCGCTCTGGCGCCAGGAGCCGCGCGCGCCCTCGCGCTTTGCTCCGGGCGTGCGCCGGCCGTCGTTTCGCGCCGCCTGGCGGGTGATCGGGCGCGAGGCGCAGGCGCGCCGCCGGCTGGTCGCGGTCGGGCTCGGCACCGTTGCCTTCAGCCTGCAGGACGTGCTGCTCGAGCCCTATGGCGGGCAGGTGCTCGGCCTGCCGGTGGGTGCGACGACGGCGCTGACGGCGCTGCTCGCCGCCGGCGGGCTGGCCGGCTTCGCCTGGTCGGGACGCCAGCTCGGCCGCGGGCTGCACCGCTACCGGCTCGCCGCGATCGGCGTGCTGGTCGGGCTGATCGCGTTTCCGCTGGTGATCTTCGCCGCCCCGGTCGGCTCGCGCGCGCTGTTCGGGCTCGGCACGTTCTGCATCGGCTACGGCGCGGCGGTGTTCGCCGTCGGCACGCTGTCCGGCGCGATGGACGATGCCGGAGCCGAAACGACCGGATTGTCGCTCGGCACCTGGGGCGCGGTGCAGGCGTTCGCCGCCGGCTCGGCGATCGCGATCGGCGGCGTGTTGCGCGATGCCGTCGCAAGCCTCGCCGAACACGGCGCGCTCGGCGCCGGCCTGAACGACAGCGCAACCGGCTACGACGCCGTCTACCTTGCCGAGATCGTGCTGCTGATGGCGACGCTGGTGACCCTCGGGCCGCTGGCCAGCTACCGACGCGACAACCATCGCCATGCGCATCCGCCCGGTGCGCCGCACCTGCCGGGTGCGCTTGGCGCCAGCCAGTAGGAAGGTCCGATGCATCACAGCGGCTTCACCGGCTACGTCGACGTCGCGCAGGTGACGTTGTACGCGTTCTGGATCTTCTTCTTCGGGCTCATCCTGTATCTGCACCGCGAGGACAAGCGCGAGGGCTATCCGCTCGTCTCCGAAGTGAAGGGGCACACGCAGCAGGTCGCGACGCACGGCTTCATCAAGACGCCGGCGCCGAAGGTGTTCCGCTTCTTTCACGGCGGCGAAAGCCTGTCGCCCGCGACCCAGCCGCCGCGCTTTCCGGTGGGTGCTGCGCCGGTCAGCGACTTTCCCGGAGCGCCGATCGAGCCCACCGGCAACCCGCTGGTCGACGGCATCGGTCCGGCCTCGTGGTGCTACCGCATCGACGAGCCGGAGCTGACGATCGACGGCAAGCTGAAGATGACGCCGATGCGCGACGTGCGCGAATACTCGGTCGCGCGCTACTCGGCCGACCCGCGCGGCTGGCGCGTGATCGGCGCCGACGGCGTTCTCGTCGGCGTCGTCGGCGACCTCTGGATCGACGAGATCGAGGAGACGATGCGCTACCTTGAGGTCGAGCTCGACGAGCTGGTGGAGCCCGACGCGCTCGGCC
>CAXUCZ010000089.1:0-2034 GCA_964249675.1 uncultured Acetobacteraceae bacterium | reverse complement strand
CAGGGCTGATGTGCGCGGCGGAAGCGGGTGCGCGCGGCCGGCGCGTGCTGCTGCCGCAGCCCTATGCCCGCTTCAACAAGCGCACCCGCGAGGTGCGGGTGCAGTCGATGCTGGCGTGGCAGTTCCGCGACGCGCCGCGGCTGCGCAACCCGGAGCAGGTGACGTTCCAGGAGGAGGAGAAGCTGGTGGCGTATTTCGGCGGCGGGCACATGTATGCGGCCTCCCTGCGCCAGGGTGCGACGCCGTGAGCGGGCGCATCCGCGTCGTCCGTACGCAGTCCTGCAAGCCGGGCTCATCGTCGAGACTGCCCGGCATGCCGGCGCCGCTGCCGCCCGGCGAGACGCTGCTGTGGCAGGGCTCGCCGTGCTGGCGGCTGCTGGCGTTGCAGGTGCTGCACGTGCGCAAGCTGGCGCTGTATTTTGCCGCGCTCGGCGCCGGGCTGCTGTTCGAGGCGCTGCGCCTGCAGACCGCGCAGGCCTGGTGCATGCTGGCCGCGCTGCTGCTGCTCGGCAGCGTCGCGATCGGGTTGCTGGCCGGCTTCGCCTACCTGGTCGAGCGCACCTCGCGCTACACCATCACCGACCGGCGCATTGTGCTGCATGTCGGCGTCGCGCTCAGCATGGACATCAACCTGCCGTTCACGGCGGTGCAGAGCGCGGCGCTGCGGCTGCGCCGCGACGGCTCGGGCGACATCCCGATCCGGCTCGCCGGGCCGACGCGGATGGGCATCACGCTGCTGTGGCCGCATGTGCGGCCGTGGCGGACGCGCAACGTCGAGCCGATGCTGCGCGCGCTGCCCGACGCCGCCGCGGTGGCGCAGCTGCTCGCCCGCGCGCTCGCCGCGAGCGCTGCCCAGGCCGTGCCCTCGCTGCCGCACGGCGAGACTGCGGTGAGCGGCGCCGCGCTGCCGGTCGCGGCCTAGGCGATGAGCGCCACCACGTCGCTCGGCCTGCAGCGCGCCGCCGCCGGCTGGCGTCGGCTGCCGATGCCGGTGCTGATCGCGCTGCTGCTGTGCGGCCTGATCGGCATCGTCGGGTTGCTGCCAGCGGCGCCGCTGCCGCCGGCTCGGGTGCTGATCCAGCGCGACCTCGTGTTCAGCCTGCCGGCGGACGGCAGCGTGGAGGCGCGCGACGCGCGGAGCGGCGCCCTGGTGGCGCGAGTGGCGCCAAGCGATCGCAGCTTCGTCCAGGGCGTGATCCACGGGCTGCAGGTGATGCGCCGGGTACACCGCGTCGATCCGGCCGCGCCGCTGCGCATCGCGGCGCTGTCCGACGGCCGGCTGACGCTGAGCGACAGCGAGACCGGGACGGTGGTCGATATCGAGGGTTTCGGCCCGGACAACGCGGCAAGCTTTCACGTCTTTATCGGAGTGCGGTGATGATCGGCAGCAGGCGCAAGGTTGAGGCACGCTGCGTGGTGGACATCGAACGCACGTTTGACAGCCTGCATGCGCATGCGATCCCCCTCGACGTGCTGATCCGGCCCGGCGACGTGGTGCTCGTGCATGACGCGCCGACGGCGGTCAGGCAGGGTGAGCGGGTCAGCCGCGCCTGCCGCGCCACGGTGCGCCGCGCCGGGCTGCTGCGGCGCGCCTGGACGCGGGCGACGGCGCTGTTGCTGCTCACGGAGCTCTACGAAGTCGGCTTCGAGGCGGGAGAGCCAGGGTGAGCGCGGCGTTGCAGGCGCCGGAGGCCGGGCCGCTCGCCAGCCGGCCAAGGCGCGCGGTCAACGAGGAGACGCTCGCCGCCCAGCGCGACACCGTGCTCAGCCCGCGCTTCTACACCACCGACTTCGCCTATATGGACCGCATCGACGTGGGCCTGGTGCGACGCGAGTGGGACGGGCTGCTGGCGGAGCTCGACGCCGACCTCAACGCCGGCCACTTCGTGCGCGATGCACGCTTCGATGCCGACTTCTCCGCCATGCCGACGGCGCTGAAGCGCGAATTCCTCGACTTCCTGGTCAGCTCGGTCACCGCCGAGTTCTCCGGCTGCGTGCTCTACGCCGAGATCAAGAAGCGCATCACCAACCCCG
>CAXUCZ010000088.1:0-9757 GCA_964249675.1 uncultured Acetobacteraceae bacterium | reverse complement strand
TGTTCATCATCGACACCAACAAGGAGAAGCTGGCGGTCGAGGAGGCCACCAAGCTGGGCATTCCGGTGATTGCGATCCTGGACAGCAACTCCGACCCGGTCGGCGTGACGTTCCCGATCCCCGGCAATGACGACGCGATCCGCGCGATCACCATCTACTGCGACCTGGTGGCGGGCGCGGTGCTGGACGGCATCAGCGCCGAGATGGTGGCTTCCGGGCGCGACATGGGGGCGAGCGAAGAGCTACCGCTCGAGGTGCTCAATGGCGGGCTTACTGGCACAGGTCCCTCGGGCGGGCATGACGTGACGCCGGAGAGCGTGCCGGCTTAGGAAAGGAAGGGCCTCTTTTTTGAAAAAAAGAAGCAAAAAACTTCTATCTGCGCTGCCGCGGTTCTCATCGGGCAAGAGTTTTTTGGTGCTTTTTTGCAAAAAAGAACCGCTTTCTTTTGAGGAGGCCTGAGTCATGGCTGAGATCACGGCGTCCCTCGTCAAGGAGCTTCGCGAGAAGACCGGCGCGGGCATGATGGACTGCAAGCGGGCGCTGTCGGAGAGCAGCGGCGACGTCGAGGGCGCGGTGGACTGGCTGCGCAAGAAGGGGCTGTCGCAGGCGGCCAAGAAGTCCGGGCGGGTGGCGGCCGAGGGGCTGGTCGGCGTCGCCTCGCAGAAGAACCGGGCGGCGATCGTTGAGATCAATGCCGAGACCGACTTCGTCGCTCGCAACGAGGGCTTTCAGACCTTCGTCCAGGCGGTGGCGCAGGTGGCGCTCACGGTCGGCGAGGACGTCGAGGCGATCCGTGCGGCGGCGATGCCGGGCGGGACGCGGAGCGTGGGCGAGGAGCTGACGGCGCTGATCGCGACCATCGGCGAGAACATGACGATCCGCCGGGTGCGGGTGCTGTCGGTGCCGAGCGGCGTGGTGGCGACGTATGTGCATCAGGCGCTCAAGCCGGGCCTCGGCAAGATCGGCGTGCTGGTGGCCGTCGAGGGGGCGAGCGAGCTCGACGCGCTGGAGATGCTGGGGCGGCAGGTCGGCATGCACGTCGCGGCGGCGCGGCCGGAGGCGCTCGACGTCGACAGCGTCGATCCGGCGGCGCTGGTGCGCGAGCGGGCGGTGCTGATGGAGCAGGCGCGCGCGTCCGGCAAGCCGGAGGCGATCATCGAGAAGATGGTCGAGGGGCGGATCCGGAAGTACTACGAGGAGGTCGTGCTGCTCGAGCAGGTGTGGGTGATCGACGGCGAGAGCCGGGTCCGCGCCGTGATGCAGAAATCCGGTGGACGGCTGGACGGGTTCGTGCGGTTCCAGCTCGGCGAGGGGATCGAGAAGCCCGAGGGGCCGGACTTCGCAACCGAGGTGGCGGCGGTGTCCGGCGTGCCCACGGCGGCGGAGTAACCAGGGTGCGGCGCGCCTTGTGGAGCGGGTCGTTGCAGCCCTAGGCTGTAACGACGGCAGATCTTCCCGTCGAGTTGCCTGGAGGCGCCATGACAGTCGAGCCTGCCTTGAAGCGTGTTCTGCTGAAGATCTCCGGCGAGGCGCTGATGGGAGCGCGCGAGTTCGGGCTCGACACCGAGATGGTGTCGCAAATCGCGCGCGACGTGCGCGACGTCGTCGCCTCCGGCATCCAGGTCTGCCTGGTGATCGGCGGCGGCAACATCTTCCGCGGCGTGCAGGTGGCGGCGGGCGGGATGGACCGGGCTCAGGCTGACTACATGGGCATGCTGGCCACGGTGATGAACGCGTTGGCGATGCAGAACGCACTGGAGTCGCTCGACCTGCCGACCCGGGTGCAGTCGGCGATTCCGATGGCCTCGGTGTGCGAGCCGTATGTGCGGCGGCGGGCGGAGCGGCACATGGAGAAGGGCCGGGTGGTGATCTTCGCCGCCGGCACCGGCAACCCGTTCTTCACCACCGACACGGCGGCGGCGCTGCGCGCGGCGGAGATGCATTGCGACGCGCTGCTCAAGGGCACGCAGGTGGACGGCGTGTACTCGGCCGACCCACGCAAGGTTGCATCGGCGGAGCGTTACCAGGAGTTGACCTACCTGGAGGTGCTGTCGCGTGACCTGGCGGTGATGGATGCTGCGGCGATCTCGCTGGCGCGTGAGAACAAGCTGCCGATCATCGTCTTCAACATGCATGCGCCCGGGAGCTTTTTTCAGGTGATGCAGGGCGGGGGTAAGTTCACGAGGATCGTAGAACAGTGAAGGCCGGGGGCTTTGCCCCTTGACCCCGCCAAAGGCCGGCGGCCTTTGGAAACCATCTCATAAGGTCCGGGGCCGCGGGCCCCCGCGGGTTGAGGGCATTGCCCTGGCCTTATCTTGGAGTTGCCGCTGTGCCTGCTGACCTGGACGCATTGAAGGACGACCTGGCGCGCCGGATGGAGAGCGCGATGGAGACGCTGCGGCGCGACTTCGGCGGTCTGCGCACCGGGCGGGCGAGTCCGCAGCTGCTCGAGCCGGTCAAGGTCGAGGCGTATGGCTCGGTGATGCCGATCACCCAGGTCGGCACCATCGGCGTGCCCGAGAGCCGGATGATCACGGTGCAGGTCTGGGACAAGACGCTGGTCGGCGCGGTGGAACGGGCGGTGCGCGACAGCGGACTGGGGCTGAACCCGTCGGCGGACGGGCAGGTGGTTCGGGTGCCGATCCCGCAGCTCACCGCCGAGCGGCGCATCGAGCTGGCGCGTGCCGCCGGGCGCTATGCCGAGGCCTCGCGGATCGCGATCCGCGGCGTGCGGCGTGACGGCATGGACCAGATCAAGGGCTTCGAGAAGAAGAAGGAGATCGGCGAGGACGTCGTCGGCGACTGGTCGGGCGAGGTGCAGAAGCTGACCGACTCCTACATCAGGCGGATCGACGACGCGCTCAGCGACAAAGAGCGCGAGATCAAGCAGGTCTGACGCTGGGCCTGATCCTGATCCGTGACCCGGCGGACACCCTGACCGCGGCGCCCGGCGTGCGAGCGACATGGGCGGTGTAATCGCGGCAATTCCCCCCGGCCGCGGGGCGGGACAGCCGGGCGAGGTTGCGGCGCTGGCCGATGCCGGGATCCCGCGCCATGTCGCCATCATCATGGACGGCAACGGCCGCTGGGCCGCGGCGCGCGGGCTGCCCAAGCTCGCCGGCCACAAGGCGGGCGCCGCGTCGGTGCGGCGGACGATCGAGGCGGCGGTGGAGCACGGCGTCGGCTGGCTCACCCTCTACGCGTTCAGCAGCGAGAACTGGCGCCGGCCGGCGGACGAGGTCAGCGGGCTGACGGCGCTGCTGCGCCACTATCTGCGCCACGAGGTGGCCGAGTTGCATGCCGAGGGCGTGCGGCTGCGGGTGATCGGCGAGCGCGACCGCTTCGGCGCCGACACCGTGGACGAGCTGGCTCGGGCCGAGCGGCTGACCGAGGCCAACCGTCGGCTCAACCTGACCATCGCGCTCTCCTATGGCGGCCGCGGCGAGATCGCCCGGGCGGCGCGGCGCTGCGCCGAGGCGGTGCTGCGCGGCGAGCTGGAACCGGCCGCGATCGACGAGGCGGCGATCGGACGCTACCTCTCGACCGACGGCATACCGGATCCGGACCTCGTGATCCGCACCTCGGGCGAACGTCGCCTGTCCAACTTCCTGCTCTTCCAGTCGGCGTACTCCGAATTCGTCTTCACCGACGTGCTCTGGCCGGACTTCGCCGGCGAGGCGTTCGCCGAGGCGCTTGACGAGTTTCGGCGGCGCCAGCGGCGGTTCGGTGCCCGGCCTGTCTGACGGCGCCGTCGCCCGGGCGCGCGACGGGGAGGCGGCGCGCTGGCGCGACCTCAGGACGCGGGTGGCCTCGGCGCTGGCCTTGCTGCCGCCCGGGCTGCTGTGCCTGTGGCTCGGCGGTCTCGCCTGGCTGGCGCTGCTGGCCGCCGGCGCGGTCGGGCTCGGCCTTGAGTGGCGGCAGATGACGCGGGGGCGGCCGCCTCGAGGCAGGCTCGCGCTTGCCGGCCTGGTCTACCTCGGCGTCCCGATCGTCTGCCTCGCCGCGCTGCGGCTGCGGCCGGGCGGGCTGGCGCTGATGCTGTTCCTGGTGGTGCTGGTGAGCTGCTGCGACATCGGCGCCTACCTCGTCGGCCGGCTGGTCGGCGGCCCGAAGCTGGCGCCGCGCATCTCGCCGGGCAAGACCTGGTCAGGCGCAGCCGGCGGCCTCGGCTTCGGCCTCGCCGGCGGAGTGCTGGTCGCGCTCGCCGCCGGGCTGCGCGCGGAGATCGGCGCGATCGCCTCGTTCGCGCTGCTGCTCGCCGTTATCGCCGAGCTCGGCGACCTGGCGGAGAGCGCGATCAAGCGGCGCTTCGGGGTGAAGGATTCCGGCCGGCTGCTGCCGGGGCATGGCGGGCTGCTCGACCGCTTCGACGGGCTGCTGGCGACCGCGCCTGTGGCCTGGCTGCTGCTGGCGCAACCGGCGATAGGGGCGCATCTGTTCGTCATCGCGGCGGCATCGGCCGAAACAGTTGGGAGACCGATCGGGTGGTGAAAACGGTGACGGTGCTCGGCGCCACGGGCAGCGTCGGGCGCAGCACGGTCGACCTGCTGATGGCGGGCGAGCCGGGGCAATACCGGGTAAGGGCCCTGGTCGGCAACCGCAACATCGCGCTCCTCGCCGAGCAGGCGCGCGCGTTCGGCGCCGAGCTTGCGGTCTGCAACGACGCCGCCTGCCATCGCGGCCTCGCCGAGCTGCTGGCCGGCAGCGGCGTGCGCACGGCCTGCGGCATCGAGGCGGTGGTCGAGGCCGCCGCGCTGCCGGTGGACTGGACGATGGCGGCCATCACCGGTACCGCCGGGCTTGCGCCGACGCTGGCGGCCATCCGCGGCGGCGGCGTGGTGGCGCTGGCCAACAAGGAGGCGCTGGTCTCGGCCGGCGAGCTGATGCTGGGCGCAGTCGCCGATGCTGGGGCGACCCTGCTGCCGGTCGACAGCGAGCACAACGCGATCTTCCAGGCGATGGCCGAGGGCAATCGCGGCGCGGTGGAGCGGATCACCCTGACCGCCTCGGGCGGGCCGTTCCGCCAGGCCAGCCTGGAGGAGATGGCGGCAGCGACGCCGGAGCTGGCGCTCCGTCACCCGGTCTGGTCGATGGGCGCCAAGATCAGCATCGACAGCGCGACCATGCTCAACAAGGGGCTCGAGCTGATCGAGGCGGCGCGGCTGTTCGGGCTGATGGGGGAGCGGATCGACGTGCTGGTGCACCCGCAATCGATCGTGCACGGCATGGTGCACTATGCCGACGGCAGCGTGCTGGCGCAGCTCGGCTCGCCGGACATGCGCATTCCGATCGCCCACGCGCTGGCCTGGCCGCAGCGCATCGCCACGCACTCGCCGCGGCTCGACCTGGCGCAGGCCGGACGGCTGGATTTCGCCGCACCGGATGACGGGCGGTTCCCC
Organism: uncultured Acetobacteraceae bacterium; assembly: GCA_964249675.1. Taxonomy (GTDB): domain Bacteria; phylum Pseudomonadota; class Alphaproteobacteria; order Acetobacterales; family Acetobacteraceae; genus CAXMMR01. The sequence goes on along the minus strand of CAXUCZ010000088.1, from coordinate 4,358 downwards.
GCCTTGCCGCTGGCACGGGCGGCGCTGCAGGCTGGGCGCGGGGCGCCGGCCGTGCTGTCGGCGGCCAACGAGGTCGCGGTGGAGGCGTTCCTGCAGCGGCGGCTGGGCTTCCTGCAGATCGTGCAGACGGTGGCCCGGGTGCTGGACCAGCTCGGCGCGCCGGCGGTGAACAGCCTAGATGAGCTGATGCAGGTGGACGCCGAGGCGCGCCGGCGGGCGACCGGGCTGGTTGGCGGGGCACGGGCGGCTTAGGCAAGGCACGCGGCTTTGCCCCTTGACCGCATCAAAGGCGGAGCCTTTGGCATCCATCCATCGGTCTTTGTTCACGGACGGGATCGATCCTGTGGACGCAAGATCCAATCGGCTTCGCCAAGCCAGGAAGAACGAGGTTAGACTGCCGAACGGCAGGGGTCCGGGGCCTCACGGCCCCGGCGGGTCGAGGACGGAGCCCTCGCCTTACCGTGGCCTTCAACCCTTCCTAGATGATCGTCTCCTTCTCAGGATTTCGCTGTGCCACACGCGCTCACGACTGTTCTGGCCTTCATCGTCGTTCTTGGCGTGCTCGTGTTCATCCACGAGATGGGCCACTACCTGGCCGCGCGGTGGCGCGGCATCCACGCCGAGGCGTTTGCCGTCGGCTTTGGCCGGGCGCTGTGGAGCCGGACCGATCGGCGCGGCACGGTCTGGCGCATCGGCGTGCTGCCGCTCGGCGGCTACGTGAAGCTGCACGGCATGAACAACTCGTTCGAGGGTGATCAGGCGGCGGGCGAGAACGCCTATCGCCAGGGTAGGGCATTCTTCGAGAAGAGCGTGCTGTCGCGCGCCATCGTCGTGGCCGCGGGGCCGGTGGCGAACTTCGCGCTGGCGGTGGCGCTGTTCACGCTGCTGTTCGGCATCGCCGGGCGGGTGGTGCCGCGCGCCGTGGTCGGCGAGGTGCTGCCGGGCTCGGCGGCGGCGGCGGCGGGTCTGCAGTCCGGCGACCGGATCACCGGCATCGACGGCGCGCCGATCGCCCGGTTCGAGGACATCCAGCACATCGTCATTGACGCGGCCGGCCGCACCCTCTCGGTGAGCCTGACGCGCGGCGGCCGGACGCTGGCGCTGCCGGTGACGCCACAGCCGCGCGACCGGACGGCGACCCATCCGGTCGGCATGCTGGGCATCACCAGCCAGGGCGTGGCCACCGAGCACCTGTCGCCTGGCCGCGCGATGATCGCCGGGGTTGCGCAGACATGGATGGTGGCGCGCGAGACGCTCGGCGGACTGTGGATGATTGTCACCACAGGGCGCGGCTCGGACGAGCTCGGCGGGCCGCTTCGGATCGCCCAGTTGTCGGGGCAGGTGGCCGAGCTCGGCGCCCAGAACTTTGTCAACTTCATCGCCCTGCTGTCGATCAATCTTGGTTTGATCAACCTGTTCCCGGTGCCGGTTCTGGACGGCGGCCACCTGATGTTCTACGCCGCCGAGGCGTTGCGCGGGCGTCCGCTGCCGGAGCGCGCACAGGCTTTCGGCCAACGCGCCGGGGTGGCGTTGATCGGCGCGCTGTTCGTGTTCGCGACCTTTAACGACCTCACCCATTTCGGGCTGTTCCGCTGGGTGTCGCACCTGATCGGCTGAGCTTCGCCGGCAACGCGCCAGCCCCGCATTGGACTTGCCGCTGCTTCCCGTGTAGCGGAGCGCGCGGGCCATCTATATGGTCGCCCGCTCTCGTTCCCGCCGGATCGCATCAATCCGGCGTGACCACTCGGCCGGTGGGGATCCTGCTTTTGTCTGCTAACCGCCTGTCCCTGCTCGCCTCCGCCTGCCTGCTGCCGCTGCTCGGATCAGGCGGCGCCTGGGCGCAGTCCGCCACGCCGTCATCGCCGCCACCAGCGTCCGGGCCGGTTCGGGGCTTCGTGCCGCCGGCAGACCAGGGCGCGCCGCGACCGGCGCCCGTGCATCGTCGCGCCGTTCGCCCGCGGCTCGCGCGACGGGCGATCCCGGCGACGGTGCCGCTCGGCGGCACCATCCGCGACGTGCGGATCATGGGCAACCAGCGCATCGAGCCGGCGACCATCCTGTCCTACATGCTGGTTCAGGCGGGCGACCCGTTCGACCCGGAGCGGATCGACCGCAGCTTGCGCACGCTGTACTCCACCGGCCTGTTCCACGACGTGAACTTCACGCGCGAGGGCGACACCCTCGTCGTCCATGTCGCCGAGAACCCGATCGTCAACACCATCACCTTCGAGGGCAACCACACGATCGAGGATGCGGACCTGCGCAAGATCGTGACGCTGCGGCCGCGGGCGGTGTTCACGCCGCGGATGGCGCAGATCGATCGCGACCACATCCTGGCCGCCTACACCTCGAAGGGCCACTACGCCGCGACCGTCGACCCGCAGATCGTCCGGCTGCCGCAGAACCGCGTCAACGTCATCTACAACATTCACGACGGCGCCGAGACGCAGATCAGCCGGATCAGCTTCGTCGGCAACCACGCCTTCAGCGAGGGCACGCTGCGCGGCGTCGTCTCCTCGCGCGAGGAGCGGTTCTGGCGCATCTTCTCGAGCACCGACGAGTATGATCCCGAACGCATCCGGTTCGATCGCGAGCTGCTGCGGCGCTTCTATCTCGCGCACGGCTTTGCCGACGTCGACGTGACCGGCGCCGTGGCCGAGCTCACGCCGGACCGCAAGTCGTTCTTCATCAGCTTCACCATCAGCGAGGGCGAGCGCTACCGCGTCGGCACCATCAAGATCGTCTCCAAGGTGCCCAAGGCGAGCATCGCGCGACTGCAGCCGCTGATCGAGCTGCAGCCGCACAATTTCTACAACGGCGACGCGGTCGAGCGCTCGACGACCGCGATGTCCGAGCGGCTGCTGCATGACGGGCTGCCGTTCGCCCATGTCGAGCCGCGTATCGCGCGCAACAAGGCGCAGCACACCGTCGACCTGGTGTTCGAGGTGACGCCTGGCGAGCGGCTTTACGTCGAGCAGATCGACATCTTCGGCAACACGGTGACCGAGGACAAGGTGATCCGCCGCGAGTTCCAGTTCGCCGAGGGCGACCCGTTCAACGAGGCGGCGGTCAAGCGCACGAAGCAGCGTCTCGACGACCTCGGCTATTTCGAGAAGGTGACGATCAACCCGCAGCCCGGCTCGAGCGCCGACAAGGTGAACGTCTCGACCGAAATCAACGAAAAGGCGACGGGCGAATTCACCCTCGGCGGCGGCTACTCGACCGATGCCGGCATTCTAGGCCAGATCGGCCTGCGCCAGAAGAACCTAATCGGCTCGGGCATCGACGCCGGCATCAACGGCGTCATCGCGCAGCGCGAGAGCCAGGTTGATCTTTCCGCAACCGATCCGTATTTCCTGGATCGCAACCTGGTCGCCGGCTTCGACATCTTCGAGACCGAGAACAACAACCTCTACATCTCTAACTACGAGGAGCAGCGCGAGGGCATCACGCTGCGCATGGGCTACGCGTTCAACGACCATCTCAGCCAGGCGCTGAACTACCAGATCAGCGATCGCGACGTGCACGACATCGCGACCGGCGCCTCGCTCTACATCAACGACGAGGCCGGCTACTCGCTGCTCAGCCAGGTCGGCCAGACGTTTTCGATCGACTATCGCGACAGCCGGGTCGATCCGCACACCGGCTTCATCACCCGCATCGGCACCGACTATGCCGGGATCGGCGGCAACGAGCATTATTTTCGCGCCAAGCTCGACAACACGGTGTTCATCCCGCTCGACCGCTTCACCGGCAATTCCGACTGGGGTTTTGCGATCTCGGCCGGGGCCGGCTATCTCGACGAGCTCGGCGGCGGCCGCGAGCGCATCATCGACCGCTTCTTCCTCGGCGGCGACAATCTGCGCGGCTTCCAGGACGGCGGCGCCGGCCCGCACTCGATCGCGACCGACGCCTTTCCGAGCTTCGACAGCCTGGGCGGCGAGTTCATCTACACGCAATCCACCGAGCTGCATTTCCCGCTGCCGATCTCGGCCGACCTCGGCATCACCGGCCGCGCCTTCGTCGACGTCGGCGGGCTGGGCGGCCTGACCGTCAACGCAGCGACCAAGGCGGTCCAGGGCATCTACGGCCAGGACGACCTCTCGCCGCGCGTCGGCGCCGGCGTCGGCATCTCGTGGCGCAGCCCGTTCGGCTTGATCAACGTCGACCTGGCCGATCCGGTGGTGAAGCACGACCACGACCAGACACAGGTATTTCGATTTGGCTTCGGAACAAGGTTCTAGCGTGACCAGCATCATCAGCAACTCCATCACCCGTCGTCCGGTCGGCTCGGCCCTACGCACCGGCGCGCGCGCCGCGGCGCGCGCCGCCCTGCTGACGACGTTGCTCGGCGGCAC
>CAXUCZ010000087.1:4585-9760 GCA_964249675.1 uncultured Acetobacteraceae bacterium | reverse complement strand
TGCCGCCGGTCTCGCGGTAGGCGTCGGCGAGCTGCTTGGTGCAGGAGGTTTCGGAGAGGATCAGGTCGTCGGGCAGCAGGATCGCGAACGGGTCGTCGCCGATGAAGGCGCGGGCGCACCAGATGGCATGGCCGAGGCCGAGCGGCTCCTGCTGGCGCACGGTGACGATCGAGCCGGGCGCCATCTGCGAGGCGCGCAGCATGTCGAGCTCGCGCTGCTTGCCGCGCTGACGCAGCACCGCCTCCAGCTCGTAGGCGACGTCGAAATGCTCGACCAGGGCGGTCTTGCCGCGGCCGGTGATCATGCAGAACTGCTCGATGCCGGCGGCACGCGCCTCCTCGATTGCGTATTGGATGAGCGGCTTGTCGACGACGGGCAGCATCTCCTTGGCGGCCGCCTTGGTGGCGGGCAGGAACCGCGTGCCGAGCCCGGCAACGGGCAACACCGCCTTGACCAGTTTTTTCACGACGCTCGCCCCTGTCTTTTACGTCCGCACGTCGGCCGACTTGGCCTGCGATCCTCGCGATCCTACGGCGGACAGGTTAACGCCCGATTGCCACAGCCGTCTTTGCGACAGATGAGCACCACGCGATGGTCCGAACAACCTGAACGGGTGCGGCGGCGAAAACACGGCGGGATCGGGCAGGAAGGAAGGCCAGGACTCTGTCTTGGAGCTGCCGGGTCCCGCAGCCCCAGACCCCGTCCTTTAGCGTTCAAGCAGGCTCTTCTTGCTTGGCGTGGCCATCGGCACTGACCAGCCGCGGGACCTGAACAACTGGATTTTAAAGGCTTCGCCTTTAATGGGGTCGAGGGGCAAAGCCCCTCGCCTGCCCTCTCCTAATCACGGCGCGCTGTGCAGCTTTCCGGCGGCGGCGAGCGCCGTCATGTTGACGATGCCGCGGGCGGTGACGGTCGGCACCAGAATGTGCAGCGGGCAGGACAGGCCGAGCAGCATCGGGCCGACGGAGAGCGCCTCGCCGGCGGCCTTGAGCAGGTTGAAGGCGATGTTGGCGGCGTCGAGCGTCGGCATGACCAGCAGGTTGGCGGTTCCGGAAAGCCGGCTGTCGGGGACGGCGCGGTCGCGCAGGGCGGCGCTGAGGGCGGCGTCGGCGTGCATTTCGCCGTCGACCTCCAGGGTGGGCTCGGCGGCGCGGATCAGCGCCAGGGCGGTTCGCATCTTGCGGGCCGAGGGGGCGTTCGAGGCGCCGAAGGCGGAGTGGGACAGCAGCGCCGCCTTGGGCACGAGGCCGAAATGGCGCAGGGCGTTGGCGGCGAGCAGGGTCATCTCGGCGATCTGCGGGGCGGTCGGGTCGATGTTCATGTGGGTGTCGCAGATGAACAGCGCGCCGGGCTGCAGGATGAGCGCCGAGAGGCCGAAGATGCGGCCGACGCCCTCGGCCTTGGGGATGATCGGCAGCACGTATTCGATGTGGCGCCACCAGGCCGAGGTGCCGCCGACCAAGGCGGCGTCGGCGTAGCCGGATTGCAGCAGCATGGCGGCGGCGACGGTGAGGCGGTTGCGCAGCCGGCGGGGTGCTGCGTCCGGCGGGGTGCCGCGGCGACCGACCAGGCGCTGATACTCGGCGGCGAGCGGCTCGAAGACCGCGAGGTCCTCGGCCGGATCGAGGATGATCACCGGGCGACCGCTCTCCGGCCGTCCGGTCTCGAGCCGCAGGCCGAGCTCGCGGATGCGGGCTTCGATCACGCCGCGCCGGCCGAGCAGGATTGGGCTGGCCAGATTGTCGTCGACCACCATCTGCACGGCGCGCAGCACGCGGTGGTCCTCGCCTTCGGCGTAGACAATGCGTGTGCGATGCTTTCGCGCCGCCTCGAACACCGGACGCATCAGCTGGCCGGAGCGGAAGACGAAGCGCTCCAGCGTTTCGCGGTAGGCGGGGAAGTCGGTGATCGGGCGGGTGGCGACGCCGCTCGCCATCGCGGCACGGGCGACGGCGGGGGCGATCTGCAGGATCAGCCGCGGGTCGAAGGGCTTGGGGATGATGTAGTCCGGGCCGAACACCGGGGCGGCGCCGCCATAGGCGGTGGCGACGACCTCGTCCGCCTCGGCGCGGGCGAGATCGGCGATCGCCTCGACGGCGGCGAGCTTCATCTCCTCGTTGATCGTGGTCGCGCCGACGTCCAGCGCGCCGCGGAAGATGAAGGGGAAGCAGAGGACGTTGTTGACCTGGTTCGGGTAGTCCGAGCGGCCGGTGGCGACGATCGCGTCCGAGCGGCGGGCGCGGGCGAGGTCGGGCAGGATCTCGGGCTCGGGATTGGCCAGCGCCAGGATCAGCGGCTTGGCGGCGAGCAGCTCCAGCCAGTCCGGGTCGAGCACGCGCGGGGCGGAGAGGCCCATGAAGATGTCGGCACCCGGGATCACGTCGCGCAGGGTGCGGGCGTCGGTGACGCGGGCGTAGCGGGCCATGTTCGGGGCCATGCCGGGGTCGCGGCCGGCGAAGACGACGCCCTTGATGTCGGTGAGCGTCACGTTCTCGGGCCGCAAGCCCATCGAGACCAGCAGGTCGACGCAGGCGAGTGCGGCGGCGCCGGCGCCGGACGTGACCAGCGTCACGTCGGCCAGCGACTTGCCCTGCACCAATAGGCCGTTGCGCACGGCGGCGGCGACCGTGATCGCGGTGCCGTGCTGGTCGTCGTGGAACACCGGGATGCGCATGCGCTCGCGCAGCGCGGCCTCGACGACGAAGCATTCCGGGGCCTTGATGTCCTCGAGATTGATGGCGCCGAAGGTGGGCTCGAGGGCGGCGACGACCTCGATCAGGCGCTCAGGGTCCTCGGCGTCGACCTCGATGTCGAACACGTCGATGCCGGCGAACTTCTTGAACAGGACGGCCTTGCCCTCCATCACCGGCTTGGAGGCGAGCGGGCCGATATTGCCCAGGCCGAGGACGGCGGTGCCGTTGGAGATCACCGCGACCAGGTTGCCGCGGGCGGTGAGGTCGCGCGCGGCGTCGGGGTCGGCGCGGATCGCATCGCAGGCGGCGGCGACGCCGGGGGAGTAGGCCAGGGCGAGGTCGCGCTGCGTCGCCATGCGCTTGGTCGGCTCGATGGCGAGCTTTCCGGGGGTGGGGAAGCGATGATAGTCCAGCGCGGCCTTGCGGAACGTCTCGTCCATTGGCCCCCCTTTTAGGCCAGGGGCTATAGCCTCTGGACTCCGTTACTTAAGTGATTGGGGTCTGGGGCCGCGGGCCCCAGCGGGTCAAGGGCAGAGCCCTTGCCTTGCCTTCTCCACAGCATCGAGCATCGCATCCACGTCACGCTCCTGCGTCCGATGGTTGACGATCGCGGCGCGCACGACGGTCTGCCCGTTGACCACGGTGGTGGATGGGGCGGCGATGCCGCTGAGCTGCACGTCGGCGACCAGCTCGCGATGGGCGGCGTCGTCCAGGCCGTGAACGCGGAAGCAGACGATGTTCAGCGCCACCGGGGCGACGCGCTGCAGGGCGGGGTCGGCGTCGACGCGGGCGGCGAGGTGGCGGGCGACGGCGCAGGCGCGGTCGACCACCGCGCCGAGGCGGTCGGCGCCATAGGTCGAGAGCGTCATCCAGACCTTCAGCGCGCGGAAGCCGCGCGAGAGGTCGGGGCCCATGTCGCAGGGCCAGGGGTGGCCGCCGGCGAGGCCGCGGGGCTCGCGGGTGAGGTAGGCGAGGTTTTGGGCGAAGGTGTCGAGCTGGGCTTGCGGGTCGCGCACCAGGATGCAGCCGGCGTCGTAGGGGACCTGCGCCCACTTGTGGAAGTCGAAGGCGAGGCTGTCGGCGTGCTCGATCCCCCGCAGCAGCGGGCGGTAGGTGGGGGAGAGACAGGCGGTGGCGCCGAACGCGCCGTCGACGTGGAACCAGAGGTGTTCGCGTCTCGCGATGGCGGCGAGGCCGGCGAGGTCGTCCACGGCGCCGCAATCGACGCTGCCGGCGGTGCCGACGAGGAGGAACGGGGTGCGGCCGGCGGCGCGGTCGGCGGCGATCGTGGCTGACAAGGCGTTAAGGTCGATGCGGTGGTCGGCGTCGATGCGGATCGGGCGGAGGGCATCGGTGCCGAGGCCGGCGATGTCGAGGGCACGGGGGACGCAGCCATGGGCGGCGGCGGAGGCGTAGGCGGTGAGCGGGGCGGCGGCGAGGCCGTGTTGGCGGACGGTGGAGCCGAGGCGGGTGCGGCTGGCGACCAGGACGCCGATGAAGTTGGCGATCGAGGAGCCGGTGACCAGCAGGCCGGAGGTCGTTGGCGGCATGCCGACCATCTCGGCGGCCCAGCGCACCACCTGGCGCTCGACGACGACGCCGGCGTGGTCGCGGGCGCCGAGATTGCTGTTCAGCGCGCCGGCGAGGAGCTCGGCCAGCATGCCGACAGGAGTGCCGCCGCCATGCACCCAGCCCATGAAGCCGGGATGGGTGTTGCCGGTCGCGTAGGGAGCGATGTCGCGGCTGAAGGCGTCGTAGACATCGGCGAGCGGCGTCGCGGCGCGGGGGAGCGGCTGCTCGAAGGCGGCGCGGGCGGGCTCGGGCATCAGGCGCCAGACGGGGCCGGAGCGGAGGCCGGCCAGGTGGTCGACCATGTCGTCCATCATGCGGTGGCCCAGCGCGCGGACGGTGTCCCAATCCTGCGGGTCGAGCGTCTGCTCGGGCTGTGGCGCGTGGTCCAAGACGGCGTGTCCTTCGTAGCGGGATGCATGGCGTGGCACCCCTCCTCGCGCCCTGGCAGTGCCACATGCGGTTGCCGACGCCAAGCGTGAGCGGCTGGGAGGCGGTCTTTGATGCAGGGTGAGTGGCGGCGGCGGGTGGGCTCGACCATAGTGCGGCGATGATCCACGACACGCGCATCAAGACGCTCAACGAGGCGCCGTTCAACGAGGCGGCCGCCTACGTTCTCTACTGGATGGGGCTGTCGCAGCGGGCGGTGTTCAACCCGGCGCTGGAATATGCCGTCGCGCAGGCGAACGAGCGCGGGCTGCCGGTGCTGGTGTGCTACGGCATCGCCGAGGGGTTTCCGGAGGTCAATGCGCGGCACTGGAGCTTCCTGCTCGAGGGGCTGGCGGAGGTGCGGCCGGAGTTGGAGCGGCGCGGCATCGGCTTCGTGACGCGGCGGGCGCCGCCGGTGGAGACGGCGCTGCTGTATGCGCGCGACGCGGCGATGGTGGTGGGCGACCGCAACTGCCTGGCGCCG
>CAXUCZ010000087.1:0-4575 GCA_964249675.1 uncultured Acetobacteraceae bacterium | reverse complement strand
TGTCGCGTCGTGCAGGTCGAAGGCGACGTCGTGGTGCCGGTGGAGACGGCGTCGGACAAGCATGAGGTCGCGGCGCGCACGCTGCGGCCGAAGCTCAACCGGTTGATGGCCGACTATCTCGTTCCGATGGAGGAGCAGCACGTTCGGCACAAGGCGACGGGGCTGACGATCGAGAGCACGCTGGACCTGTCCGACGTCGCAAAACTCGTCTCCAGCCTGAAGGCGGATCAGAGCGTGCGGCCGGTGCGGCGCTTCAAGGGCGGGACGGCGCAGGCGGCAGCGAGGCTCAAGCACTATCTCGGCGAGCCGTTCGCGCACTACGCGACCGCGCGCGGCAAACCCGAGGCGGGGGCGGCGTCGCATATGAGCCCGTATCTGCATTTCGGGCAGATCTCGCCGGTCGCGCTGGCGCTGGCCGTTCGCGAGACTAAGACCGGCGATGCAGACGACAAGGCGGCGTACGTCGAGGAGCTCGTGGTGCGGCGCGAGCTTGCGATGAATCACGTGTTCTACACTGAGAATTACGGCGACTACGCGGTCGCCGTTCCGGGATGGGCGCAGCGCTCGCTCGATCAGCATCGGGGCGACAAGCGGCCGTATCTGTATGGCGCCGAGCAGCTCGACCGGGGCGAGACGCATGATCGCTACTGGAACGCGGCGATGATGGAGATGCGCGAGACCGGCTACATGCACAACCATATGCGGATGTACTGGGGCAAGAAAATCGTGGAGTGGTCGGCCTCGCCGGAGGAGGCCTGGGAGACGGCGCTGCGCTTCAACAACCGCTACTTCATCGACGGACGGGACGCGAACTCGTTCACCAATGTCGGCTGGCTGTTCGGGCTGCATGATCGGCCCTGGCCGACGCGGCCGGTGTATGGCCAGGTGCGCTCGATGGGCGCGCCGAGCCTCAAGAAGTTTGACGCGGATGGGTATGTGGTCGAGGTGGAGCGGCTGGCGGCAGCGGAGACAGAATAAGGGCTTCTTTTTTGAAAAAAAGAAGCAAAAAACTTTTGATCCCATGAAGTGCCGGCCGTGCAGGCTGCGACTGATCGGTTGGAAGTTTTTTGGTTCTTTTTTCTAAAAAAGAACTGCTTGCTAAACCGTCTTGCAGAACCTCGCGATGCGCTCGAACGCTTTGGCAAGCGTGTCGTCGTCGGTCGCGCAGCTGATGCGGATGTGCGGGCTGCGGCCGAAGGCGGCGCCGTGGACGACGGCGACGTGGGCCTCGTCGAGCAGGGCGCGAGCGAAGTCCTCGTCCGTTGTCAGGCGGCCGCCGAGGCAGCGGGAAATGTCGGGATAGACGTAGAAGGCGCCGTCCGGGCGGTGGCTGACGATGTTGGGGATCGTCGACAGGGCGGACTGCACCAGGTCGCGGCGGCGGCGGTAGGCGTCCGCCATCTCGAGCACGAGGTCGTCGGGGCCGTCCAGGGCGGCGGTCACGGCTTCCTGGGCGGGGACGTTGATGCCGGACGTCGCCTGGCCCTGCATGTTGACCATCGCGGCGATCAGGTCGCGCGGGCCGGCGGCCCAACCGACGCGCCAGCCGGTCATCGCGTAGGTCTTCGACGCGCCGTACAGCGTCAGCGTGCGCTCGGCGAGGCGGGGCTCGACGGCGCTGATCGTTGCGTGCGGCGTGCCGTCATGGATCAGCCGGGCGTAGATGTCGTCGGCCATGATCCAGCAGTGCGGATGGGCGAGCAGCACGTCGGCGAGCGGGCGCAGCTCAGCGGCGGTGAGCACGGCGCCGGTCGGGTTGTTGGGAAAGTTCAGCACCACCCAGCGGGTGCGCGGGGTGAGCGCACGCGCCAGCGCCGCAGCGGTCGGCTTGAAGCCATCCGACTGCAGGCAGTCGAGAAACACCACGTCGCCGCCGGCAAGACCGGTGACGAGCGGATAGGCATTCCAATACGGCGTCGGAACGACGACCTCGTCGCCGGCGCCGACGGTCGCCATCAAGGCGTTGAAGATCACTTGCTTGCCGCCGTTGGCGACCATGACCTGGTCGGGTGCAAAGTCGAGGCCGTTACGACGGTGGAAGTCGCGAATGATGGCGGCCTTGAGCCCCGGCGTGCCGTCGACCGGCGGGTACTTGGTGCGGCCCTCCAGCGCCGCGCGATGCGCCGCCGCGATGGCGTGCGGCGGGGTCGCGAAGTCGGGCTCGCCGATGGTGAGCGACAGCACGTCTATGCCCTCGGCGCGCATCGCGCGGGCGCGCGCGGTGATCGCGATCGTGGCGGCAACGGGAGCGCGCGCGAGGCGGGGCGCGAAGCCGGGGCGAGCGGAAGGCCAGGGGCTTTGCCCCTGGACCCCATTAAAGGCGAAGCCTTTAAAATCCATTTCTATTCACATCGCCTGGGCAAGGTCTGTGGCGATGTGAATACGGATTGATCGGCTTCGCCAAGCAAGAAGAGGCCATCTAGACTCCAGTAGATGGGGGTCTGGGGCCTCAGGCCCCAGCAGGTCCAGGGCAGAGCCCTGGCCTTCCTCTCAAGCGAGACCAGCACAAAATTGCTGAATGCGGGTGCAGGCCTCGCGCAGGCTTGCCGTATCGGTGGCGTAGCTGATGCGGAAATGGCCGGGATAGACGAAGGCGGCGCCGTGCACGGTGGCGACGCCGTGCTCCTCCAGCAGGGCGACGACGAAGGCTTCGTCGTCGACGATTTTGGCGCCGCCTTTTGACGTCTTGCCGATGCAGCCGGCCATGGAGGGAAACACGTAGAACGCACCTTCCGGCTTGTGGCAGTGCAGGCCGGGGGTGGCGTTCAGCATCTCGACGACCAGGTCGCGGCGGTCGTGGTAGACGGCGACCATGGCGGCGATGCTGTCCTGGGGGCCGCTCAGCGCCTCGAGCGCGGCCGCCTGGCTGATCGACGAGGTGTTCGAGGTGGATTGGCTCTGCAGCTTGTCCATGGCGCGCACGAGCTCGAGCGGCGCGCCGGCATAGCCGAGGCGCCAGCCGGTCATCGCATAGGCCTTGGAGCAGCCGTTCATCGTCACCGTGCGGCTACGCAGGCGAGGCTCGACCTCGACGATCGTGGCGAACTCGAAATCGTCGTAAACCAACTTCTCGTAGATGTCGTCGGTGAAGATCCAGACGTCCGGATGCGCGAGCAGCACGTCGCAGAGCGGTCTGAGCTCGGCGGCGGAGTAGGCGGCGCCGGTTGGATTGTTGGGACTGTTGAGGAACACCCATTTGGTGTGCGAGGTGATCGCGGCGGCGAGGTCCTCGGCGCGCAGCTTGAAGCCGTTGTTCTGCGCGCAGGGCACGATCACCGGGGTGCCGTCGGCGAGCGCCACGATGTCCGGGTAGCTGACCCAGCAGGGGCTCGGTATCACGACCTCGTCGCCCTGGTTCAGCGTCGCGACCATGGCGTTGTAGATCACCTGCTTGCCGCCGGTGGAGACGATCACCTCCTCCGGCCGGTAGTCCAGCCCGTTATCGGCGCGAAACTTTTCGGCGATGGCGCCGCGCAGGGCTGGGGTGCCGGCGACGTCGGTGTACTTGGTCTGGCCGGCCTCGATGGCGCAGATCGCTGCCTGCTTGATGTTCTCCGGGGTATCGAAATCGGGCTCCCCGGCAGACAGGCTGATGATGTCGCGCCCGGCCGCCTTGAGCGCCCGGGCCTTGGTGGAGATGGCGATCGTCTGGCTGGGACTGATGGTGTTGAGGCGGTTGGCGATGAGCATGGGCCGGTCCTCGGCTGGCGGGCGGCCTGCAGGCTAGAGCGTGTGGCACGCGAATAGAAGCATCACGGGCCGGAAAGGAGGGCGGGACGCGCCGCCTCGGGCCGCAGCTGAGGGCGGCAGGTCCCTTACCCCTGCCGCTTGAGCCTCAGTGGCCGCCGGCAGCGCCGTTGTTGTTGCTGCTGGCATTGCTGTTCCCGGCACTGCCGCCGGTTCCCGCGCCGCCTGTTCCTTCGACCTCGGCGGCGTTGGCGCCCGCGCCGCCAGCGGCGTCCTGGCTGCCGCCGTTGACGCCGCCGGCAGCGGCGCTGCCGGTGCTGCCTGTCGCCATGCTGGTCGCCCTTACGCCTTGAGCGCGACCGGCGTGGCCGACCGTGGCGGCCGCGCCAGTGTTGGTGGGGGCGCCAGCCGCCGTCTGGGCCGTGGAGGCCTGCGTCTGGCCTGTGGCTCGGGCCAGCATCGCCGGGGCGGCCATGAGCATCCCCGCAAGAATGCAGATCCTCACCGGCATCGACATGGTCACTGCCGCCGCCTCAACCTGCACGCCCAGGGGGCCTTAGTGCCCCGCCGCGCCGGCACCGCCGCCGCCCGCCCCCGGCGAGCCGCCGACGCTCGTGCTGCCGCCGGTGCCCATGCTGCCGCCGTTGGTGCCGACGCCGGTATCGCCTGCGCCCATCCCGCCGGAGGATCCCGTGCCGTTGCCGAGGCCGTTGCCGCTGCTCACTCCGCCAGCGCCGGCGCCGAGTGCGCCGCCGGTGTTGCTGCCCATGCCGCTGCCGCCGCTGCTGCCGGCACCCAGGCCGCCGCCGCCGACGCCGCCACCCGACATTCCGCCGCCGCTGCGCATCCACCGTCCGACGCTAGCATCGGACAGGTCGTCAGGGCCAT
>CAXUCZ010000086.1:0-9785 GCA_964249675.1 uncultured Acetobacteraceae bacterium | reverse complement strand
AGCTTGAGGTGCCGACGACTCCTTACGTGTAGATCTCGGTGGCGGCCGCATCATTAAAAAAGCCACCGAACAGCGCCAGCGGCAGGGCGGCCAGGAACACCGTGCTGGAGGTGCCCAGCGTGCGGTTCAGCGTCTCGTTGATGGACAGGTCGATCAGCTCGCGCAGGGGCATGGTCTTGTAGCGCCGGAGGTTCTCTCGAACACGATCGTACACTACAACCTTGTCGTTGGTGGAATAGCCGATCACCGTCAAGATGGCGGCGACCATCACGAGGTCGAACTCGATGCGGGTGAGCGCCAGGAAGCCGACCGCCTTGGTCACGTCGAGGATCAGGGTGGCGCCGGCGCCGACGGCGAATTGCCACTCGAAGCGGAACCAGATGTAGGCGAGGATCATCAGCAGGCTGATGCCGAGCGCGAGCAGGCCGTTGCGGAACAGCTCGGCCGAGACCGAGGCGCCGACGACGTCGGTGCGCAGCACGGTGGCGCCGGGCGCGGCCTGGGCCAGGGCGGCGCGCAGCGCCGTGATCTCGCCCTGGGTGCGCTGCTCATCGGGTTGCGCGTCCAGCCGGATCAGCACGTCGTCGGCGGCGCCGAAGCGCTGGATGCCGGCGGCGGCGATGCCGTGCGCGGCCAGGCCCGCGCGCAGGGCGGCGAAGTTGGCGGGGCCGGGGGTGCGCGCCTCGAGCACGATGCCGCCGCGGAAGTCGATGCCGAGGTTGAGGCCGGGGCGGATGAACAGGATGATCGAGGCGATCGAGAGGAACGCCGAGGTCGCAAGGCCGATGAAGCGGCCGCGCATGAAGTGGATGCGGGTGCCGTCAGGGACGAGGCGGAAGAGTGGCCGGAGCAGCATGGGGTGCTTTCAGCGTTGATCTTGAGCTGATGAGATTGCTGGTTAAAGACAAGACTTAACGGGAAGAAAGGCCAGGGCTCTGCCCTGGACCCGCTTGGGAGCGGCGCCCCCAGACCCGCATCCGTCTGGAGTATAGACGGGCTCTTTCTTGCTTGGCGAAGCCATTCAATCCTGCTTGCGCGCGCAACTTAACTTACCCGCGGAAGCACCGAAAAATAAATGGATTTTAAAGGCTTTGCGTTTGATGGGGTCGAGGGGCAAAGCGCCTCGCCTTCCTCTACACGGGCAGCAGGGCCGGACGGCGGGCGGTGTACCAGCGGACCATCAGCAGGCGGGTGAAGACGGTGACGGTGAACAGGGTGGTGGCGATGCCGATGGTGATGGTGAGCGCGAAGCCGCGCACCGGCCCGGTGCCGAAGACGAACAGCATGACGTGGGCGAGCAGCGCGGTGACGTTGCTGTCCAGGATGGTGGAGAAGGCGCGCTTGAAGCCGTGCTCCATGGCGCCGAGCGGCGTGCGGCCGTGCCGGGCCTCCTCGCGGATTCGCTCGTTGATCAGGATGTTGGCGTCCACCGCCATGCCGAGGGTGAGCAACAGGCCGGCCATGCCGGGCAGCGTCAGCACCGCTTCGAACAGCGACAGGACGGCCAGGATCAGGATCAGGTTCACGACCAAAGCGAGGTTCGCATACCAGCCGAACTGACCGTAGAACATGCCCATGAAGGCAACGACGAGGATCAGCCCGACGACCAGCGACAGGGCGCCGGCGCGGATGCTGTCGGCGCCGAGCTCCGGGCCGACGGAACGCTCCTCGATCACGCTCAGCGGCGCGGGCAGGGCGCCGGCGCGCAGCAGCACCGCGAGGTCGGTCGCCGATTGGGCGTCAAAATGGCCGGTGATGCGGCCCTGGCCGCCGGTGATCGCCTCCTGGATCACCGGCGCGGTGATCACCCGGTTGTCGAGCACGATGGCGAACGGATGGCCGACGTTCTGCTGGGTGATGGCGGCGAAGCGGCGGGCGCCGAGGCTGTCGAAGGTGAAGTTCACCGTCCATTGGCCGGTCTGCTGGTCCTGACCGGCGCGGGCGTCGGTGAGGTTGGCGCCGTCCACCGCGACCGTGTTGCGAATGACGACTTTCTGGGCCGGATTGGCCTGCATCGGCAGCAGCGTGTCGCCCGGCGGGGCGGCGGTCGCGGTGGGCGGGACGGTCTCGTCGACGAGGTGGAACGTCATCTTGGCGGTCTGGCCGAGCAGCTGCTTGATGCGCTCGGGGTTCGTGATGCCGGGCAGCTGGACGACGATGCGGTCCGTGCCCTGGCGGGCGATCTGCGGGTCGGCGACGCCGGTCTCGTCGATGCGGCGGCGGACGATCTCGATCGACTGCTCGATGGCGCCGTCGGCGCGCTGGCGCAGCGCCGCCTCGGAGAGGGTCAGGCTCACCTGGCCGGCCAAGTCGGTGACGGTGAATTCGCCGGGGGCGGCCTGGGGTAGAGCGCGCAGGGCGGTTAGCGCCGCGTTGGCCTGCGCCGGGTTGCGCAGGTGGATGGCGACCTGGTCGGGCGCCCCGGGCGTGCTCGCTTGGCGCGTCGAGAAATTCTGGTAGCCGTTGGCGTCGTGCAGCAGGGTGGAGCGGGCGCTGTCGGCCAGGCTGTCGAGGCGCTCGCGGACAACCGAGCGCATGTCGATCTCGAGCAGCAGGTAGCTGCCGCCGCGCAGGTCGAGGCCGAGATGGATCTGGCGCCAGGGCAGCCAGGCGGCGGGGCTGGCGAACAGGTTGGGCAGGCATAGCAGGACGCCCAGCACGCAGACGCCCAGGATCGACAGGGTCTTGGCGCGGCTGAAATACATCATCGTGTCAGGCGGGCTCCTGGGCTTTGCGGGCGTATAAGGTGGGCTGCTAGGTTAAGGAAGGCCAGGGCTCTGCCCTGGACCCGCTGGGGCCGTGAGGCCCCAGACCCCGATCGTTTGGAGTCTCGGCGAGGGCGCGTCCTTGGCTTGGCGCAGCCGTATCGTTTGCCCCCGCACCGGATTGGCTAGGGAGTCATAGATAAGTAATGGATTTTAAAGGCTTCGCCTTTAATGGGGTCGAGGGGCAAAGTCCCTCGCCTTGCTTGCTTATCGCACCCTGATGCTACGCATCGGCGTCATCGGCGCCGGTCATTTCGGCCGGTTTCACGCGCTGAAGGTGAGGGCGAGTCGGCGGGCGGTGCTGGCGGGGCTGCACGATGCCGACGCGGCGCGGGCGCAGCTGGTCGCGCGTGAGGCGGGTTGTGCGGCGATGGGCTTCGAGGCGCTGCTGAGCACCTGCGACGCGGTGGTAATTGCGACGCCGGCGGAGACGCATTTCGGGCTGGCGGGGGCTGCGTTGCGGGCGGGTCGGCATGTGCTGGTGGAGAAGCCGATCACGGCGACGCTGGTCGAGGCGGACGGGCTGGCCGGGCTGGCGGCCGAGCGGTCGCTGGTGCTGCAGGTCGGGCATCTGCTGCGCTATTCGGCCGAGCACGCGGCGATCAGTCGGCGCATCGCCCGGCCACTCTACATCGAGGCGACGCGGGTGGCGCCGTACAAGCCGCGGGGCACGGACGTGTCGGTCATCCTCGACCTGATGATCCACGACCTCGACCTGGTGCTGTCGCTGGTGGACAGCCCGATCCTGAGCGTCGACGCGCTGGGGGCGGCGGTGTCGAGCCGGCTGGAGGACATCGCCAATGCCAGGGTGCGGTTCGAGAACGGCTGCGTGGCGACGATCACGGCGAGCCGGATTGCGCTCAAGACGGAGCGGCGAATGCGGATGTTCTCGGAGGAGGGCTATCTGTCGGCGGATTTCGTCGCCCGCAAGCTGGTGATGCTGGGGCGAGAGCGCGGGCTGCCGCTACCGGGCACCGGCGGCTTTCGGCGTGAGGAGACCGGCTGGGACGACCATGACACGCTGGCGGCCGAGCACGAGGCGTTTGCGGCCGCCTGCCTCGACGGCGCGCCGGTGCTGGTGGACGCGGCGGCGGGACGGCGGGCGTTGGCGGCGGCGATCGCGGTCGGTGACGGGATGGCCGCATCGCGGCGCGCGGCGGAGGCCTCAGGGCTGATCCAGAAGCTCCACGACGGCAGCGGCGGCGGCATCGGCGGGTAGCACGCCGCCGGGCGCCCGCAGGCTGTCGGTGATCGCGCGGAAGGCCGCGCGCTGGTCGGCGGCGGCCGACGACGACTTGAACAGGCTGATCACCGTCTCAGCGAGTCGCTCGGCAGTGCATTGTTCTTGAAGCAGTTCCGGGACAATTTCGCGGCCGGCCAACAGGTTGACCATGGCGACGTGCGGCACCCGGATCAGGCGCCGCGCCAGCAGGCCGGTCAGCGGGTTGACGCGGTAGGTCACCGCCATCGGCACGCCGGCCAAGGCGAGCTCCAGCGTCGAGGTGCCGGACTTGGTGAGCGCGGCGCCGGCGGCGGCGTAGGCGTCGTGCTTGTCGGCCAGGTCGGTGACCAGGATCGGGCGCCCCAGCCTTGCGCATACCGGCCAGGCGGCGGCGGCGCGGGCGACGGTCTCGGCGACGACCGGCGAGACGGGGATCACCGGCGCGAGACCCGGCAGGCGCTCGGCCAGCAGCGACAGCGTGCGGCCGAACACCGGCAGCAGGCGCGGCACCTCGCTGCGCCGGCTGCCCGGCATCAGCACCAGGACCTTGGCGTCAGTCGCCAAGCCGTGGCCGGCGCGGAAGCGGGCCGCATCGCCGGTGTCGGCGCCGGACTGCAGCACCGGGTGGCCGACGAAGCTGGCCGGCACGCCGTGGCCGGCGAAGAACGCCGGCTCGAACGGCAGCAGGCAGAGCAGCCGGTCCCACAGGCCGGGAAAACGGCGCACGCGGTGCTCACGCCAGGCCCAGACCTGCGGCGCGACGTAATGCACGCGCTTCGCGCCGAACGGTCCGATGCGCTCCAGCAGGCGCAGGGCAAAGCCGGGACTGTCGATGGTGATCACCATCGCCGGGCGACGGCGCCCGATGTCGGCAACCGCCTCGTCCAGCCGGCGGCGCAGCGGCAGCAGGCGGGGCAGCACCTCGACCAGGCCCATCACCGCCAGCTCACGCATGTCGAACAGCGACTCCAAGCCCTGCGCCGCCATGCGTGGGCCGCCGACGCCGGCAAAGCTCAGGTCAGGGCGACGGGCACGGAGGGCGGCGATGAGGCGGGCGCCCAGGACGTCGCCGCTGGCTTCGCCGGCCAGCAGCCAGATCAGAGGCAAGGGTAGGAAGGCCAGGGCTCTGCCCTGGACCCGCCGGGGCCGGGAGGCCCCAGACCCCGCGACTCGGAGTCCAAATCCCTACTTTCTTGCTTGGCGAAGCCGTTCAATATCAGGCCCAAAAGTACCTAGTTTGCCACGTGATGCGAATTGAAATGGATTTCAAAGGCTCCGCCTTTGATGGGGTCAAGGGGCAAAGCCCCTTGCCTTGCTTCTATAAAAGCAAGAGCGCTCGCCGGTGTGGCAGGCGGCGCCAGTCTGGTCGATGAGCAGCAGCAGGGCGTCGCCGTCGCAGTCGAGGCGCGCCTCGACCAGGCGCTGGATGTGGCCCGAGGTCTCGCCCTTGCGCCACAGGGCGCCGCGGCTGCGGCTCCAGTAGCAGACCTGCCCGGTGGCCAGGGTTTCGGCGACGGCGTCGCGGTTCATCCAGGCGAGCATCAGCACCTCGCCGGTGTCGTGCTGCTGGGCGATGGCGGCGATGAGGCCGGCAGGGCCGAAGCTGATCTGATTGAGCAGGTCGGAGGCTGTCGTCTGTTGCATGGGTGTGCAGGTCTTGCCTGAGGGTTTTGCATGGCGCTGCTGGCGCGTTGCGCATCATGTTGCACTGCATCAAGCGGTGGCAGGGCGGGTGATGACGGCGAGACGGATACGGCAGGCGCGGCGAAGGATCAGGTTGGCACGCGTCGTGTCGGCGTGGAACGGCTTCGTGGCGGCATTTCTGCTGGCCGTGGCGCTGACCGGGCTGGTGTTGGGCGGCTATAGCCCGAGTCTGCCGACGATGGCGTTGTGCTATGCCGCGCCGCTCGCGCTGATCCTGCTGGCCGTAGCGGGGCACTGGACGCTGACGCCGCGCCACGCCGCCGTGCGCCTCCACGGCTGAGGCCTGCTGCGGCTCAAGCCATCGGGTCTGCGGCCTTTCGCAGCGCTGCGATGTAGTTGACGCTTAGGTCGCTGCCTGCGTGCCAGCGGCTCAGCGTGAGGTCCGGCAGCATGCCGACGCTGTCGATCAGGCGCAGCCTGGCGCGCCGGGCGTCGTCGGCGAGCTCGGCGGGCGTGACGAAGCGGCGCCAGTCATGGGTGCCGACGGGCAGCAGGCGGACCACGTATTCGGCGCCGATCTTGGCGGTGGCCAGCGAGCGCAGCGTCCGGTTGACGGTGCTGACGAACAGCAGGCCGCCGGGCTCGAGCAGGCCGGCCAGGCTGCGCAGGAAGGTCCGGCGGTCGGCGACGTGCTCGATCACCTCCAGCGCGGTCACCGCATCGAAGCGCGGCCCCTCGGCAGGCAGCGTTTCCGCCTCCGCCCGGCGATAGGTGGTGGCCAAGCCCGCCGCCGCGGCGTGGGCGCGGGCGGCCTCGATCGCCGCGCCCGCGGCATCGGCGCCGGTGACCTGGTGGCCGGCGCGCGCGAACGACTCGGCCGCCAGCCCGGCGCCGCAGCCGAGGTCGAGCAGACGTATCGGCGCGGCGGGCAGGCGTCGGGCGATCCAGGCGCAGCGCAGCGGGTTCATCGCATGCAGCACCCGCATCGGGCCGGTGTCGTCCCACCAGTCGGCGGCCAGGGCGTCGAACTTCTCGATCTCGCCCGGCCTGACATTGCTCGTGCCTGTATTGCTCATGCTTGTATTGCTCATGGGCCGGCGACCACGCCGAACCGTGCCTTGAGCGCCGCCATGAGGGCGACGACGCGGGTGCGGTTGTGATGGGTGTAGGGCAGCGGGGTGTCGTAGCGGCTTTGCGAGACGATCACCGCGCGGCTGGTGGTCGGGCTGCGCGCGACCGCCTCGATGACGACGATGTCGGGCGCGTTGGCGAGCGGGCTGCGCACGATCAGGAACGACTGGAGCAGGTCGGGGTAGGCGATCGTCAGCCAGGTGCGCGGCTGGGCGAGCAGGTAGCCCTGCATGGCCGACAGCAGCTCCGGCGCGGCCACGGCGTAGATGGGCGTGACGAGCGTCGGCTTGGGCGTCCAGCCGGCGGGCGCGGCAAGGACCGCGTCGCCGGTGGGCGCCACCACGGCGGAGTGCATGTCGGCGGGAAGGGGCGGCGGGCCCTTGGGCGGGCCGGTGACGGCGCAGGCGGCGAGCAGCAGGAGCGGGGTGAGGCGGGCGACCATCGGGCCTTGATCGGCTGCAGGGGGAAGGAAGGCAAGACAGGCTTCTTTTTTGAAAGAAAGAAGCAAAAAACTTCTGTCCGTTGAGCGGGCGTATCCCGCCCATACCGCCAAGTTAATGAAAGTTTTTGCGTCTTTTTTTCGAAAAAGAAGCCCTTTCTTCCGACCTGGTCCCCCGCTAGACCCGCCTGATGCGCATCGTGATGAAGTTCGGCGGCACGTCGGTGGCCGACCTCGACCGCATCCGCGCCGTGGCGCGCCGGGTCGCTCGCCAGGTCGCTGCCGGGCACGAGGTGGCCGTAGTGGTCTCGGCGATGGCGGGCGTGACCAACCAGCTTGTCGACTGGTGCCGCGCGCTGTCGCCGCTGCATGACGCGCGCGAGTATGACGCCGTGGTCTCGACCGGCGAGCAGGTGACCAGCGGGCTGCTGGCGATCGCGCTGCAGGCCGAGGGTGTGGAGGCGCGGTCGTGGTGCGGCTGGCAGGTGCCGGTGCGCACCGACGGGGCGCACGGCACGGCGCGGATCGCCGGCATCGACGGCGCGGAGATCGTGCGTCGCATGGGGCTCGGCCAGGTGGCGATCCTGGCCGGCTTCCAGGGCATGGCGCCGGACGGGCGGGTGACGACGCTGGGGCGCGGCGGGTCGGACACCTCGGCGGTGGCGCTGGCGGCGGCGCTGCGGGCGGACCGCTGCGACATCTACACCGATGTCGATGGCGTGTACACAACCGACCCGCGCATCGTTGCGAAGGCGCGCAAGCTCGATAAGATCGCCTACGAGGAGATGCTGGAGCTCGCCTCGGTCGGCGCCAAGGTGCTGCAGACGCGCAGCGTCGAGCTGGCGATGAAGCAGCGGGTGCGCATCCAGGTGCTGTCCAGCTTCGGCGACGACGACGTTGAGGGCGGGACCGCTCCAGAGGGGGCCGGCACGCTGGTGGTGGACGAGGACGAGATCGTGGAAAAGGAAATGGTCAGCGGGATCGCCTACTCCCGCGACGAGGCGAAAGTGACGGTGCGCCGGGTGCCGGACCGTCCGGGTGTCGCGGCGGCGGTGTTCGGCCCGCTGGCGGACGCGCATGTCAACGTCGACATGATCGTGCAGAACGTCGCGGCCGACGGCACGACCGACATGACGTTCACCGTCGGCCGCAGCGAGCTGGCGCGCACGCAGGAGATCCTGCAGGCGGCGCGCGGGCGTATCGGCTATGCCGAGCTGCTGGTCGACCCGGACGTCGCCAAGATCAGCGTCGTCGGCGTCGGCATGCGCAGCCATGCGGGCATGGCCAACACGATGTTCCGCACCCTGGCCGACAAGGCGATCAACATCCAGGTCATCACCACTAGCGAGATCAAGGTCAGCGTGCTGGTCGGGCTCGAATACACTGAGCTCGCGGTGCGGGCGCTGCATACCGCCTACGGGCTCGATGCCGCCTGACACCGCCCCACTTGGCGTCGCCCCGCTTGGCATCGTCCCGCCTGGCATCGCGTCCGAGCTGACGCCGGGTGGCGCGGTCGATGTCCGCGAGCGCGCGTGCGGGCGCTTGTCGGCGCTGTCGCAGCGTGGGGCGGCGTTCCTGGGCACCCGGCACGCGATCATGGCCGGGGCGATGAGCTGGGTCTCCGAGCGTCATCTGGTCGCCGCGATCAGCAATGCCGGCGGTTTCGGGGTGATCGCCTGCGGCGCGATGGGGCCGCGCCGGCTCGCCGAGGAGGTCGCGGCGACGCAGGCGCTGACCGGCGAGCCGTTCGGCGTCAACCTGATCACCATGCATCCCGAGCTCGACGGGCTGATCCAGGTGTGTCTGGACGCCGGGGTGGGGCACGTGGTGCTGGCCGGCGGCATCCCGCCGAGCGGCGCCATCAAGCGCATCCGCGACGGCGGCGCGCGGGTGATCTGCTTCGCCCCGGCGCTGGTGCTGGCGCGCCGGCTGGTGCGCTCGGGCGCGGATGCGCTGGTGATCGAGGGCTCCGAGGCCGGCGGCCATATCGGGCCGGTGTCGCTCACCGTGCTGGCGCAGGAGATCCTGCCGCATCTGCGCGAGGTGCCGGTGTTCGTCGCCGGCGGGATCGGCCGGGGCGACGCGATCCTGGCCTATCTGGAGATGGGCGCCGCCGGGGCGCAGCTCGGCACCCGCTTCGCCGCCGCCCGCGAGAGCATCGCGCACGCCAACTTCAAGCGCGCCTTCATCCGCGCGAACGCCCGTGATGCGCTGCCCTCGGTGCAGCTCGACGAGCGCTTCCCGGTGATCCCGGTGCGCGGCCTGGCCAATGAGGGGGTGCGCCGCTTCATGGCGCATCAGCGGGAGGTGGCGGCGCGCTTCGTCGCCGGCGCGGTGACGCGTGAGGCCGCGCAGCTCGAGATCGAGCATTTCTGGGCCGGCTCGCTGAAGCGCGCGGTGATCGAGGGCGACGTTGAGAACGGCTCGGTGATGGCGGGCCAGTCGGTCGGCATGGTGAGCGCCGAGCAGCCGGTGGCCGCGATCATCGACGAGCTGGTGGAGCAGGCGGTGGCTGCCCTCGCGGCCCGTGAGGCTGACGCCTTCGCGGCGCGCGAGGCTAACGCGTCGGCGGCCCGCGAGACGA
>CAXUCZ010000085.1:0-9810 GCA_964249675.1 uncultured Acetobacteraceae bacterium | reverse complement strand
ACGGCAGCCTGCCGGCCGAGACGCCGTTTGCGACCTATGACGGGATTGCTCTTTACGCCGACGAGACGAACGCGGCGGCGCTGAAGGCGGACGGGCTCGACGCGGTGATGCAGAAGCACCTGGCGCGCGCCGGAGCGGGCGACTACGTGGCGTTCGTCGCCTATATCGAGCGCAATGCGGCGCATCTGACATGGCTGCAGTCGCTGCGGCTGGCGGTGCGCGACGCCAAGCACGTGGCGACGGTCGCCGAGATCGGGCCGCGCTTCCTACATTCGACCGGGCAGGCCTACAAGGGCGGGCCGAACAGCGGGGTGTTTCTGCAGGTGACGGCGGACGATGCGGCCGACCTGCCGGTGCCGGGCGAGAACTACACGTTCAGCGTCGTCAAGGCAGCGCAGGCGCGGGGCGATTTCGACGTGCTGGCCGAGCGGGGCCGCCGGGCGCTGAGGGCGCATGTTACGGGCGAGCTGGAGGCGGGCTTGGCGCGTCTGGCTGCTGCGGTGCGTGCCGCGCTCGGGTAAGCGAAGGGCTTCTTTTTTGAAAAAAAGAAGCAAAAAACTTTCGCCCGTTTATCGCGCCTAAGTTGATAAAAGTTTTTTGGTCCTTTTTTCAAAAAGGACGCCTTGCTTTCTCAGGAGCGCATCAAATGGAACTCGGAGTGATCGGCCTCGGCCGCATGGGCGGCAACATCGCGTTGCGGCTGATGCGCAGCAAGCACTCCACCGTCGTCTTCGACGCGAGCGCTGACGCGGTGAAGAAGATCGCCGCCAGCGGCGGCCAGGGCGTGGACAGCATCGGCGCCATGGTCGCAGCGCTCGCCAAGCCGCGTGCGGTGTGGGTGATGCTGCCGGCCGGCAAGATCACCGAGGAGGCGATCGAGACGCTGTCGAGGTTGCTCGAGGCCGGCGACACCGTCATCGACGGCGGCAACACCTTCTACAAGGACGACATCCGCCGGGCCAAGTCGCTGCGCGGGAAGGATATCGGCTATGTCGACGTCGGAACGTCCGGCGGCGTGTGGGGCTTGCAGCGGGGCTACTGCATGATGATCGGCGGCCCGGCCGAGACGGTACAGCGGCTTGACCCGATCTTTGCCACGCTCGCGCCTGGTGCGGGCGACATCGGCAAGACCGACGAGCGGCACGATCGCGATCCGCGGCCGGAGCAGGGCTACATGTATTGCGGCCCGGCCGGCGCCGGGCATTTCGTCAAGATGGTCCATAACGGCATCGAGTACGGCATGATGCAGGCCTATGCCGAGGGGTTCGACGTGCTGAAGAACAAGGCCTCGGCGGCGCTGGCCGAGGACGAGCGCTTCACCCTCGACATCGCCGACATCGCCGAGGTCTGGCGTCGCGGCAGCGTGATCTCCTCGTGGCTGCTCGACCTAACCGCGGCGGCGCTCGCCGAGAACGAGACGCTGAGCAACTACTCCGGCGAGGTGTCGGACAGCGGCGAGGGGCGCTGGACGGTCGAGGCGGCGATCGAGGAGGCGGTGCCGGTGCCGGTGCTCTCCGCCTCGCTGTTCGCCCGCTTCCGCAGCCGCAGCGGCAACACCTTCGGCGAGAAGCTGCTGTCGGCCATGCGATTCAAGTTCGGCGGCCACGTCGAGCCGAAGGCCTGATCCATGGAGGGTCTGTCCGGCGTTCCGCTGGCGGCGGACCCTGCCGAGCTTAGCCAGGCGGCGATCGCACCAGCGTGCAGCATCGTTATCTTCGGCGCGGCCGGGGACCTGACGCGGCGGCTGTTGATGCCCGCGATCTATAATCTGCGCGTTGCCGGCCTGCTGCCGGAGAGCTTCCGGGTGATCGGCGTCGATCGGCTGGATGAGCAGGACGAGGCGTTTCGCGACCGGCTCGGCGAGACGATGCAGCACTTCGTCGCCGAGCGCTCGAAGAAGGCGGTGCCGCTGGACCGGGACGCCTGGGAGTGGCTGCGCAGCCGCATCAGCTATGCGCAGGGCGACTTCGACGACCCCGCCACCTACGAGCGGCTGACGCAGCGGCTTGGTGAGGTGGCTTGCTCGGCGGTGTTCTACCTCGCAGTCGCTGATCGTTTCTTCGCCTCAATCGTCGAGCGGCTGTCGGGCGCCTCGCTGACGGTGCAGACGCCGGACTGCTTCCGGCGCGTCGTCATCGAGAAGCCGTTTGGCCATGACCTCGCCTCCGCCCGGGCGCTGAACGCGCGGCTGCTGAAGGTTCTCGACGAGGACCAGATTTTCCGCATCGACCACTATCTCGGCAAGGAGACGGTGCAGAACATCCTGGCGCTGCGCTTCTCCAACGGCCTGTTCGAGCCGATCTGGAAGCGTGACAACATCGACCACGTGCAGATTACGGTGGCCGAGACGATCGGCGTCGAGCGTCGGGGCAAGTTCTACGAGAGCGCCGGCGCGCTGCGCGACATGGTGCCGAACCACATCTTCCAGCTGCTCTCGATGGTCGCCATGGAGGCGCCGACATCGTTCGACGCCGACGCGGTGCGGGACGAGCGGACCAAGGTGCTGAACGCGGTGCATCCGCTCGGCGATCGCGAGGCGCTGCGCCACGTCATTCGCGGCCAGTATCGCGCCGGCCTCATGGGCGGCGAGATGCAGTCCGGCTATCGCCAGGAGCCGGACGTCGATCCGAACTCCGCCACCGAGACGTTCATCGCCCTGAAGCTCGGGATCGACAATTGGCGCTGGGCCGGGGTGCCGTTCTATCTCCGCACCGGCAAGCGGCTGGCGCGGCGCAAGAGCGAGATCGCCATCCACTTCAAGCAGGCGCCGTTCGCGCTGTTCCGCGACACGCCCGTCGACAAGCTCGCCGCCAACGTGCTGGTGCTGCACATCCAGCCGCAGGAGAGCGTGTCGCTGCAGTTCAGCGCCAAGGTGCCGGGACCGACGGTGCGGCTCGGCGGCGTGCGGATGGACTTCAACTACGAGGACTACTTCAATGCCGGGCCGAGCACCGGCTACGAGACGCTGCTGTACGACTGTCTGATCGGCGATGCGACGCTGTTCCAGCGCGCCGACAACGTCGAGGCCGGCTGGCGCATCGTGCAGCCCGCACTCGACGCCTGGGAGGCGGGGCACATCCACGTGCACCCCTACGCCGTCGGCAGCGCCGGGCCGGCCAAGGCGGACGCGCTGCTCGCAGAGGACGGCCGCCACTGGCGGCGGCTCGGCTGATGGCGGAGCGCATCCGGCTGCTGGTCTCCGACATCGACGGCACCCTCGTCACCCACGACAAGCGACTGACCGAGCCGGCGATTGCGGCTGCCGCCAAGCTGGGCAAGGCCGGTGTCGCGCTGGCGCTCACCAGCTCGCGGCCGCCGCATGGCGTCGCCGGCTACGCCGAGCGGCTATCGCTCGCCACGCCGCGCGGAGCGCTGAACGGCGGGCTGCTGGTCGACCCGGATGGGCGCATCATCGAGCAGATCCTGGTGGACGAGGCGGTAGTTGCCGAGGTGGTGGAGCGGCTAACGGCCCGTGGCATCGCGATCTGGCTGTTTACCGCCGACCAGTGGGTGCTGACCGATCCGGACGCGCATTACGTCGCCTTCGAGCATCGCACGGTGCAGCTGGCGCCGACCGTCGTGGCGGACCTGCGGCCGTTCTACGGCCGGGTCGGCAAGATCATGGCCTCAAGCGAGGATTTTGCCGCCTTGGCCGCGGTGGAGGCGGAGCTGCAGCATGAGCTCGGTGGCCGGGTGACCGCGCACTTAAGCCAGCACTACTATCTCGACGTCACCCATCCCGACGCCAACAAGGGAACGTCGGTGCGCGCGATCGCCGCCCATCTCGGCATCGACATCGCCGAGACCGCGGTGATCGGCGACATGACCAACGACGTGCCGATGTTCGAGGTGGCGCCGTTCTCGATCGCCATGGGCAACGCGCCGGAGGCCGTGAAGGCACGGGCCGGGATGGTCACGCGCAGCAATGAGGAGGAGGGTTTCGCTCATGCCGTCGAGCACCTGGTGCTGCCGCGTGCGCCTGCTTCCTAAGGATCGACGCTGATGCCCAACAAGGTTTCGCTGCTGCTGGCCGACGTCGACGGCACGCTCGTCACCAAGGAGAAGCTGCTCACCGACAAGGCGATCTCCGCCGTGCGCGCGCTCGGCGCGCGGGGCATTGGCTTCGCGCTCACCTCCGGCCGTCCGCCCAAGGGCATGGCGATGCTGATTGAACCGCTGAGCGTCACCACGCCCGTCGCCGGCTTCAACGGCGGGCTGTTCGTCCATCCCGACATGACGATCATCGAGGCGCGCAACCTGCCCCGCAAGGTCGCCGAGACCGCGGTTGAGATGATCCTCAAGGCCGGCCTGGACGCCTGGGTCTACTCCGGCGAGGACTGGATCGTGCATCGCGAGGACGCGCCGCATGTCGCGCGCGAGCAGTGGACGGTGAAGTTTCCGCCGGTGGTGCGCCGCGAGTTCGGCCAGGCGCTGGACGCGGCGGTGAAGATCGTCGGCGTCAGCGACGATCTCGAGCTGATGAAGACGGTCGAGCACGACGTGCAGGCGGCACTCGGCGGGCGGGCCTCGGCGGCGCGATCCCAGCCCTACTACCTCGACGTCACCCATCCGCAGGCCAACAAGGGCGGCGTGGTGGAGGCGCTGTCGACGATGCTGAAGCTGCCGATGGCGGAGATCGCGACAATCGGCGACCAGCCCAACGACGTGCTGATGTTCCGGCGCGGCGGATTGTCGATCGCGATGGGCAATGCGAGCGACGAGGTGAAGGCCTCCGCCAGCGAGGTGACCACCTCCTCCGAAGAGGAGGGATTCGCCAACGCGGTGCACCGGTTCGTGCTGGGAGAGGGCTGATGGATCGCCACAACACCACTGTTCTCGAGGACCCCGAGGCGCTGGCGCAGTTCGTCGCCGACTGGCTGACCGAGCGGGCGCTGCACGGCACCGGGCGCTTCACGATGTGCCTGTCCGGCGGCTCGACGCCGAAGCGGCTGTTCGAGATCCTGGCCGGGGGCGCCTACCGGGCGCGGTTTCCGTGGGAGCGCACGCATCTGTTCTGGGGCGACGAGCGCTTCGTCCCCTATGACGACAAGGACAGCAACTACCGCATGACGCGCGAGGCGCTGCTCGACCACGTGCCGATCCCGCCGGCGCAAATTCACCCGATGCCGGTGAACGGCACGCCGGCCGAGGCGGCGCTCGCCTACGAGCAGCAGCTGCGGGTCTATTACGGCGAGGAGACGCTGGAATCGACGCGGCCGCTGTTTGACGTGACGCTGCTGGGGCTCGGCGAGAACGGGCACACGGCCTCGCTGTTTCCCGGCACGCTGGCGCTGCAGGAGAGCCTGCGCTGGGTGGCGCCGGTGACCGACGGGGTGCCGCAGCCGCGGCTGACGCTGACCTACCCGACGCTTGCCTGCAGCGGCGTCGTCGCCTTTCTGGTCGCCGGCAAGTCGAAATACGCGGTGCTGCAGCGGGTGCTGAACGGCGACCGCGAGATGCCGGCCGCGCGCATCACCGCGGATGGCGAGCTGCACTGGTTCCTCGACAAGTTCGCCGCCGAGGGGCGTGGATGACGCCAGCGGACCAGGACGGCCTCAAGCGGGCAGCCGCCGAGGCCGCGGTGGCGCTGGTGGAGCCGGGAATGGTGGTCGGGCTCGGCACCGGGTCGACGGCGAACTTTGCGATTGCGGCGCTGATCCGCCAGGTGCGGGCGGGACTGCGCATCGAGGCGGTGGCGACCTCCGAGCGCAGCGCGAGCCAGGCGCGGGCCGGCGGGATCGAGGTGTTCTCGCTCGAGGAGCGGCGGCGGATCGACCTCACGATCGACGGCGCCGATGAGGTGCAGCGCCACACGCTGGCGCTGATCAAGGGGCTCGGCGGCGCGCTGCTGCGCGAGAAGATCGTGGCGGCGGCCTCCGAGCGGCTGGTGATCATCGCCGATGAGGGCAAGCTGGTCGACCGGCTCGGCGAGCACGTGGCGGTGCCGATCGAGGTGGTGCAGTTCGGCTGGCGGGTGACCGCGGACCGCATTGCCGCGCTCGGCGCCGAGATTGCACGGCGCGAGACGGCGCCCGGCGAGGCGTATGTCACCGATGGTGGCAACTTCATCATCGACGCCCGGTTCGGGCCGCTCGACGATCCGGCGACGACCGACGAGCGGCTGCACGAGGTGGTCGGCGTGATCGAGACCGGGCTGTTCATCGGCCGCGCCGCGCTGGTGATGGTCGGCGGCGCTACGGGCGTGCAGCGGCTCGAGCGCGATCGTTGAGCATCCCGCCGCAGGTGCTGATCGCGATGGGGGTCTCCGGCGTGGGCAAGAGCACGATCGCCGAGGCGCTCAACGAGCGCCTGCATTGGCCGTTCAAGGAGGGTGACGAGCTGCATCCGCCTTCAAACGTGCAGAAGATGCATGCGGGCATTCCGCTGGACGACATCGACCGCGAGCCGTGGCTGCGCGCCGTCGCGACGTGGATCCGCGCCCGGCGGGATGCGGGCGAGCCCGGCATCATCACCTGCTCGGCGCTGAAGCGGACCTACCGCGACAAGCTGATCGACGGCGACGACCAGGTGCGGCTGCTCTACCTGAAGGCGGACCGGGCGGTGCTGCTGGAGCGGGTGGAACACCGGGAGGGGCACTTCATGCCGCCCAGCCTGCTGGACAGCCAGCTGGCGACGCTGGAGGAACCCACACCCGACGAGCACCCGTACGTCATCCTGGTGCACGGCGACGTGGCGGAGATCGTCGCGGAGTGCATTCAAGCCCTTGAAGACGGGGAGGAAGGCCAGGGCTCTGCCCTGGACCCGCTGGGGGCAGCGCCCCCAGACCCGCATTCCTGATAGGAATGGGTGGCTGCCGGCGCCTTGCGACTGCGCGCTAGAATCTCAGTCCAGCCGCGACCACGCCGCCGAGCACGCCGAAAACCACCACCACGGCGACGACGAGCGCCAGCACGGCCGGCCGGAACGAGCGTGCCACCATGGCGAGCGACGGTGCGCTGATCGGCGGCAGCGTCATGATCAGCGCACCAGCGGGTCCCGCGGCCATGCCCAGCGACAGCATGGCCTGCACGATCGGCACCTCGCCCGCCGTGGGGATCACGAACACCGTGCCGGCCAGAGCGAGC
Source organism: uncultured Acetobacteraceae bacterium (assembly GCA_964249675.1). Taxonomy (GTDB): domain Bacteria; phylum Pseudomonadota; class Alphaproteobacteria; order Acetobacterales; family Acetobacteraceae; genus CAXMMR01. The sequence continues at coordinate 2,725 of CAXUCZ010000085.1, read as the reverse complement.
GCTGCGATCCAGGCAAGACTATTGCCGATCTCTGGCCCGACATGCGGAAACAGCCACGTCCGCGCAGCGCCGAGCAGCAGCACCAGCACGACATATTCCGGCACGAGCCACACGGTCATGCGCCCCAGGACCGCCATCCAGCGCTTGAACACTCCGGTTGTCGGAAAGCTCATCGCCAACTCTGCAAGCTGTGTCGGCGCGGTGTCGGCCTCAATCGGCGTCACCATCCGGTTCACTAGGTAGCCGAGCCCGAATATCATCAGCAGCCCGAGCGCAAGCCGCAGCGCTGCCCAGTACCACCCTAGAACAAACCCCATGAACACAAGTGTTGCCGGGTTCAAGACGGAGCTGCCGAGCCAGAACGCGATGGCGCCGCCCGCCGACGCCCGCCGTGCGCGCAGGCCGATGACGATCGGCGCAGCACAGCACGTGCACATCATGCCGGGGATCGCCAGCAAACATCCCGTGCACAGACTGGCGAACCCGGTTCTGCCCAGAAGCCGCGCGATCAGGTGCGCAGGCAGCAACGCCTGGACGGCCGAACCAAGCAGCAGCCCCAGCACCATCGCCCGCCAGATTGCGCGCCCGTATGCGATCGCGTAATCGGCCGCCGCGCGCAGCGAGGCGCTTGGTGGTTGCGCTGCCTTGCCCATCAGGATCGACGAACCGATGGAATGGCTGGCGGCCGCCACAAGCGCACGGTTATAGTAGGGCGACCACTTGATATAGAATAGACCGGCAACCGCGATGAACAGAAAGGTTATCCATCCCTTAGCCGCGTCGTTCAAGGGCGTTTCGCTCACGGACGATCCAGTCTAACGACTGTAAGCATATCGCAACCTATTGCGCTGCCACGCCTTAAGCCGGCATTACCCCTTGTTAGATAAAATTTTTTTGGTTCTTTTTTGCAAAAAAGAACCCTTCCTTTCTTAAACCGCCAAGCCTTGTAACTGCTTGGCCATGTCCGCGGGCGTCATCGTGTCGCTCAGCACGGTGTCGAAGCTGCCGTCCGGCTTCATGACGTAGATCACCGAGCTATGGTCCATCTCGTAGTCGCTGGGATCGCCCTTGATCGGGTGTTTTTGGGCGTAGACATGATACTCGTGCTCGGCGGCGTCGATGGCGGCCTGGGTGCCGGACAGGCCGGTGATTTGCCGATCGAAGGCGCGGGCGTAGTCGCCCATCAGCTTGGGCGTGTCGCGCTCCGGGTCCACGGTGATGAACACCGGGGCGATGCGGGCGCGGGTGGCGGGAGGCAGCTTGGCGAGCGCCAGGGCGATGGTGTTGAGCGTTGTCGGGCAGACGTCCGGGCAGTGCGTGTAGCCGAAATAGACCAGCATCCAGCGACCGTTGAAGTCGTGCGCGGTAACGCGGCGTCCGGCGGCGTCGGTGAGCGCGAAGGGGCCGCCGATGGTGATCTCGCCGTCGTCGCCGGCCTGCTGCTGGTGCACGAGGCCGGGGCCGTATTGCACGACGGCGAAGCCGACCAGCAGGGCTGCGAGCACCGGCAGGGCGACGAGGAGGATGAGTCGCTTCATGGCGGCGGCCCGGCGGCGCCGAGCGGCTCGATGGGAACGCTGACGGTGAGCGTGCCGGCGTGGGCGAAGCTGAGGGCGAGCGGGACGTGGCCGCCGGCGACGAGCGGCTGCTTCAGGCCCATCAGCATGATGTGCAGGCCGCCGGGGGCGAGGCGCACCGGCTGGCCGGCCGGCAAGGCGAGGCCGGCGTCGAGCGGGCGCATCGCGGTCATGCGGCCGCTGACGACGTTTTCGTGCAGCATGGCCATGGCGCAGGCGGGGCTGGCGACGCCGAGCAGGCGGTCGCCGGCGGGGCTGAGCAGGGTGGCGTAGACGACGCCGGTGTCCTGGCCTGGCGCGGTGGCGCGGGCCCAAGGCTGGTCGATGTGGGTGGGCTCGGACGCGAGGGCGAGAGCTGGCAGGAGTGTGAGCAGCAGCGCGAGAGTTGAGTTGCGCATAGCACGGATATCGGCACGGGGAGTGAGCAGAGGAAGGGCTTTTTTTTTGAAAAAAAGAAGCAAAAAACTTTTGTCCGCGCTGTCGCGGCGCAGGTCGGCGACCACCTCTTATCGGGCGAAAGTTTTTGGTTCTTTTTTTCAAAAAAGAACCGCTTGCTTGCTGTAGGAAGTGCTGCATGTCCGAAGTCTTAGCTCGCACGAAGCGACGTGCGCCGGAGAAGCCGCAGATCGCGCCGCCGGACGTGGCCTTTGTGCCGCTGCACCAGCCGGCCAAGGCGCGCATGCGGCGGTTTGCGATCACCTCGGAGTATGAGCCAGCCGGCGACCAGCCCACGGCCATCCGTGAGCTCACGGGCGGGATCGCCGCCGGCGAGCGCGACCAGGTGCTGCTTGGGGTCACCGGCTCGGGCAAGACCTTCACGATGGCCAAGGTAATCGAGGCGACGCAGAAGCCGACGCTGATCCTGGCGCCCAACAAGACGCTGGCGGCGCAGCTCTACGGCGAGATGAAGTCGTTCTTTCCGGACAATGCGGTCGAATACTTCGTCAGCTATTACGACTACTACCAGCCCGAGGCCTATGTGCCGCGGAGCGATACCTATATCGAGAAGGACAGCCAGATCAACGAGCAGATCGACCGCATGCGCCATGCGGCGACGCAGGCGCTGCTGGAGCGCAACGACGTCATCATCGTCGCCTCGGTGTCGTGCATCTACGGCATCGGCTCGGTCGAGACCTACTCGCGCATGG
>CAXUCZ010000084.1:2413-9864 GCA_964249675.1 uncultured Acetobacteraceae bacterium | reverse complement strand
ATCCTGCACGTGCACGGGTGCGGAGATCCCCGCGCAGGGAATGCCCAGGCGCTTGGCGACCTGCCGCTCCATCTGCGTGCCGAGCACGAGGTCGGGCCGCAGCTCGGCAATGCGCGTCTCGACCTCCAGGCTGTCGTCGGTGATCAGCGCCTCGAGCCCGTGGCTCAGCGCCGCCTCGCGCAGCTCGCGGCCGAACTCGCGGCTGTAGCTGCCGAGCCCGACCACGTCGAAGCCAAGCTCGCTCGCCGCGACCCGCGCCGCGGCGATCGCATGCGTCGCGTCGCCGAACACGACGACCCGCTTGCCGGTCAGGTATGTCGCGTCCACCGAACGCGAATACCAAGGCAGGTTGCAAGCCGGCTCGGCCGCATCGGGCGGCAAACCTGCCAGCGCGACCACCTCGTCGATAAAGGCGCGTGTGGCGGCCACCCCGATCGGCACCGTGCGCGTCGCCGGCTGGCCGAAGCGCTTCTGCAGGTAGCGCGCCGCGGTGCCGGCGATCTCCGGATACAGCACGACGTTGAACTGCGCCTCGCCGAGCCGCGCCAGCGCCGCCGGGGTCGCGCCGAGCGGCGCCACCACGCGGACCTGCACGCCGAGCCGCTCGAGCAGCCGACGCACCTCAAGCACGTCGTCGCGGTGGCGAAAGCCGAGCGCCGTCGGGCCGAGGATGTTGCAGCTCGGCGTCGCCTGATTACGCGGCGGCGCCTCGACGGCGAGCCCGCGCACCAGCGCGTAGAACGTTTCGGCCGCCGCCCAATTCTCCTTGCGCTGGTAGGACGGCAGGTCGAGCGCGATCACCGGGATCGGCAATCCGAGCGCACGCGCCAGGCCGCCGGGATCGTCCTGGATCAGCTCGCCGGTGCAGCTCGCGCCGACCAGCATCACCTCCGGGCGGAACCGCTCGTAGGCCTCCCGCACCGCGGTCTTGAACAGCGCCGCGGTGTCGCCGCCGAGGTCGCGCGCGGCGAACGTCGTGTAGGTCACCGGCGGGCGGCGGTCGGCCCGCTCGATCATGGTGAACAGCAGGTCGGCATAGGTGTCGCCCTGCGGCGCGTGCAGCACGTAATGCACGCCGTCCATCGCGGCGGCGACCCGCATCGCGCCGACATGGGTGGGCCCCTCATAGGTCCAGAGCGTGAGCTGCATCGGCTAGGCTGCCACCGGCTCGGCCGGCGCGAGCGCGCCATCCAGCAGCGCGCGCCGCAGCATCGGCCGGGCGAACAGCGCGGCCAGGTCGCCGGCCTGCTCGTAGCCGTGCACGGGGCTGAACAGCAGCTCGATCGACCACTTGGTGGTGAGGCCCTCGGCCTCGAGCGGGTTGGCCAGCCCGAGCCCGCACACCACCAGGTCCGGCCGCGCCGCGCGGCAGCGGTCGAGCTGCCGGTCGACGTCCTGGCCCTCGCTCAGCATCGTGCCGGCCGGCAGCAGCGCCAGCTCCTCGGCGAGATGCTGGCGGTGCAGATAGGGCGTCCCGACCTCGACCAGCCGCATGCCGAGCTCGCGCGACAGGAAGCGCGCGAACGGGATCTCCAGCTGCGAGTCCGGGAACAGGAACACCGAGCGCCCGGCAAGCCGCTCGCGCTGGCGCCCGACCGCGGCCCGCGCCCGCGCTCGTCCCGGCGCAAGCACCGCGTCGCGGCGGTCCGGGTGCACGCCGAACGCGGCGGCGGCGGCGCTGAACCACGCCGTCGTGCCCTCCTCGCCGAACGGAAAGGGAGCGGCGATGCGGGTTGCGCCACGCGCCTCGAGCAGGCGCGCGGTCTCGGCCAGGAACGGCTGGGCGAGCAGCAGCCGGGTGCGCGAGCCGACCGGCGGCAGCGCGGTCGCCCGCCGCGGCGGCAGGAAATGCACTTGCCCGATGCCGAGTGCGGCAAAGATCGCGCGAAACTGCGCCTCGACCACGTCCGGCAACGCGCCCGCGACCAGCAGCGCCGGCGCGTCGCTCCCGGCAAGCGGGTCGCCAGAAGCAAGCGAGTCGCCAGAAGCAAGCGGGTCGCTACAAGCAAGCGAGTCGCTACAAGCAAGCTCGGGCACCAGCGCCGCCAGGCAGGCATCCTCGCCCTGGGTGAACGTCGTCTCCAAGCCGCTGCCGGAATAGGCCAGGACCCGGGTGTCGGGCAGGGTGCGTCGGGCCAGCCGCGCCGCGGCGCGCCCGAGATCCAGCTTGATCACCTCGGAGGGGCAGGAGCCGACCAGGAATAGCAGCCGGATCTCCGGCCGGCGCTCGAGCAGCCGGGTGACGACCCGGTCCAGCTCGTCGTTCATGTCGGCGCGGCCGGCGAGGTCGCGCTCCTCGATGATCGCGGTGGCGAAGCGCGGCTCGGCAAAGATCATCACGCCGGCGGCCGACTGCAGCAGGTGCGCGCAGGTGCGCGAGCCGACCACCAGGAAGAACGCGTCCGGCATCGCGCGGTGCAGCCAGACGATGCCGGTCAGGCCGCAGAACACCTCGCGTTGGCCCCGCTCGCGGAGCGGCGCGAACTCGATCTCGCGTAGCGGCGCAATCTCAGCGCCGCGGAGCGGCGCGACCTCGACTTGGGGCCACGGGTTGACCTCGGCCACGATGCAGCCGGCCGCCGCGGAATGCGTCAGGGCCGGACCAGCGCTCACTCGGCCGGGCCCGCGGCGCTGCCCGCCCAGGGCTGCGCCTCGCGCCGCACGGCGCGGAACTTCACCACGAATTGCGCCGCGTTGACCACGTAGGAGGCGTACGCGGTCAGCGCCAGCAGCATCAGCTGGGACGGCGCCAGAGCATGCGTCAGCAGCGCCGCGACGTAGCCGGTGTGCAGCGCGATCACCAGCATGCTGAAGGCGTCCTCCCAGAAGAACGCAGGCGCGAACAGCAGCCGGCCGAACACCGCGCGTTCCCACAGCGCTCCGGTCGTCATGATGGCGTAAAGAAACCCTGTCTTCACCACGATCGAGATCGTCGCCGCCGCGTAGCCCGAGCCGCTGGCCAGGAAATGCAGCACGAGGCCGAGGCTCACCGCGAAGGCGAGGAACTGCAGCGGCGCCAGCACGCCCTGCACCAGCGTCCACGCCCCCTCGGCGCGCCGGGGGGCCCGCTCGGGCGTGTAGACGATCCTTTGGCGCCGCAGCGCGGGGGTTTGGCGCTGCGGCGCGGACGGGCGCCGCGCGGCAAAGCCCGCGCTCGCCGTCCAGGGGCAGCAATTGGCGCCGTTCAGCATGGCGGAGAGTGAGAAATGCGTCGTCGCCACAACCAACTCCCGCGCTCGCCGATGCCGAACGCTAGGACCCGGGGCGAGCGACTGTCAAGCAGACAGAACGTAATCTTAAGTTGACACATTGCGACGTCGTTGCTTCAGTCCGGCAACGGCCAACGTGCAGGAAGCACCCGATGTCTGGTCTGCGCGCGCCTGCGGTCGGCGAGACAAGAGCGAGAGGACGCCTCGTGCCGCACCGCGACGACATGCCGGCGATCCTGGCCCTGGTCGAGCGCCAGGTGATCCCTCGCCTGGCGGACAGCCTCGATCGGCGGTTGCCCACCCGCGCCGCCCGATCAGCCGAGGTGATGCACGCGCAGACGCTCCGCCGCATGGTGGAGTGCCTGCTGCTGGATGATCCGCGTCCGGCCCGCGAGCTGCTGGCGAGGCTGCGCGCCGGCGGCGCGCCGGCGGATGCGCTCTGCCTGGGCTTGCTGAGCCAGGCTGCCCGCCGGCTCGGCGAGCTCTGGGAGCAGGACCTCGCCTCGTGCAGCGAGGTCACCATCGGCACGCTGCGCCTGCAGGCGATGCTGCACGCGCTGGCGCCGGAGCTGATCGAGGGCGGCGACGGAACGGCCAGCGGGGCGGTGGGTGGCACGGCCGGCGGGGCGGCCGCCCTGCTGGTGCCGGTGCCGGGCGAGACGCACGGCCTGGGCATCTCCATGCTCGGCGAGTTCTTCCGCCGCGACGGCTGGACGGTTTGCACGCCGCTGCCCAGCGCCAGCGAGGACCTCGGCGCCCAGCTGCAATGCCAGGAGATCGACCTCGTCGGGCTGTCGATCGCCGGCGAGGCCCACATCGCGACGCTGCGCGAGCAGGTGGCGCGGGCGCGTGATCGCTCGGCCCGGCCGGGGCTCATCGTCATGGTCGGCGGACCGCTGCTGGCCCGCCGCCCCGAGATCGCCCGCCTGGTCGACGCCGACGCCACCGCCGCGGACGCCGAGGAGGCGGTGCGCTTTGCCGGCCTGCTGCTGCGGGCGCGCCGCCAGGCCGAGGCGGCGGCGGTCCGGCCCGACAAGGGCCGGGGATCCGCCAGCCGCGACAGACCCAAGCCGCCCGGCCGTGACCAGCGGCCGGCGCCATGAAGCCGAGCACGACAAAGCAGGGCACGACAAAGCAGGGCACGACCAAGCAGGGCACGCCAAAGCAGGGCATGCCAGGTGCGACCAACGCGGGTGCGACCAAGGCGGGCGCGACCAAGGCGGGTGCGACCAAGGCGGGCGCGACCAAGGCGGGCGCGATGGGGACGGATGCTGCCGACCCGGGTGCGGCCACGCGGGCGGCGCCGCCATTGGCCGGCAAGCCGGGCAAGCGGTTCGCCTCGCCTGATCTCGTCGGCGCCCTCGACGGCCAAGCGGCCGCCCGGGTGATCGCCGCCGCCGCCGACATTGCGGTGATCCTCGGCCCTGACGGCGTGGTGCGCGACCTCGCCTTCCGCAGCGCCGACCTGCTGGACAACCTGCCGGGGGCCGCGGCCTGGCGCGGTCAGCCGTTCGCCAACGCGATCACCGTCGAGAGCCGCCCCAAGCTCGAGGCGCTGCTCGACGCCGCCCAGCAAGAGCATGACGGCCAGCTGCGCCACCTCAACCACGTCGCGCGCGCCGGCAGCGGCGCCGACGTCGCGGTGCAATACTGCGCCGTGCGCGCCAGGCGCGACGGCACGATGATCGCCTTCGGTCGCGACCTGCGGCCGATCACCGTGCTGCAGCAGCGGCTGATCGACGCCCAGCAGGCGCTGGAGCGCGACTACGCGAGCCTGCGCCAGGCCCAGGCGCGCTACCGCGTGCTGTTCGAGACCTCGCCCGAGCCGCTGCTCGTCGTCGACGCGGCCAGCCTGCGCGTGACCGAGATGAACGCCGCCGGGCGGGCGCTGCTGCCCGAGCATCGGCGCGCCGCCGCCGGTCGGATCGCTCCGGACGCCCGCGCGGCGCTCGAGAAGCGGCCGCGGCTGCCGCAAACCAGCTTCATCGACATGTTCGAGCCGCGCAGCCGGCCCGCCCTGCAGCGCTTCCTGTCGGCCGCGGTGCAGGGCGGCGGCCAGGAGGGCCGGGCTGGCGAGCCTGCCAATCCCGAGACGGTGCGGGCCCGCCTGGCGGACGCCGGCCGCGAGGTCAGCCTGTTCGCCTCGCTGCTGCGCGAGGACGGCGCGTCGCTGCTGCTCGTCCGCCTCTCCGCCGGCGCGCCGAGCACCGAGGCCTCGGCGCTGAACGAGCAGCTGCTGGCGGCGCTGAAGCAGTCGCCGGACGGGCTGGTGTTCACCGACGCTGCCGGCGAGCTGCTCTCCGCCAACGCCGCCTTTCTCGACCTCGCCCAGCTCGGCGCGCTCGAGCAGGCGGTCGGGCGGCCGCTCGAGGACTGGCTCGGACGCCCGGGCGTCGACGTCGACGTGCTGCTCGCCAACCTGCGCCAGCGCGGCGCCGTGCGGCTGTTCGCAACCCAGCTGCGCGGCGAGCATGGCGCCGAGACCCCGGTCGAGGTCTCCGCCGTCTCGATCGTCGGCGAGGGCCGCACCGCCTGCTGCCTGAGCATCCGCGACGTCGGCCGACGGCTGCCCGCCGGCGGCGAGCCGCGCGATGCTCCCGGCGGGCTGGACCTGCCGCGCTCGCCCGAGCAGCTGACCGAGCTGATCGGCCGGGTGTCGCTGAAAGACCTGGTGCGCGACGCCACCGACGTGATCGAGAAGCTGTGCATCGAGGCGGCGCTGGAGCTGACCGAGGACAACCGCGCCTCCGCCGCCGAAATGCTCGGGCTGAGCCGGCAGAGCCTCTACGTGAAGCTGCGGCGCTACGGGCTTGGCGACCTCGCGGAGCTTGAGGAGTGAGCGGGCATGAAAGCCTACTAAATGGGATCCAAGGGCCTCGGGCCCTTGGTGGTTCCAGGGCAAAGCCCTGGCCTTCCTTGCTCGCTTTGCTTGAACTTCTGAAACCGCTCACCTGGTTTGCGCCCATTTGGGCCTTCCTGTGCGGCGTCGTCTCTTCGGGCCGCTTCCATCTCGGCCTGCTGCTGGCCGGCGTGGCGCTCGCCGGCCCGCTCGCCACCGGCACCAGCCAGGCCGTCAACGATTGGTTCGACCGCCATGTCGACGCGATCAACGAGCCCGGCCGCCCGATCCCCTCGGGCCGCGTGCCCGGCCGCTGGGGCCTCTACCTGGCGGTTGCCTGGAGCCTGCTCTCGCTGGCCGTGGCCTGGGCGCTCGGCCCCTGGGTCTCGGTCGCCGCCGTGATCGGCATCGCCCTGGCCTGGGCCTACAGCGCGCCGCCGATCCGGCTGAAATCCAATGGCTGGTGGAGCAATCTGGCCTGCGGCGTCTCCTATGAGGGCCTGCCCTGGTTCGCCGGCGCGGCGGTGATGCGCCACGGCATGCCCTCGCCGGCGATCATTCTCGTCGCCGCGCTCTACAGCCTCGGCGCCCACGGCATCATGACGCTGAACGACTTCAAGTCGATCGACGGCGACCGCCAGATGGGCCTGCGCTCCTTGCCCGCGCGCCTCGGCGCCGACATCGCCTGCCGGATCGCCTGCCTGATCATGACGGCGCCGCAGGCGGTGGTCGTCGCCCTGCTCTGGACCTGGCACCGCCCGCTCGCCGCCGGCGCCGTCGCCGCCCTGCTCGCCACCCAGCTCCTCTTGATGCCGCGCCTGCTGGCGGACCCGCGCGCCCGCGCCCCCTGGTATAACGCCACCGGCACCAGCCTCTACGTGCTCGGCATGCTGGTCGCCGCCATTGCGCTGTCGCGACGTCAAACGGGCAGAAGTTTTTTGGTTCTTTTTTTCAAAAAAGAATCGCTTCCTCCCTCTTCTGGGCCCCCGCCATGATCTATGACGCCATCGTCGTCGGCGGCGGTCCCGCCGGCGCCACCGCCGCCTCCGACCTCGCCCGCCGCGGCCTGGCCGTCGCCCTGCTCGACCGTGACGGCCGCATCAAGCCCTGCGGCGGCGCCATTCCGCCGCGCGCCATCGAGGAGTTTGCGATCCCCGACGAGATGCTCGTCGCCCGGGCCACCGCCGCCCGCGTCTTCGCCCCCTCGGACCGGACCGCGGACATGCCGATCGGCGACGGCTTCGTCGGCATGGTGGATCGCCGCGAGTTCGACATCTGGCTGCGCGAGCGCGCGGTCGCCGACGGCGCCACCCGCCACCACGGCGAGTTCGACGCCCTGGCGCGCGAGCCCGACGGCACCGTCATGCTCACCTGCCGGGACGCCGCCGGCGGCGTTTTCACGC
>CAXUCZ010000084.1:0-2403 GCA_964249675.1 uncultured Acetobacteraceae bacterium | reverse complement strand
GGCAAGTCGGTGATCGGCGCCGACGGCGCGCGCTCGGCGATCGGCCGCGCCGAGATCCCCGGCTCGGCCAAGATGAAATACGTCTTCGCCTACCACGAGATCGTCCGCACGCCGGCCGGGCAGGATCCGGGCTGCTGCGAGGTGCATTACAAGGGCGACCTGTCGCCGGATTTCTACGGCTGGGTGTTCCCGCACGGCGCAACCACGAGCGTCGGCCTCGGCAGCGCCGTCAAGGGCTTCTCCATCCGCACCGCCACCGCCCGGCTGCGCGGCGCGACCGGGCTTGCCGGCGCCGAGACGCTGCGCCGCGAGGGCGCGCCGATCCCGCTCCGCCCGCTGCGCCGCTGGGACAACGGCCGCGACGTCGTGCTCGCCGGCGATGCGGCGGGCGTGGTTGCGCCGGCGTCCGGCGAGGGCATCTACTACGCCATGCTCGGCGGCCGGCTCGCCGCCGAGGCGGTCGCCGCGTTCCTCGCCAGCGGCAACCCCGCGGCGCTGCGCGGCGCGCGTAAACGGTTCATGAAGGCGCACGGCCAGGTGTTCTGGGTTTTGGGGATCATGCAGCGCTTCTGGTACGCCTCCGACGGCCGGCGCGAGCGCTTCGTCAGCATCTGCCGCGACCGCGACGTCCAGGCGCTGACCTGGTCGGCCTACATGACCAAGGAGCTGGTGCGCGCCAAGCCCGTCGTGCACTTGCGCATCTTCTGCAAGAACATCGCCCACCTCACCGGCCTCGTCTCCGCATGAGCGGGGCGATGAGGGTGGAGCGTTGAGCCCGGCGATCTACGTCGCCGCCGCCTCGGCGATCGGCGTGCTCGGCGTCGGCGGGGCGTTGACCACGATCGGCGCCTGGTACGATGCGCTGCGCAAGCCGGCCTGGCAGCCGCCCGGCTGGCTGTTCGGCCCCGCCTGGACGCTGATCGGCGGGCTCACCGCCTGGGCCGGCGTGATCGCCTGGCAGGCGGCGCGCACGCCGGGGCAGCGCGACGCCACGCTCGGCCTGTTCGCGCTGAACGGCGGGCTCAACATCCTATGGAGCGCGCTGTTCTTCAAGCTGCAGCGGCCGGACTGGGCGCTGGTCGAGGTCGTGCCGCTCTGGCTCTCGATCGCGGCGCTGATCGCAGCCTTCGCCGGCCATGCGCCGCTCGCCGCCTGGCTGCTCGCTCCCTATCTGCTCTGGGTTGCCTTCGCCGCCCTGCTGAACCTCGTGGTCGTCCGCCTCAACGCCCCCTTCCCGCACTCCGTCGCGACCTGACCTCATGGACCCAGTCATGCTCGACCTGCCGCCGCCCGGCGCCGCCGCTCGCGCCGCCCGCTCTCAGAGGGGCGCCCCGGCGCGCACGCCGGACGTCAGGCCGCACCATCCGACGCTGCCGTTGCGGGTCGGCACGCGCGGCTCGCCGCTGGCGCTGGCGCAGACCCGCAGCTTCCTCACCACGCTCGCCCGGGTCTGCCCGGTGCTGCGCCAGATGGACGTCTTTCGCGAGCAGATCATCCGCACCACCGGCGACGCGGTGCAGGACCGTCGGCTCGCCGAGATCGGCGGCAAGGGCCTGTTCGCGAAAGAGATCCACGCCGCCCTGCTCGACCGCCGCATCGACCTCGCCGTGCACAGCCTCAAGGACCTGGAGACGGTGCTGCCGCCCGGCATCGCGCTCGGCTGCGTGCTGCCGCGCGAGGATCCTCGCGACGCGCTGATCCTGTCCGACGAGTGCGGCGAGCCGGACCCGACGCAGCCGTTCAACTGCCTGCCGCACGGCGCGGTCGTCGGCACCTCCTCGGTGCGCCGCCAGGCGCAGCTGCTGCACGCGCGGCCGGACCTGCGCATCACCCTGATGCGCGGCAACGTGCAGGCCCGGCTCGATAAGGTCCGCCACGGCGAGTGCCAGGCCAGCCTGCTGGCCATGGCCGGGCTGAACCGCCTCGGCCTGGAGAGCGAGGCCTCGCTGCCCCTGCCCGAGTTCGCGATGCTGCCCGCCGCCTGCCAGGGCATCGTCGGCATCACCGTGCGCGAAGACGAGACCGACCTGCGCGAGCTGCTGCGCGCGGTGGAGGATGGCGCCGCCCGCATCGCCGCCACCGCCGAGCGCGCGATGCTGGCGATGCTCGACGGCTCCTGCACCACCCCGATCGGCGCTCATTGCCGCCTGAACTCGGGCCGCATCACCCTGCACGGCCTGGTCGCCAGCGAGGACGGCAGCTTCCTGGTGCGCGACGCGGTCGAGGGCGCGGCGAGTGACGCTGCCTCGCTGGGCTATGCGCTTGGCGAGCGCCTGCGCGACCGCTGTCCCGACGCGGTGTTCGCCGGGCCGCGTTGAGCTTCCATCGGGCGAGTGCTCAGTCGGTCTGCTGCCGCAGCGTCGTCACCGCCGAGAACAGCGCGCCCACGTCATCGCGACCCAA
>CAXUCZ010000083.1:6087-9896 GCA_964249675.1 uncultured Acetobacteraceae bacterium | reverse complement strand
GTCCAAGCAGGCTCGCGACCGCGAGATGCTCGACCGTCTGCGGCTTGATCCCCTCGCCGGCGTCGACGGCCAGCAGCACGCCGCCGATGCCGGCCGCTCCGGCGACCATCGTGCGCAGGAAGCGCTCGTGGCCCGGCATGTCGATCAGGTCGATCGTGGCGCCGCCGGCCTGCAGGTGCGCAAAGCCGAGCGCGATCGAGATGCCGCGCCGCCGCTCCTCGGCCAGCCGGTCGGTCTCCATCCCCGTGAGCGCCCGCACCAGCGCCGTCTTGCCATGGTCCACATGGCCCATCACGCCGATGACCAGGCGCCGCTCCGAGGCTGAGGAGCCTAAAACAACCGGCATGCCGCCTCGATCGCCGCGCCCAGCGGCCGCAGCTCGTCGTCGGCGATCGCGATCACGTCCAGCAGCACCAGCCCATCGGCAATCCGCCCAACCACCGGCGGCGAGCCCGCCCGCAGCGCCGCCGCCAGAGCCTCGGCGCCTACGCCCTCGACCGCCAAGCCGACCGCCACCGACGGGAGTGCCGCCTCCGGCAATGCCCCGCCCCCCGCTCGCGCGGTGCTCGGCTCGATCCGGTACAGCATGGCAGCTGGCAGCGCCGCCGCCACCCGTTCCGCCCGTGCCCGCAGCACCGCCACCGGTTGCGCCAGCATGCGCAGCACCGGCACCGCCTCGCTCTGCCCCTCCGCATACAGCCGCAGCGTCGCGTCGAGCGCTGCCAGGCACAGCTTGTCGGCCCGCAGCGCCCGCATCAGCGGATGCCGCCGCAGCCGGTCGATCGCCTCGGCGCGGCCGACCAGCATCCCGGCCTGCGGCCCGCCGAGCAGCTTGTCGCCGCTGAACGTCACCACGTCGGCGCCCGCGGCTACCGCCTCCTGCACTGTCGGCTCGGCGCTGCCGGTGGCTCCGGCAAGCGGCACCAGGCTGCCGCTGCCCAGATCCTCGACCAGCATCAATCCACGCTCGCGCGCCAGTGCCGCCAACGCCGCCAACGGCGTCGCCTCGGTGAAGCCGATGATCCGGTAGTTGCTCTGGTGCACCCTCAGCAGCACCCGGCTCGCCGGCGTCACCGCCCGCGCATAGTCCGCGAGCCGGGTGCGGTTGGTCGTGCCGACCTCGACCAGCCGGGCGCCGCCCTGCTCGATCACCTCCGGAATGCGGAAGCCGCCGCCGATCTCCACCAGCTCGCCGCGCGAGACGATCACCTCGCCCGACGCAGCGAGCCCGGTCAGCGCCAGCAGGATCGCAGCGGCGCCGTTATTGACCACCAGGGCCGCCTCGGCGCCGGTCAGCCGGCACAACATCCTCTCGATTGCGCCTCCCCGCCGGCCGCGCGCTCCCGTCGCAAGGTCGAACTCGAGGTCGCAATACCCGCCCGCCATCGCCGCCACCGCCTCCACCGCGAGCTCGGCCAGGGGCGCCCGGCCAAGGTTAGTGTGCAGCACGATTCCGGTGCCGTTGATCACCCCCCGCAGCCCAGGTGCCTCCTCCGCCTGCAGGCGCGCCAGCGCCGCCGCCTCAATCCCGCCTTCCGCACCCGCTGCGCCGCCGTCAAGCAGCCGCCGCCGCTCCTCCGCCACCGCCCATCGCAGCGCCGAAGTGACCCTGGCCGCCGCCCGCCCGCGCCGCATCGCCTCGGCCGCCTCGCCCCGCAGCAAGCTGTCGAGCTGCGGCAGCGCCCGCAACCTTGACGCAGCCTCCTCTGTTCCCGACACGAGCCCTCCTGCGCGCGACCACCCTTGCGCGGCCGTATCTGGGGTCATCAGCAGGAGAGCGCCATGCCGGATACCGCCCCAACCATCGGCCTGAACGCTCCGCCGCGCCTGACGAGCCTGGCGCATGGCGGCGGCTGCGGCTGCAAGCTCGCGCCGTCCGTGCTCGCCGACATCCTGGCCGGCATGCCGCAGGCCGCCGCCTTCGCCAACCTCCTGGTCGGCACCGAGACCGGCGACGACGCCGCGGTCTGGCGCCTGAACGACACCCAGGCGCTGGTCGCCACCACCGACTTCTTCACCCCCATCGTCGACGATCCGTTCGACTTCGGCCGCATCGCCGCCGCCAACGCCCTGTCCGACATCTATGCCATGGGCGGCACGCCGATCTTCGCGCTCGCCCTGCTCGGCGCCCCACTCGGCAAGCTCGACCTCGCCGTCATCCGCCGGATCGTCGCCGGCGGCGCCGCCATCTGCGCCGAGGCCGGCATCCCGGTCGCCGGCGGCCACTCGATCGACAGCCCCGAGCCGCTCTACGGCCTGGTCGCGCTCGGCCTGGTCGCCCCGGACCACGTGCTGCGCAACAGCCGCGCCCAGGCCGGCGACGTGCTAGTGCTGACCAAGGCGCTCGGCGTCGGCATCTACAGCGCCGCGCTCAAGCGCGACCTGCTGTCCGAGGCGCACTACGCTGCGATGATCGCCTCGACGACGCAGCTGAACCGCATCGGCGCAGCGCTGCCCGGCATCCCGGGCGTGCACGCGGTCACCGACGTCACCGGTTTCGGCCTGCTGGGCCACGCCCTTGAGCTGTGCCGCGGCTCCAACCTGTCCGCGACCATCGAGGCCGGCACGCTGCCGCTGCTCGACGGCGTCGAGGCGCTGGCAGGGCAGGGGATCGTCACCGGGGCGGGCAAGCGCAACTGGGAAAGCTACGGCGCCAGCGTGGATCTGGTCTCGCCTGGCCGCCAAGCCCTGCTGACCGACCCGCAGACGAGCGGCGGCCTGCTGATCGCGCTCGCGCCGGACTTGGCGCCGCACCTTCTCGCCAGGCTGAGCGATCAGGGTTGCACGCGAGCAACGATCATCGGCGCGCTACGGTCCGGGCCGCCGAGGATTACGGTTGTTTAGAGACGAAGGCAGGGCTTCTTTTTGAAAAAAGAAGCAAAAACTCTTGTCCGGCTGTCGCGTGCCGCGGCTTCCGCCGATGCTCAGCCGCCGAGGATCGAAAGCGCGATCTCGGTGTGCTCCTGGTCAGCCTGCTTCGCCTCGTCGAGCGACCGGCCGAGGTTCTGCTCGGTCTGGGTCAGGCCGAGATGCGCTGCATAGGCGTGCAGGGTGCCGAAGGCGGCGCTCCAGTAATGCAGCGCCAGCTGCCCGGCCGCGACGATGCCGAGGTCGCGGCTTTCCGCATCCGAGGCCTTCTGGCGGATGATCTGACTCACCTTGTAGTGCGCCTCGAGGATCGAGTTGCCGACATCCTCAGCCTCGCCGCTTTCGGCCAGCGCCTGCTCGATGCGCTGCTGCCACTGCTCGGCCCGCTCGTTACCGGCCTTCAGGGCCGCTACCAGCTGCGGGTTGCTCGCATCCTGCTGGATCTCGGCCGTCGCATGCTTGGCCACGTCGCCGCCCGCCTTGAGCGCCTGCAGACCCTGTGACACCAGCATCTTCAAGTTATTGTCAGCCACTCTGTCACCCTTCCGCACATTGCGTGCGGGCGGCCAACGGGCGCCTGCGACGGGCGGTTGCCGCGACTGCGGCTTCAAGCCTGGGTGATCGGACGGGAGCCTAGCTCTTATGCGTCCTGCGGGCGGAATGGCTGGAACGGCGGCTGCTGGCGCGGAGCACCCGGCCGCTCGTCACGCCGCTGCCGCAGGTCACGAAGTCCACCGGCTGCACGATGTCCTGCCCGTGCGCATAGTCCGGCAGCTCCGAGCCGCCACCACCGCCTGCGGCGCAGCGATCGCCCCCGCCTGCCCGGCGCCCTTAACGCCCAGCGGGTTCGCCGCCGTCTGCTCGCCGAGCAGCTGGCTGGCGCGGCCCGGCAGGTCGGCCGCGCGCGGCAGGCAGTAGTCCATGAACGCGCCGCTGGAGAG
>CAXUCZ010000083.1:0-6077 GCA_964249675.1 uncultured Acetobacteraceae bacterium | reverse complement strand
AACACGACGCCAAGCTTCAGCCCGTTGTCGGACTGCACGTTGGCCAGCTGGGTGATGTAGTCGTCGTGCGCCTTCTGCGCGCTGCGGCCGTAGGCGTGCTTGAAGTAACCGGTGAGCGCCGTTTCCTGCGCCGCCAGGTCGCTCCTGTAGCGGCTGACGAACTGATTGTACTTCGACTGCTCGCCGCACGACAGCGCCATCACCATCAGCTCGCTCTTCAGCCCGGCGACGTCGAACGCGTGCCGGTCGGCAGGGCCCGTGCACTCGGTGGCAGCGCTGGCGAGCGGAGCCGCCAACAGGCAGGCCGAGACGATGGCGGAGGTGAGCAGGCGCATCTTGGGGCACTCCGGCTGAACAAGACGCGACTGTACTCACACCGGCGAGGCGGCGTGCAAGGCGTCATCCGTGGAGTGAGCTAGACAAGCTAATGAGCGGTAAAGCAACTCGATTTGCGTCCGCCCGCGAAGATCAGCATACGGTGTGACGGAGCCGCCTCGGCGCGTCGTCGAGGGCTCATCGGCCTCGCGCGCTGCCGGGAGCAGGGGCAACCTTGCCGCGCCAGCCCGCCTTTAAACAAGCCTCGACGCCGTCGCGTCGACGGCCGTCGCCATGCAAGGGGATTGGATTGAACGTTCGAGTTTCGCTCGGTGCCGCGGCCGCCGGCCTCCTGCTGCTGCAGGGCTGCATGCCGAAGTCGGCGCTGGTGGAGACGGCGCCGCCGCCGCCGCATTATGGCCCGCCGCCGGCGCGGACCTGCACCATCGCGCCCTTCACCCTTGCCGAAGGGGCCGGCACTGCGGTCGCGATGACGGTCAGCAGCGACGGCGGCTACTGCGCGATCCACGCGGTGGAAGCGGCAGGCGGGCCATTCGACGTCGGCATCGAGCCGTCCCAGCCGGACCACGGCGCCGCTCACATCGTCAAGTACAACGGTCAGACCAGCATCGAATACGTCGCTCGAGCCGGCTATGTCGGCGCCGACAAGTTCGTCGCCGAACTGATCCGCCAAGGCCAGCCCGGCTACACCACCCTCACCGTGTCGATCTCGGTGATCAAGTAGCCGCTGCCGGGGTCGGACCGGCCCGGTCAAGCAAGCCGTCCATGCCGACGCGGCTGCACCAGTCGCCGAAGCCTTCGCCGGCGTCACCCTCGGCAGCGTAGTCTCGCAACAGTGGATCGAGGGTCGCGAACACCGCCGCTTCGGCAATGCGGTCGAACAGCCGAAACGACAGCCGGGTGCCCTCGAAGTCGCCGCCGACATAGAGCGCATAATACCCCGGCATCCGCCCGACCAGGCCGATATCCCCGGTGTAGGTGCGCACGCAGCCATTCGGGCAGCCGGTGATGCGCAGGCTGATCCGCCGCTCGCTCAGGCCATGCTTGGCGAGCAGCGCCTCCATCTGCGCCACGTGCTTGGGCTGCAGCCGCTCGGCCTCGGTCAACGCCAGGCCGCAGGTCGGCAGGGCGGGGCAGGCGAGGGTGAAGCGAGCCAGCGGCGTCATCGTCTCGGCGGCCGCCACGCCATGCTCGGCAAGCAACGCCGTCACCTCGGCGCGCTGCGCAGGCGCGATGTCGCACAGCAGCGCGTCGTGCTGCGGCGTCACCGTCACCGGAAATCCGTAGCGTTGCGCAACCAGCCGCAGGACGCTGCGCAGGCGCAGCGGCCCGTCGTCTAGGATGCGGCCGGAGGCGATCGGCACGCCGAGCCACAGCCGACCATCACCCTGCTCGTGCCAGCCCAATATATCCGGCACCTCGAGCTTCATCGGCCGAGCCGGCTCGAACGCCTCGCCGTAGCTGTCTTCGAGCGTCGCCCGCACCCAGTCCAGCCCGCGATCGTCGACGACGTATTTCAGCCGGGCGCGGCGCCGGTCGCCGCGATCGCCGAAGTCGCGATGCAGCCCCATCACCGCATGCACCATCCGCAGCAACCCGCTTGGCGGGATGAAGGCGATCGGGCTCGCCAGCCGCGGATAGGTGCGCGGCTTGTTGTGGGTCATGCCCAGCCCGCCGCCGACGGCGATGTTGTAGCCGGCGAGCCGGTCGCCCTCCCAGATGGCGACGATGCCGAGGTCGTTCGACAGCACGTCGATCGTGTTGTCCTCGGGCACCGTGATGCCGATCTTGAACTTCCGCGGCAGGTAGGTCGGCCCGTACAGCGTCTCGACCTGCTCGGCCTCCGGCACGAAGCCGGGCGTCTCGTCGAGAAAGATCTCGTAATAGGCCCGGCTCTTCGGCTTCAGCAGCTCGGAAAGCTCACGCGCATCGGCCAGGATGCGCTCGTGCCTGGCGTCGCGGATCGGCGCCGGCGAGGCGGTGACGTTGCGGCTGACGTCGCCGCAGGCGCAGATGGTGGTGAGCAGCGTGTGGTTGACCGCGGCGATCGCCGGCTTGAGCTCGCCCTTGAGGATGCCGTGAAACTGGATGCCCTGGCGCGAGGTGATGCGGATCGTGCCGTTCGCATGGTCGTCGGCAAGCCGGTCGAGACCGAGATACTGCGCCGCCGTCAGCCGCCCGCCCGGCATGCGGACGCGCAGCATGAACTGATACTCTTTCTCGAGCTTCTGCTGCTTGCGCGCGGTGGCGGTGTCGCGATCGAACTGCTCGTAGCTGCCGTGAAACTTCAGCAGCTGGTAGGCATCCTCGCTGACCTGAGTGCCGCCCTCCGCCAGCTCCTCGGCCAGCCGCCCGCGCAGGCCGCAACTCGCGATCTTCAGCGCCTCGGCGCCGGAGCGCTTGGTTCCCGGCGGTGTCAGCGCGCCGCTGATGTCATCGGGCATGTGTGGTGCTCCGCTAGGCAAGGCCAGGAGCCCTGCTCCTGGACCTCGCTGGGGCCGCGCCCCAGACCCCTTTTTACAAGTGGATTTTAAAGGTTCCGCCTTTAATGGGGTCCAGGGGCAACGCCCCTGGCCTTCCTAAGAAGGCTGATCAACCATCCGCAGGTATGGCCTGAGCGTGTCCCAACCTGCCGGAAACTTCACTTTCGCGTCCGCGTCCGACACGCTCGGCGCGATGATCACCTTCTCGCCCGGGCGCCAGTTCGCCGGCGTCGTCACCTTGTGCGCATCAGTGAGTTGGAGGCTGTCGATCACCCGCAGCACCTCCTCGAAGTTGCGCCCGGCCGACGGCGGATAGTTCAGCGTCAGCCGCACCTTCTTGTTCGGATCGATGACGAACACCGTACGCACGGTCACCGTCGGGTCCGCCTCCGGGTGGATCATGTCGTACAGCGTCGAGACCTTGCGATCACCGTCGATAATCAGCGGAAAGTTCAGCGCGTGGCCCTGGGTTTGGGCGATGTCGTCCGCCCATCGCTCATGGTTCTCGCCACTGTCCACCGATAGACCGATCACCTTCACGTTCCGCTTGGCCCATTCCGGCGCCAGCCGCGCCACCTCGCCAAGCTCCGTCGTGCAGACCGGCGTGAAGTCCTTCGGATGGCTGAACAGCACCCCCCAAGAGGCGCCGAGCCACTCATGGAAGTGAATGCGGCCAGCGGTGGTGGCCTGCTCGAAGTCCGGCGCGATCTGGCCCAGCTGAATACTCATGCAACCTACTCCTGCCTCGGCCCGCAACGGCCTTGCCGACGATATGGCGCAGCGATCTCCGAACCACTAGTCCATTGTGGACGATAAACGAAACACGCAGCTCAAGGCGTGTTACCGGTTGAGCGCCTATATGGAGAAGGTGATGGGCTCGGCCAACGGGCGTTGCAGGCCACTGGCCTCGGCTCGCCGCAGCAGCGTCTCCAGGCTGATCGCCTGCAGCTGCTCGCTCAGCCTTGCCTCCAGCTCGCCCCACAGCGCGTCCACCACCTTGTCGTGCAGCGGCCCGCCCGGCCCGGTCGAACCGTCCTCGCAGCCGCCGCCATCGTCGCTGGTGCCGACGCGAACGATCTCCGCCAGGCTGATCTCGCGTGGTCGCCGTCCCAGCCGATATCCGCCGCGCGGCCCGCGGACGCTATCGAGCAGCCCGGATCGCGACAGCGCCTGCAGCAGCGGCTCGATGCCGCGCCGCGCCAGACCCGCGCGCTCGGCGATGTCGGCCGCGCTGACGGTGGTCAGCCGGCCGGCGTGGAAGCCGACGTCGAGCATGATCAGCACGCCCAGCATCGCCCTGTCGCGCCGCACCAGCATGCCGCTGTTCCTCCGCCCTCATTGTCCAGGCCCTGACCATAGCCCACCTGGATCAACAGGTGGCGCGCAACACGGCCGTCATAAGGAGAATCTCTGATGTCTGAGGTGTTGTCACGTCTGTCCGGCGCCAGCCAGCCGGTCGCCGCGCCGGTCGAGGAGGCGCCGCGCCCGAGCCAGACGGCAGCCGCCCGCGGGCGCATCTACGCCAACATCCTGGAGACCGTCGGCGGCACGCCGCTGGTGCGTATCCCGCGCCTGGCAGTCGCCGAGAAGATCGTCGCCGACGTCGCGCTCAAGCTCGAGTTCTTCAACCCGCTCGGCTCGGTCAAGGACCGCATCGGGCTGTGGATGGTCGAGGCGGCCGAGCAGCAGGGTCAGATCACCCCGGGTCGAACGATCCTTGTCGAGCCCACCTCCGGCAACACCGGCATCGCGCTCGCCTTCGTCGCCGCCGCCAAGGGCTACCGCCTCATCGTCACCATGCCCGAGAGTGCCTCCATCGAGCGCCGCAAGATGCTGCGGCTGATGAACGCCGAGGTCGAGCTGACGCCGGCCAAGCTCGGCATGGCCGGCGCCATCGCCCGCGCCCGCGAGATCCTGGATCAGACCGATGACGCCTGGATGCCGCGCCAATTCGACAACCCAGCCAACCCCGACATCCATGCCGCCACGTCGGCCGAGGAGATCTGGACCGACACCGACGGCCAGATCGACATCCTGGTCGCCGGCGTCGGCACCGGCGGCACCATCACCGGCATAGCGCGCACCCTCAAGCCACGCCGCCCCGGCCTGCGCGTGATCGCCGTCGAGCCGGCCGAAAGCGCCGTCCTGTCGGGCGACGAGCCCGGCCCGCACGGCATCCAGGGCATCGGCCCGGGCTTCAAGCCGGGCACGCTGGACATGAGCGTGGTCGACCAGGTGATCAGCATCTCGGAGCGCGAGTCGCTGGCCGCAGCCCGGCAGATCGCCCGCGTCGAAGGCCTGCCGGTCGGCATCTCGTCGGGCGCCATGCTGGCCGCCGTGATGCGACTCGGCAGACTGCCCGAGAACGCCGGCAAGCTGATCGTCGGCATCGTGCCCTCGTTCGCCGAGCGCTACCTGTCAACGGCATTGTTCAGCGGGCTGACGTAAGACAAGGCCAGGGCTCCGCCGTGGACCCGCTCGGGCCCGCGCCCCCAGACTCCATCCACTGGCGCCTGGACCGGCCCTGCTTGGCGAAGCCATTCGGCACTGCTTTCCACGTCGCCGTCCTCGCCGTGCGGCCTGAATGACGAATGGATTTTAGAGGCTCCGCCTTTCATGCGGTCCAGGGGCAAAGCCCCTGGCCTTCCTCGCCACCACCTCGCCGAGGATTAGCAACGCCGGGCCACCATCCGACCAACTCGCAGCCTCCTCGGCCAGACTTGCCACCGTGCCGCTGAGGATGCGCTGACGATCGGTGCCGCCGCGTTCCACCAGTATCGCCGGGTGCGTCGCGGGCATTCCCGCGCCCTGCAGCCCGGCGGCCAGGCGCGGCAGCGTGGCGAGCCCCATGTAGACCGCGACCGTCTTGCCGGGCCGCGCCAGGTCGTCGAAATCGAGGTCCAGGTGTGCGTCGGCGACCGAGCCCTTCAGGTGCCCGGTGACCAGGGTGAGCGACTGCGCCGCGTCGCGATGGGTGAGCGGCACGTGCGCGCCGGCCGCACAGGCGAGTGCCGCTGTGATGCCGGGCACGATCTCGAAGGCGATGCCGGCCGCCTCCAGCACCTCCATCTCCTCGCCGCCGCGGCCGAAGACGAACGGGTCGCCGCCCTTGAGGCGCACCACCCGCTTGCCCTCCGAGGCCAGCCTGACGAGCAGCGCGGAGATGTCCTCCTGCGGCAAAGTGTGCCGCGAGCGCGCCTTGCCGACATAGATCCGCTCGGCGTCGCGCCGTGCGAGCTCCAGCACGCCCTCGCCGAC
>CAXUCZ010000082.1:0-9919 GCA_964249675.1 uncultured Acetobacteraceae bacterium | reverse complement strand
GTCCAGGCCTGCTCGGCCGCGTCGCCGGCATCGCCGCCGCCGCCGAGCCGCTCGGCGATCGCGATCAGCCGCCACGGGTCGGCGGCAAGCGCGTAGTCGGCCTTGGCGCTGGTCAAAGACGGGATCGAGGACGCGTCGTGCAGCGCCAGCAACCGGCCCTGAGACGCCGCGGCGCGGCGCGCGTCGATGAAGCGACGCGACTGGCCCACCTGCCGGGGCCCGGGATCCAGCAGGTCGCCGTCGAGGCTGATCACGACGTCCGCCGCATCGAAGCGATACTGCGTCTCTAGCCGCTGGCCGAAGGCGGCCGCGGTGCCGGCATAGGCGCCCTCGCGCCCGGCCGGAACGTGGCTTGCGATCCGCATGGCGGGAAAAGCCGCCTGCATGGCGGCAAGCTGCGCCAGCAGCGAGGGCGAGCTGACCGCGCCGGTCAGCACCCATAATCCGTGCCCGCCCCCCGCCCGCAACGCGCCGATACGGCCAACCATGGCGCCTCGAAACGCCTCCCAGGTGGAGGGCCGGTCCAGAAAGCGCACGCTCTGCGAGCGGAACGGGTCATACAGCCCGAGCACCGAGGCCTGGCCGAACGCATCCGTGCCGCCGAGCGACCAGGGGTGCTGCGGATTGCCCTCGATCTTGAGCGGCCGGCCGTCGCGACAGGTGACCAGGACGCCGTTGGCCATGCCGTCAAGCTCGACCACCGAGGCGTAGGCATAGGAGACGCCGGGCTCCTGGTGCTCCGGATTACGCACGAACGGCACTTCCTGGTTGCGGCCGTCGGGCTTCTCGTCGTCGCAGCCCGTCAGGCCCGCAAGCGCGAGCGAGGCCGCCATCAGCTGCAGAAACCGCCTTCGGTCCGGCCCCAGCGCCAGACGTGCGACGGCGGGGAACTCCGCCGCCATAAAGGCGCGGAAATGCGGCAGGTCGGCGAGCTGCTCCAGGCTGCGCCACTGGGCGCCGCCGTCCGCCAAGCGCGCGCGCAACCGGGCGATGTCGAAGCGAGCCGCAGGCGGCGAGCTGAGAGGCGCGTTCATCGATGACAGATCGAGCAGTCGGTGAGCACTTGCGCGCCCTTGATCTGGTAGGCGGCGACCAGCTGGGGGCCGAGCGTCGCCTGGTTCGCCGGCGGCGCCCACTCCATGTTCCAGATCTCTGATTTCGGTCGGACGTTCGCCTGCGGATTGCGATGGCAATTGATGCAGAACTCCATCTTGAAGGCGTTCGCCCGATAGGTAAGCTGCATCTGATCGACCGCTCCGTGACAAGTCGAGCAGCCGATGCCTTTGGTGATGTGGATCGAATGGTTGTAATAGACATAGTCCGGTAGACGATTGACCCGCGACCAGTGCAGCGGCGTGTCTGTGGCAAGGCTCTCGCGCACGGGCGCAAGCATGGTCGCACCCGTCCAGATCTGCGAGTGACAGGTCATGCAGGTCCAGGTCGGCGGTATGCCGGCCGTGGCGAGATATTCGACTTGCTGGTGGCAGTAGCGGCAATCGATGCCGAGCTCGCCGGAATGGTGCTTGTGGCTGAATGGCACCGGCTGAGCCGGCGCGATGCCGACACCGTAGACGTAGTCGGATCGGGACACGCCCTCGGCGATGAAGATGCCGCCGAGCACGGCGAGGAGCAGGCTGAGGGTAGCGAGCCTCAGGATCGCATCGGCGCCCGGCGCGAACAGCTGGCGCATTAGCAGGCTCGGTGGATGGGGGTGTTGATCAGGCTCAAGACAGCAGCCTCGTCATGCGTTTTGCCTGCACGGTCGGCCATGCCGAGCCATGCAAGCCTGACCGTTTGGTCATCGTCCGTCAATGACATGGAGGCGTTCGGGCCCTTGGCAATGTCGCGAAGATCCGCGCCGCGCGGCGGTGTATGTCCGCCTCGCCCGGCCTGCGGGGAGGCCGGCCGCGGCTGCGATCAAGCCGTCCGCAAAGCACGATCATCGCGGCGACGTGATCGATTTGGTGGCGACATGAAGCGGTGTCCCGACGATCGGCCGGCGCCAAGCGCCCCCGTCTTCCTTGCAATCCACAGGGAGCGCTTGGCCGGCGCCAAGCGCCCCCGTCTTCCTTGCAATCCACAGGGAGCGCTTGGCCGGCGCCAAGCGCCCCCGTCTTCCTTGCAATCCACAGGGGGCGCAACCGCGCCGGAAGGTCTACAAGGCTCTCGTGAACTCGATCGACACGCCGCTCCTCGGCCTCTCGCAGAGGCTCCCGCCGGCCAACCTGCAGGCCGAGCAGGCGCTGCTCGGTGCGCTGCTCGCCAACAACCGCGCCTACGAGCGCGTCTCGGACTTTCTGCTCGCCGACCACTTCGCCGACCCGATCCACGGCCGCATCTTCGCCGCCGTGCAGCGCCGCATCGAGGCCGGCCAGCTCGCCGACGCGGTGACGCTGAAGGGCGAGTTCGAGCATGCCGGCACGCTCGACGAGGTCGGCGGCACCGCCTATCTCGCCCAGCTGCTGACTGCGATGACCGGCATCATCAATGCCGGCGAATATGGCCGGGTCGTGCATGACAGCTGGCTGCGCCGCCAGCTCATCGACATCGGCGAGACGGTGGTCAACAACGCCTTCGGCGGCGACCCGGAGCTCGACGGCCCCAAGCAGATCGAGTTCACCGAGCAGTCGCTGTTCAACCTGGCGAGCGGCAACGGCACCGAGGGCGGCTTCGTCAGCTTCGAGACGGCGCTGGTGCGGGCGATCGACAACGCCGAGAAAGCCTTCAACCGGGCCGGCGCGGTCTCCGGCCTGTCGACCGGACTGCGCGACCTCGACAAGAAGACCGGCGGCCTGCACCCCTCCGACCTGCTGATCCTGGCCGGCCGGCCCGGCATGGGCAAGACGGCGCTGGCGACCAAGATCGCCTTCGGCGCGGCGCGGGCGCTCCTCGCCGAGGCGCGCGCCGAGGACCCGAACGGCGTGCCGGCCGGCTCGGTCGCGATCTTCTCGCTCGAGATGAGCGCCGAGCAGCTGGCGACCCGCCTGCTCGCCGAGGAGGCCCGCGTCTCGGGCGACCGCATCCGGCGCGGCGAGATCGGCCAGCGCGATTTCGACCGCTTCGTCCAGGTCAGCCGCGAGCTCGCCAGCCTGCCGCTGCATATCGACGACACACCGGCGATCACGATGTCGGCACTGCGCACGCGCTGCCGGCGGCTGAAGCGGACGAAGGGCCTCAGCCTGGTCGTCATCGACTACCTGCAGCTGATGCGGCCGGCCGCCGGCACCCGCCCGGAAAACCGCGTGCTCGAGATCAGCGCGATGACGCAAAGCCTCAAGGCGCTCGCCAAGGAGCTGTCGATTCCGGTGCTGTGCCTGAGCCAGCTGTCGCGCGCGGTCGAGTCGCGTGAGGACAAGCGCCCGCAGCTCTCCGACCTGCGCGAATCGGGCTCAATCGAGCAGGATGCGGACGCGGTGATGTTCGTCTACCGCGACGAGTACTACCTCCAGCAGCGGACGCCCAAGCAGATGGCGTTCGACAGCGAGGAGAAGTTCCAGAACGCCCTCGAGAAATGGCAGCGCGACATGGAGCAGGTGCACAACAAGGCCGAATTGCTGCTGGAGAAGCAGCGCCACGGGCCGACCGGCAAGATCGACCTGTTCTTCGAGGGCGAGTTCACCCGCTTCGCCGACCTCGACCTCGTGCATTCCGGCCACGGTTGAGGCATCCGCGCGACGCGCGCCTGACGCGGCCATTCGCTTAGCCACCAGGGGCGCGCGATGTCGGAGACGCAAGCACCACGGGGACGCCCGGACTATGCGCGCACCGTGCGCAATGACGGGCGCAAGCAGCGCATCGTCAAGCGCGGCGGCGGCCGGCGCGACGTGCGCGACGCCTACCACACCCTGCTCACCCTGCCCTGGTGGGTGTTCGCGCTGCTCACCATCCTGTTCTACGTCGCCATCAACGGCGTGTTCGGCTGGCTCTACAGCCTCGACCCGAACAGCCTCGTCGGCGCCCGGCCAGGCTCCTACGTCGACGGCTTCAACTTCAGTGTCGAGACGCTCGGCACGATCGGCTACGGCGCCATCTCGCCCCGCGACGGCTACGCCAACACCCTCGTCTCCATCGAGGCCTTTCTCAACATCGCCATCACCGCGCTCGCCACCGGCCTGATCTTCGCCCGCGTCTCGCGCCCCACTGCCCGCATCCGCTTCGCCACCTCGGCGCTGATCGGCACCTATAGCGGTCAGCGCATGATGATGTTCCGGATGGCCAACGAGCGCACGAACCACGTGCTGGAGGCGGAGGTCTCCGTGGTGCTCGCGCGCTACATGACCGCCGAGGACGGCTACAGCATCAACCGGCTGTACGAGGTCCGCATGGTGCGCAACCGCTCGCCGTTGCTGGCGCTGACCTGGACGGCGCTGCATCTGATCGACGAGACAAGTCCGTTCCACAACGAAACGGCCGACAGCCTCGCCGCCTCGCGCGCGGAGATGATCGTCGTGTTCTCCGGCGTGGACGAGGCGTTCGCGCAGCGCATCTATGCCCGCCATAGCTACATCGCCAGCGAGCTGGTGTTCGACCGCCGATACGTCGATGTCGTGCAGCCGCTGCCCGAAGACGGCTGGCTGATCGACTACACCGACTTCGACACGCTGCAGCCGCTGGTGCGCAACGCTTAAAGGCCGGGGCTCTGCCCCGGGCGGCCCCTGACCCAAGGCAGAGCTCTAAACGTCCTGCTCGGCGAAGCCAGTCGACCTCGTCCCGCCGCCACCAACCTGGCCCTTAGAGATCGTCGACATGGATTTCAAAGGCTCCGCCTTTGATGGGGTCAAGGGGCAAAGCCCCTTGCCTTGCCTTGCCTGCCTTGCCTTACTGCAGCGAGTTCACGTCCTCCTGGCGCGACCTGAGATACAGGTCGAATTCTCGCCGCAGGTCGGGCTTGTTGCCTGCCCACTCGAAGACGCCATACATGTTGCGCTTGAGGTCCGTGTCGGGATCGAAACCGTAGCGCAGGAACATCTCCCATCGCGACAAGTAGCCGCGATCAGCCTTGCGGCCATGAAATCTGTGCTCGATCGTGCCGTCGACGAAGCCGACATTGCCGTTGATGTGCCGCCGCGCCCTGTCCTGCCAGCGCATGACGTGATTGCCATACGCGCCGAGCGCGCTTCCGGGCAGACTGCGCTCGGCGTGGCCGGCGAGCGCCAGCGCCATGTGGTGGTCGCCAGACCCCATGCCGCAGATGTCGAGCAGGCCGCCGAGCCAATCGAGCGCCTGGCGCGTCCACGCCCAGCAATAGCCGGAATGCGGATACTCGTAAGCGCCGCCGGCGAAGGACCAGAAATTGGGCCCGTCGGCATAGACCGGCTTGCCGTAGCGCAGCTGCTTGCAGAACGAGACGTGGTGCTGCATGTGCTCGTCGTTCGGGCCGAGATCGTAGGCGTGCGTCCAGGGCTGGATAACGTCGTAATGCTGCAGCGCCTCCACCGTCTCGCGGGCCCAGTCGGCGCGGCGGAAAAACACGTCGCTGTCGGCGGTGGCGATGTAGCGCGCCTCCGGGGTGCGCTGGATGCCGATGTTGAGCAGATTCTCCTTGGTCCAGCACCAGGTCTTCGCCCGCACCCCGATGTGGCTGACATGCGGCAGCGCGCAGGTGAAGTCGCGTTCGCCGTACTGGCACTCGATCACGGTGACCTTCACGCCGCTATCGAGCATGTGCTCAGCCCACTGCCGAAAAATGCGGTCCGGCGTCGCCCAGCGCAACGGGTTTGCTCTGGCTGTGAAGACATGCAGCAAGTCCGATCGCATCATGCACCTCGCAACTCAGGATATGACGCTTGTTACTGTAGCTAACCCTCTCGTCCCAAGCTGCGGCACGATCATTCGATCGCCTCCCCTGCCTGGCAACGCGGCCTGGAGCCTCGCGTTGGTCGGCTGACAGCCGCGGCGGCTCTTCCGCCCGAGCATGAACAAGGACGCACCGTCATGAACTCCGACACTCACTCGCACTGGTTCGCGCTGCTCGGGCTCGGCTTCGCCGCGGCGGGCGTCAACAAGCTGATCGGCGTCCCGGGCTACGACAAGCTGGCGCGCCACTGGGGCTGGTCACGCGACAACATGCGCACGCTCGGCGGCGTGGAGTTCGCCGGCGGGCTGATGGTGGCGACGCCGGCGACGCGTCGGCTCGGCGGCGCGCTGCTGAGCGCCACCTGCGCCTACGTGCTGGCGACCGAGCTGCAGAACCACGACGAGGAGTTGGGTTTCGCCCGCGGCGGCCTGCTGCTGGCGGCGCTGACGGCGCTGATCCCCGGCAGCACCTCCCGTTCGGTGAAAGTGCCAGCGCCGGCAAGATGACCCCGCGCCTGACCATCGACCTCGACGCCATCGCCGCCAACTGGCAGACGCTGGCCGCCCGCCACGGCGGCGCCACCGCGGCGGTGGTGAAGGCGGACGGCTATGGGCTGGGTGCCGCACCCGTCGCCCGTCGGCTGGTGGACGCTGGCTGCCGCACCTTCTTCGTCGCCCATCCTGGCGAAGGCCGGGCGCTGCGCGAGGCGCTTGGCCCGGCGTCCCGCATCGCCATCCTGAACGGCCTGCTCGACGGCCTGGCGCAGAGCTACACGGCGCACGACCTCGTGCCTGTGCTCGGCTCGCTGGCCGAGATCACCCGCTGGCAGCATCAGGCGCGCCGCGCCGGCGACACCCTGCCGGCGATGCTGCATGTCGACACCGGCATGTGCCGCCTCGGGCTAGACCCGGCGGAGCTTGACCGCCTGCTTGCCGAGCCGGACAGGCTCGACGGCATCCAATTGACGATGGTGATGACCCACCTGGTCAGCGCCGAGACGCCGGCGGCCCCGATCAATGCCGTCCAGCTTGCCCGCTTCACCGCTGCCTGCGCCCGCCTGCCGCCCACGCCTC
The DNA here is from genome assembly GCA_964249675.1 of uncultured Acetobacteraceae bacterium. Taxonomy (GTDB): domain Bacteria; phylum Pseudomonadota; class Alphaproteobacteria; order Acetobacterales; family Acetobacteraceae; genus CAXMMR01. Next base: position 3,049 of record CAXUCZ010000082.1, on the reverse strand, counting down.
GCAGCATCGCCAACTCGTCCGGCATGTTCCTCGGCGCCGACTTCGACGCCGACCTCGCCCGCCCCGGCGCCGCGCTCTACGGCATCAACCCCCAGCCCGGCCAGCCGAACCCGATGCGCCCGGTACTGCGCCTCGCCGCCCCGGTGCTGCAGCTGCGCATGATCGCGGCTGGCGAGACGGTCGGCTACAACGGCATCTGGACGGCGCGCCGGCCGAGCCGCATCGCCACCCTCTCCGTCGGCTACGCGGACGGCTACCTGCGCGCGCTGTCCAACGGCGGGCTTGCCAGTTTTGACGGCCGTCCCGTCCCCCTGGTAGGGCGTGTGTCCATGGACCTCACCACCTGGGACGTCACCGACCATCCGGCCATCGAGCGCGGCTCCTGGTTGGAGCTGATCGGCCCCGCGGTGCCGCCCGACGACGTCGCCGCCCGCGCCGGCACCAACGGCTACGAGGTCCTGACCTCGCTCGGCCGCCGCTACGACCGGCACTACGCCGCCCTGTGAGCGGCGCGCTGGACCTGGTCGGCGGCCTCGGCCGCGGCACGCTGGGGATGCTGCGCGTGCTCGGCGCCATCACCCTGTTCGCCGCGGCGGGCCTCGCCCGCATCGTCCGCCCGCCCTTCTACTGGCGGCAGTTCCGGCGCTCCTTCGTCGAGTTCGCCTTCTTCAGCCTGCCCGTGGTGGCGCTGACGGCGATCTTCTCCGGCATGGTGATCGCGCTGCAGAGCTACACCGGCTTCTCCCGCTTCGGCGCGGAGTCCGCCATCGCCTCCATCGTCGTGCTCTCCGTGGTGCGCGAGCTCGGCCCGGTGCTCGGCGGGCTGATGGTCGCCGGCCGCGTCGGCGCCGCCATGGCCGCCGAGCTCGGCACCATGCGCGTCACCGACCAGATCGACGCCCTCGGCACCCTGTCCACCGACCCGATGCGCTACCTGGTCACCCCCCGCCTGCTCGCCGGCCTCCTCGCCGTGCCGCTGCTGGTCGTGGTCGCCGACGTGCTCGGCGTGCTGGGCGGCTTCATCATCGCGACGGTGAAGCTCGGCTTCAGCCCGAGCGGCTACCTGGTCAGCACGGCCGACTTCATGCAGGCGAGCGACGTCGGCGTCGGGCTCGCCAAGGCGGCGGTGTTCGGCCTGCTGATCGCCCTGATGGGCTGCTATCACGGCTACAACAGCCGCGGCGGCGCCGCCGGCGTGGGCACGGCGACCACCTCGGCGGTCGTCTCCGCCTCCATCCTCATTCTCGCCTTCGACTACGTTTTGAGCGAGATCTTCTTCGCCCGATGAGCGGCACGCGGGTCCCGCCGCGATGAACACGCCGGCGACCCCGCGCATCAGCGTGCGCGGCCTGCGAAAGGCGTTCGGCGACAAGCAGGTCCTCGACGGCGTCGACCTCGACGTCATGCCGGGAACCTCGATGGTGGTGATCGGCGGCTCCGGCACCGGCAAGTCCGTGCTCCTTAAATGCATCCTCGGCCTGATCGAGCCGGACGCCGGCGCCATCCGCATCGACGGCGAAGACCTGCTCGCCGCCAGCCGCTCGGAGCGCGCCCGCCAGCGCGCCAGGATCGGCATGCTGTTCCAGAACGGCGCCCTGTTCGACAGCCTGCCGGTCTGGGAAAACGTCGCCTTCGGGCTGCTGGCCGAGCCCGCCGGCCGCCGACCCTCCCGCGAGGCGGCACAGCAGCGGGCCGGCGAGATCCTCGGCCAGGTGGGCCTCTCGGCCAGCGTCGGCGAGCTCTCTCCGGCCGAGCTCTCGGGCGGCATGCAGAAGCGCGTCGGCCTCGCCCGCGCCATCGCCGCGCAACCCGACATGCTGTTCTTCGACGAGCCGACCACCGGCCTCGATCCGATCATGGGCGCCGTCATCGACGGCCTCATCGTCGACTGCGTGAAGCGCCTCGGCAGCACCGCCATCGCCATCACCCACGACATGGCGAGCGCCACCCGCATCGGCGATCGGGCGGCGATGCTGCATCAGGGCCGCATCGTCTGGGAGGGTCCCGCCGGCGACGTCATGACGAGCGGCAACCCGCTTGTCGACCAGTTCACCCATGGACGGCGCGAGGGGCCGATCAGGATGGCGCTGCGACGTTAGTGACAAAGCGCTTCTTTTTTGAAAAAAAGAAGCAAAAAACCGTTATCGGTTTAAGTGTTCCAGGTGCCAACTCTGTCTTCACGGACAAAAGTTTTTTGGTTCTTTTTTATAAAAAAGAACCCTTCCTTGCTGACCGGAGAACCCGATGCGCCGCCTCCTGCTAGCCTGTCTGCTTCTACCGGCCCCTCTTCTTGCCCAAACGACCGCGGCTCCCGTCCCCGACGCCGCGCCCGCCCTCGGCGCCGGCCCGCTCGGCGCCCAGCAAGTGGTCGGCCTGTTCATGGCGACCTGCCTGCAGTTCGGCGCCAATCGCGACCAGATGCGCGGCTTCCTGCAGCAGCAGGGCGCGCGCACTGTCCCGTCGCCGGCGCGTGACGCGTTCCTCCAGGGCCGCGCCGGCGTCGTCTACGATGCTAGCTATCAGACCGCTCGCCTCGCCCTGGTGTCGCTCGACAGCGGCGGCTGCGAGGCGGTCAGCGAGTTCGCCGACCCGGGCCTGGTGACCACCGACCTCACCCAGGCCCTCGCACAGGCGCAGATCCCGGCCCAGCCCCAGGGCTCAAACATGGCCGATCCGAAGAACCCGGCGATCCGTCACCAGGCCTACGCCATCGCCGGCAGCAGCAATGGCGGCCATGCGGCGACCATCGTGGCGGCCACCTCCCTGCGCGGCACGCCGCAGGCCGTGCTGACGCTGACACCGCGTGAGGCAGTGCCGGGGCAGCCGGCGCCACCCCCGCCGGGCCCGCCGGCGACCGCGCCTCTGCCGCCGTGACCGCCTCGCCGTGAACCAGCCGCTCGCCGAACTGCTCTGCTCCGACCTCGCACGCAGCCTCCGCTACTACACGCAGGTGCTCGGCGCGCTGGTGCTGGACGAGCACGATGACGGCGCGCTGATCGAGATCGATGCCACATTGCTGGCGCTGCGCCCCGCCGACTTGCCGATCGCC
>CAXUCZ010000081.1:0-10092 GCA_964249675.1 uncultured Acetobacteraceae bacterium | reverse complement strand
GCTTCGCCGCGGCGCTGCCGGCGCTTGCGGCGGCGCGCCAGGCCGAGGGCGGCCGGCTTGGCCAGGTGCTGTCGACGCAGATCGACCAGATCGCGGCACTTTGCGCCGGGGCGGCCGACGAGGCGGTGCTGCAGCCGCAGGCCCAGCGCGCCCGCATGCTGGAGGCCGTCTCGGCGCTGCTCGAGGCGGCGCCCCGGCTCCCGGAGGAGCGCATCGCCCAGGAGGTCGCGCTGCTCGCCAGCCGTTCGGACGTGCGCGAGGAGCTCGACCGGCTGGCGAGCCACGTCGCTGCGGCACGCGCCCTGCTGGCGGAAGGTGCGGCGATCGGCCGGCGGCTCGACTTCCTGGTCCAGGAGTTCGTGCGCGAGTGCAACACGCTGTGCGCCAAGTCGGCCTCGATCCCGCTGACCGCGGCCGGGCTGCGGCTCAAGGCGGTGATCGAGCAGATGCGCGAGCAGGTGCAGAATGTCGAGTGAGCCGCCCCAACGCCGCGTGCTTGCCGACCGGCGGCGTGGACTGTGCCTGGTCGTCGCCGCCCCCTCGGGGGCGGGCAAAAGCACCATCACGCGGGCGCTGCTGGTGCAGGAGCCGGCGCTGTCGTTCTCGATCAGCGTGACGACGCGGGCGCCGCGGGCGGGCGAGCAGGAGGGCGTGCACTACCTGTTTCGCGACGCCGCGAGCTTCGCCCAGATGATCGCCGAGGGAGAGCTGCTGGAGCACGCGCACGTCTTCGGCCGCTCCTACGGCACGCCGCGCCGGCCGGTGGAGGCGGCGCTCGCGAACGGGCGGGACGTGGTGTTCGACATCGACTGGCAGGGCTACCAGCAGCTGCGCGCCGCGCTGCCGGCGGACACGGTGGGGGTGTTCGTGCTGCCGCCGTCGCTCGACGCGCTGGCCGGCCGGCTCAGCGGGCGCAACACCGACGGGCTGGACGAGATCCGCCGTCGAATGGCGGCGGCGCGTACCGAGATCAGCCACTGGGGGGAGTTCGACTACGTGCTGGTGAACGACGCGCTCGAGAAGACCGTCGCCGACGTTACAGCAATTTTGCGGGCTTCGCGGCTGGCGCGGGACCGACAGCTCGGCCTGGAGGAGTTCGTTTCGGGGATGAAGTAAGCGGTTCTTTTTTGAAAAAAAGAACCAAAAAACTTCTGCTCATTAGCCGGATGACGGGGCTTGAGCTAACAGGACGAAAGTTTTTTGCTTCTTTTTTTCCAAAAAAGAAGCACTTTCTTACTCGCTTGCCTCTGCTGTCCCGACAAGGCCGCGAGCGAAATCTAGGGGTTCAAACGGGCGCAGGTCGCCGGCTTGTTCGCCGACGCCGACGGCGTGGACGGGGATGGCGAACTCCTCGGCGAGTGCGACGACGATGCCGCCGCGGGCGGAGCCATCGAGCTTGGTGACGATCAGGCCGGTCACGTCCACCATTTCGCGGAACACGCGCACCTGGTTGACCGCGTTCTGGCCGGTGGTCGCGTCGAGCACCAGCAGCACTGAGTGCGGCGCCGTTGGGTCGGCCTTGCGCAGCACCCGGATCAGCTTGCGCAGCTCCTCCATCAGCGCCGCCTTGTTGTGCAGGCGGCCGGCGGTGTCGACGAGCAGGATGTCGGCGTTCGCGGCGGCGGCCTGGACCAGGGCGTCGTATGCGAGGCCGGCGGCGTCCGCCTCGGGCTTGCCGCTGATCACGCGGGCGCCGGTGCGCTCCCCCCAGACTTGCAGCTGCTCGACGGCGGCGGCGCGAAACGTGTCGCCGGCGACCAGGATCGGGTGCAGGCCCTGGCCGACATAGTCAAGCGCGAGCTTGCCGATCGTGGTGGTCTTGCCGGTGCCGTTGACGCCGACGACGAGGACGACGTGGGGGCGATGCGCCGGGTCGATCACCAGCGGCTTGGCGACGGGCTCCAGGATGGCGGCGATCTCGCCGGAGAGGGCGGTGCGGACCTCCTCGTCGGTGACGTCGCGGCCGAAGCGGGTGCGGCGGAATTCGGCGATGACGCGGCCGGCGACGGCGGGGCCGAGGTCGGCGCCGATCAGCAGGTCCTCCAGCTCCTCGAGCGCGGCGTCGTCGAGCTTGCGGCGGGTGAAGCCGGTGGCCAGGCCGCCGGCGAGCTTCTGGGTGCTGCGGGAGAGGCCCTGCTTGAGGCGGGAGAAGAAGCTGGCCATCAGTCTGTCGTCATGCCGAGCCGGAAGGTCAGGGCTCTGCCCTGAACCGGGTGCCCATCGCACGCGTGCGATGGGTCCCGACGCTGGGGCCCGAGGCCCCAGACCCGACTTCCTGAGGGTTGGATTTTATAGGCTCCGCCGTCGTGCGACGCACGCCTTGGCGTCACGAAGGAATACAGGGGCAAAGCCCCTGCCCTTCCCTGTCTCCACTGCCGTCTAGGCGCGGTCCGGCACGTCGTGCTGGTCGCCGGTCTCGACGTGCTCCTCGACGACGCGCGTTCCGTTCGGGCCGGACTTGCCGGGATGCGTGGAGTGGGTGCCGCCGGGATCGAGGCCCTCGACCGGCTCGTTGCCGGTGGTGCGCTCCGAGGCGTGGCCTGAGTTGGTGTCCGACATGGGCGTGCCTTCGCTGGGTGGAGACCATAGATGGGGCGGGCGCTCATGCTGGATAGTCCGCGAGGTCCAGCTCGCCGGTGAACGCGGTGACGGTCGGGCCGGTCATCCAGACCATATCGTCGGGTCGCCACTCGATCAGCAGCTCGCCGCCGTCGAGCACCAGCATGGCCTGCCGGCCGGCGAGGCCGCGGCGGTGGGCGTTGACCAGCGCGGCGCAGGCGCCCGAGCCGCAGGCCAGGGTGAGGCCGGCGCCGCGTTCCCAGACGCGCAGGCGGATGCGGTCGGGCGCCAGCACCTGGGCGAAGCCGGCGTTGACGCGGTCAGCGAAGAGCGGGTCGAGCTCGGCGGCGGCGCCTTGATGCTCGGCGACGTCCACGTCGTCGACGAACCAGGTGGCGTGCGGGTTGCCCATCGAGAGCCCGGCTGGGTCGCCGGCGAGCGGCAGGTGCAGCGTGTCGGCGGCGCGGACGAGCGGGATGTCCTGCCAGGCGAGGCCGGGGCGGCCCATGCCGACGCGGACCTGGCCGCTGCCGAGCGCCTCGGCCTGCAGCAAGCCGGCGCGGGTGCGCAGCTGGATCGGGCCGGGGGCGCCGGTGGCGAGCAGGGTGGCGACGCAGCGCGCGGCGTTGCCGCAGGCGCCGGCCTCGCTGCCGTCCGGGTTGTGGATGCGCATCATCGCGGCCTCGCCGCCGCAAGCGGGCTCGAGGCTGATCAGCTGGTCGCAGCCTATGCCGCGGCGGCGGTCGGCGAGTGCCGCGACGCGGCGCGGGGTCAAGGGCGGGAGCGCCGCCGTTCGACCATCGAGGATGACGAAGTCGTTTCCGGCGCCGTGCATCTTGGCGAAGCGGGTCAGCATGGGCGGCTTATATGGCCGACGTGCCGGTGGCGAAAGGCGACGACGCGCTCGTTGGCGTGTGGCGCCGGGCCGGACGCCCTCAGAGCTGGCCGGATTGAAACCTTGGAGATGGGCTGGCAGTGATAGGTGGATCGGCGCGAGACGCGATGTGCGCAATTTTTGGAGGTGGACGGGTGCGACACGCGGCGACCCTGGTGCTGGCGATGACGGGCTCGTTGCTGGCGGGTTGCGCCGGGGCGGATGGCTTGTTCGATCGCTACACCCTGGCCGATGGCGGCGATCAGCCGGCCGACAGCGCATCCATGCGTCAGCCGGGCGGCATCGAAGCCGGACGGTATGCCGGCGAGACCACGCTGGTCGCCCAGAGCGGCGCCTGCCCGCCCGACACTGGCGTGCTCAACGTGTCGCGCGGCACGCTGCGCTACAGCGACTCCGCCAACGGGATGATCGACGGGACGATCGGCGCCGGCGGCCGCATCGACATTCGCCGCGGCTCCATCCAGCTCCAGGGGCGGCTGGTGGCGAACCGCTTCGCCGGCACGGTGTCGGGCGGCCGATGCGCCTACGACCTGGCATTGCGGCAGGACGGCGTGTCGACGCCGTCCGCGCTGGGGGTCTCCTATATTCAGGCGCCGACCGGGCCGACGCGCGGCGCCGTCGGCGCGCAGCCGCCGGGGGCTGCGGACATCGCCCCGATCGACCCGAACGCCACCGCCGACGCGGATTATTCGCGGCAGGCGCGTTTCGCGACGCTGCTGGCGCGATTGCGTGCGTCGCGTGCGGTCGGCCACCCCGCCCCAAACGCGGCGCCGACCCCGGTGGCAAGTGAGACCTTGCCTGCACCGGCTACCAGTCCGCCGACCGTCAGCCCGCCAGCCGCCAGCCCGCCAGTCGTCAGCCCGCCAGCTGCGCCGCCGGCCGACATCTCGCCAGCCGCGCCGCCGACCGCCTCCGCATCGGTGGTGACGCCGCCACCGGCGGCCGTTCCGGCGCCGACCGTCACGGCGGCGGCCAAGCCCGCCACGGCGCGGGCGTTTGATCCCGAAGCGCCGATCGACTTGGCGCCGGCAGGCCGGACCACGGCCTCGCCGGCGCAGCAGGCCGGCCAGTTGCTGGCGCAGGGCCGGATCGCCGCCGCACGCCCGCTGTATGAGCGCGCTGCGGCGAGCGGCGATGCGGCGGCGGCAACCGCGGTGGGCAAGACCTATGATCCGTTGTTCCTCGCTAACATGCATGCGAGCGAGGTGCAGCCGGATCCGAAGCTTGCCGAAGCGTGGTATCGCCGCGGCGCCGAGCTCGGCGACCCGCGAGCGAGCAGCCGCCTGTCGTCGCTGCAGGCCATGCAGCAGCAATAGCCTGCGGCGCGAGGATCGCGGCTGACCCTTGCCGGCGGCGGCCTCCGCCCGTATACACCCGCCCCTGATCGCGCGTCCGGGCCTGGAATGGGCATGCCCGGCCGCGACGCCTGAGCTGGCGTCCGCCTCGGACCGGCCAGGGCCTGCGCAAGGAGTATCGAAATGCCCAAGCTGAAGACAAAGTCGTCGGTCAAGAAGCGGTTCAAGATCACCGCCACCGGCAAGGTGCTCGCCGGACCCGGCAAGAAGCGCCACAATTTGAGCGCGCGGCCGCAGAAGGCCATCCGCTCCAACCGCGGCAGCCAGGTGCTGACCCACGCTGACGGCATCACCGTCAAGCAGTGGGCGCCTTACGGCCTCGGGTAGGGAGCGGCATAGATGGCACGCGTCAAACGGGGTGTGACGACACACGCCCGGCACAAGAAGGTTCTGGCGCAGTCCAAGGGCTTTGTCGGCCGCTCGTCGACGAACTACCGGATTGCGATCGAGCGGCTCGAGAAGTCGCTGCAGTATGCGTATCGCGACCGGCGGGTGAAGAAGCGGGAGTTCCGCGGGCTGTGGATCCAGCGCATCAACGCGGCGGTGCGCGAGCACGGCATCACCTACAGCAAGTTCATCCATGGGTTGAACCAGGCCGGGATCGTTATCGACCGCAAGGTGCTGGCGGCGATCGCCTATGACGACGCGGCGGCTTTCTCGGAGATCGTGAAGGCGGTGCAGGCGGCGATGGGTGCGGCGGCGGAGCCGGTTGCGGCGGAGTAAGTCAGGCAAGGGGCTTTGCCCCTTGACCCCACCAGGGGCCGGGCCCCTGGACCGTCCCTCAGCGAATGGGGTCCGGGGCCGCGGGCTCCAGCGTCGGGACCCATCGCACGAGTGCGATGGGCGCCCGGTCCAGGGCGGAGCCCTGGCCCTGCTTGAGGTTTGCCATGAATGACCTGGACGCGCTCGCCGCTGAAACCACGGCAAGGCTGAACGCTTCGGCCGACCTGCGCGCCTGGGACGCGGTGCGCGTCTCGGTGCTCGGCAAGAGCGGCAGCCTGACGGCGCTGCTGAAGGAGCTGGGGCGCGCTTCGCCGGAGCAGCGGCGCGAGCGCGGTGCGGCGCTGAACCGGCTGAAGGAGCAGCTCGCCGCCGCAATCGAGGGGCGCCGGGTGGTGCTGGAGGCGGCGGCGCTGCAGCAGCGGCTGGCGAGCGAGAGCATCGACGTCACCCTGCCGCCGCTGCCGGAGGCGGCCGGCTCGATCCATCCGATCAGCCGCACCCTGGAGGAGATGCACGCGATCTTCGGGGCGATGGGGTTCGGCATCGCCGAAGGCCCGGACCTGGAGAGCGACTGGCACAATTTTTCCGCGCTTAACATTCCCGGCCACCACCCGGCGCGGGCCGACCACGACACGTTCTACTTGCCGCCGGCGCCCGGCTCGAACACCGCGCGGGTGCTGCGCACCCATACCTCGCCGGTGCAAGTGCGCACCATGCTGGAGCGGACGCCGCCGTTTCGCGTCATCGTGCCCGGCCGCACCTATCGCGCCGACCACGACGCGACGCATAGCCCGATGTTCCACCAGTGCGAGGGGCTGGTGATCGACCGTTCGATCACGCTTGCCCACCTCAAGGGCTGCCTGATCGACTTCCTGCGCGCCTTCTTCGGCATCGCGACGCTGCCGGTGCGCTTCCGGGCGAGCTACTTTCCGTTCACCGAGCCCTCGATGGAGGTCGACATCGGCTGGAGCCGGCGGACCGGCGAGCTCGGCGCCGGCTCGGATTGGCTGGAGATCCTCGGCTCCGGCATGGTGCACCCCAAGGTGCTGGCCAATTGCGGCATCGATCCGCGCGAGTGGCAGGGCTTTGCCTTCGGCATGGGGGTGGAGCGGGTCACCATGCTCAAGCACGGCATCGCCGACCTGCGGCCATTCTACGAGAGCGACCTGCGCTGGCTGCGGCATTACGGGTTTTCCGCCCTGGCCTCGGCGGCGCTCCACGAGGGCGTGGCCGGGTGAAGTTCACCCTGTCCTGGCTGCGCAGCCATCTCGACACCGAGGCGTCGCTGGCCACGATCACCGACACGCTCAGCGCCATCGGGCTTGAGGTCGAGAGCGTCGAGGACCGGGCGGCGCCGCTCGCCGCCTTCCGCACGGCGCGCATCGTCGAGGCGATGGCGCATCCGAACGCCGACCGGCTGCGCGCCTGCCGGGTGGACGTCGGCGCCAGCGAAATGGTGTCCGTGGTGTGCGGGGCGCCGAACGCGCGGACCGGCCTGCACGTCGTGTTCGCGCCGCCCGGCAGCGTCATTCCGGCGACCGGCGCGGTGCTCAAGGCCGGCGAGATCCGTGGCGTCGTTAGCGCCGGCATGCTGCTGTCGCTGCGCGAGATGGGGCTCGGCGAAGACCATGACGGCATCGTCGAGCTGCCGGTCGATGCGCCGGTGGGCCTGCCTTACGCCGCCTATGCGGGGCTCGCCGACCCGGTGATCGAGATCGGCGTCACGCCGAACCGGGGCGACGTGCTGTCGATTCGCGGCGTGGCGCGCGACCTGGCCGCGGCCGGGCTTGGCACCCTGCGCGCCTGGAACCCCGCCCCGGTCGCCGGCTCGTTCGACAGCCCGGTTCGGTGGTCGATCGAGATGACGTCCGCCTGTCCCTGGGTGATCGGGCGGACGGTGCGCGGCCTGCGCAATGGGCCCTCGCCGGACTGGCTGCAGCGGCGGCTGATGTCGGTGGGACAGAAGCCGATCAGCGCGCTGGTCGACATCACCAACTTCTTTACCCTCGACCTCGGCCGGCCGCTGCACGTGTTCGACGCCGGACGCGTCGCCGGCGGCACGCTGAGCGTGCGTGCCGGCGCGGGCGAGACGTTCCGCGCGCTGAATGGCCGCGACGTCACCGTGGGGCCGGAGGATTGCGTGATCGCCGACGCGGCAGGCGTGCAGTCGCTCGCCGGCATCATCGGCGGCGAGGCGACCGGCGCCACCGAGGCGACGACCAGCGTGTTTGTCGAGTGCGCGCTGTTTGATCCCGTGAGCGTCGCGCTGACCGGGCGTCGGCTGCAGATCAACTCCGATGCCCGCGCCCGCTTCGAACGCGGCATCGACGCTGCCCTGCTGCCAGCCGCACTCGATGCGGCGACGGCGCTGATCATCGAGCTCTGCGGCGGCGAGGCGAGCACCGTCGTCGGCGCCGGTGCGGAGCCGGCCTGGCGGCGTCAGGCGAGCCTGCGCTTCGAGCGCATCGCCGGGCTGGGCGGCTCGGACGTCAGCCCCGACGAGGCGGCCGGGATCCTGGAGCGGCTCGGCTTTGCGGTGCTGAGCCGCGATGAGGCGCGCGTCGTCGTCGCCGTGCCGTCCTGGCGCAACGACGTCGCGCCGGCGCTGCCGCTCGACCAGCACGCGACGCTCGATGCGGCGCGTGCGGACAGCGCGCTTGAGGGCGCGGCGCTGATCGAACCGGAATGCGACCTGCTCGAGGAGGTGCTGCGGATTGCAGGGCTCGACCGGATCGCGCCGGTGTCGCTGCCCCCGCTTGCTGCGGTGCCGGAGGCGACGCTCAGCGCGCGCCAGGGCCGGACCGCCCTCGCCCGGCGCGGCCTGGCGGCGCGCGGCTTTGCCGAGTGCGTGACCTTCAGCTTCCTCGACCAGGCGACTGCGGCGCGCTTCGGCGAGGCGGGAGCGGCGACGCGGCTGCTCAACCCGATCGCCGCCGACCTCGACCAGCTTCGCCCGACGCCGTTGGCGACCCTGGCACAGGCGGCGGCGCGCAATGCCGCCCGAGGGCTGGTCGACGGCGCTCTGTTTGAGGTCGGGCCGGGCTGGAGCGATGCCGGGCAGGTGCTGATCGCGGCCGCGCTGCGGACCGGCCGTACGCCGCGGCACTGGTCGGCGCCGGCAAGCCCGCTCGACCCGCTTGACGCCAAGGCCGACGCGCTGGCGCTGCTCGCCAGCCTCGGGGTTCCGCTCGCCGCGCTCTCGGTCACACCCGACGCGGCGGCCCACTACCACCCGGGCCGCTCGGGCCAGGTGCGGCAGGGGCCGAAGAGCGTGCTCGCCCGCTTCGGCGCGCTGCACCCGACGATCCTGGCGGCATTGGACCTCGGCGACAGCGCGATCGCAATCGAACTGTTTCTCGACGCCGTCGCCGACCCGAAGCGGCGGCGCCGCGCCGCGCCGGACCTGCCCGCCCTGCAGCCGCTCAAGCGCGACTTCGCCTTCCTCGTCGACGCCGCGATGTCGGCGGAGACCATTCTCAGGGCGGCGCGCGGCGCCGAGCGCGACGTCATCGCCGGCGTCGTGCTGTTCGACGTCTACGAGGGCGACCAGGTCGAGACCGGACAGAAGTCGCTTGGGCTGGAAGTCACGTTGCAGCCGCGTGACCATACGCTGAGCGAGGCGGAGATCGAGGCGCTGTCGGGCAAGGTGATCGCGGCGGTGAGCAAGGCCGGCGGGACGCTGAGGTAAGGCAACGGGCTTCGCCCCCCATGGAAGGCGGAGCCTTTGAAATCCATCTAGCGTGATGGGTCGATGGCAGAGCCCTCGCCTTCCTTCGCTTACTGACTTTCCCGCCCTTCTCCCCTACATCCCCCGTATGACCGACGTCCCGCTCAGCCGTATCCGCAACTTTTCGATCATCGCCCATATCGACCATGGCAAGTCCACGCTCGCCGACCGGCTGATCCAGTACACCGGCGGGTTGACGGCGCGCGAGATGACCAACCAGGTCCTCGACAACATGGAGCTCGAGCGCGAGCGCGGCATCACCATCAAGGCGCAGACGGTGCGCCTGTCCTATCCGGCCAAGGACGGCATCACCTACGAGCTGAACCTGATGGACACGCCCGGGCATGTCGACTTCGCCTACGAGGTGAGCCGGTCGCTGGCCGCCTGCGAGGGCTCGCTGCTGGTGGTGGACGCCTCGCAGGGCGTCGAGGCGCAGACGCTGGCCAATGTCTACCAGGCGATCGAGGCCAAGCACGAGATCGTGCCGGTGCTGAACAAGATCGACCTGCCGGCCGCCGAGCCGGACCGGGTGAAGCAGCAGATCGAGGACGTGATCGGCTTGCCGGCGGACGATGCGGTGATGATCTCGGCAAAGACGGGACTGAACATCGAGGGCGTGCTGGAGGCGCTGGTGACGCGCTTGCCGGCGCCGACGGGGGACGCCGCGGCGCCGCTCAAGGCGCTGCTCGTGGACAGCTGGTACGACGCCTATCTCGGCGTCGTGATCCTGGTGCGGGTGCGCGACGGGCGGCTGCGCCGTGGCCAGAAGGTTCGGATGATGGCGCAGGGCTCGACCCACACGGTCGAGCAGGTGGGCGTGTTCACCCCCAAGA
>CAXUCZ010000080.1:0-10141 GCA_964249675.1 uncultured Acetobacteraceae bacterium | reverse complement strand
AAATACGCCTGCGCCGTGTCGTCCCAGGTCCAGTTGGACTTCTCGGTGTCGACGAAGATGATGCGCGTGTCGCCGTAGCGATCGTCGTTGTCGGACCAGACGTAGAAGTCGCGCTCGGGCGAGCCGGCCGGAGCGGCGCGGGCGCGCTGGAACCAGGGGTGCTGGTCCGAGGTGTGATTGATCACCAGCTCGGCAATGACCCGGATGTTGCGCTGATGCGCGGCGTCGATGAACACGCGCACGTCCGCAAGCGAGCCGTAATCGGCGTGCACGCCGCGGTAGTCCGCTATGTCGTAGCCGTCGTCGCGGCGCGGCGAGGGGTAGAACGGCAGCATCCAGACGGCGGTGACGCCGAGCTCGGCGATGTAGTCGAGCTTCTCCATCAAGCCGCGAAAGTCGCCGACGCCGTCGTTGTTCGCGTCGAAAAAGGATTTCAGGTGCAGCTGGTAGATGATGGCGTCCTTGTACCAGAACGCATCCTCGATCGGCTTTAGTGCAGGCGCTTTGGTCATGGTGTCCGATCTGCGGTCGTCGTCAAAAATGAGGGCAGGGGTGGCGGCGGTCAGGCGGTGCGGAGGCGCCAGATCGCGTATGGCTGCTCGGGCGGCAGGCGGACGCGCTGGAACTTGCCGCTCCAGCTGAAGCGGGCGCCGCTCAGCAGGTCCTCGACGAGCACCGAGGCGCTGTCGGGCAGCTGCCACTTCCAGAGCGGCACCTCGATCGTCGCCTCGTGCGGCTGCGAGGGGTCGAGGTTGACGCTGACCAGGAGCACGTTGGAGCGATCGGCGGTGGCGCGCTCGTAGTGGATGATCGCCGCGTTGTCGGCCTCCAGGAAGCTGATGTCGAGGTGCGACTGCAGCGCCGGGTTGTCCTGCCGGATGCGGTTGAGGCGGGTGATCTCGGGGACGATGTTGCCGGCCCGGTTCCAGTCCCAGGCGCGGACCTGATACTTCTCGCTGTCGAGGTATTCCTCCCGGCCCGGCAGCGGCGCCGCCTCGCACAGCTCAAAGCCGCTGTAGACGCCCCACAGGCCGGACAGCGTCGCCGCGAGCGCCGCCCTGATCAGGTGGCCGGGGCGGCCGTTGCGCTGCAGGAAGGGCGGGTTGATGTCGGGCGTGTTGACGAACAGATGCGGGCGGAAGAACTCGCGCGGCGCGGTCGTCGCGAGCTCGGTGAAGTAGGCCATCAGCTCGCGCTTGGTGTCGCGCCATGTGAAGTAGGTGTAGCTCTGCGAGAAGCCCACCTTCGCCAGGCGATACATCACCTTGGGCCTGGTGAACGCCTCGGCGAGGAAGACGGCGTCCGGGTATTGCGCGCACACCTCGCCGATGAGCCACTGCCAAAACGGGAACGGCTTGGTGTGCGGGTTGTCGACGCGAAACAGACGCACGCCATGGCCGGCCCAGAACAGCACCGTCTCGGCGAGCGTGAGCCACAGCGAGGGGATCGCGTCCCCGGCGTAGAAGTCGACGTTGACGATGTCCTGGTACTTCTTTGGCGGGTTTTCGGCGTAGCGGATGCTGCCGTCCGGGCGCCAATCAAACCAGCCGGGATGCTCGGCGAGCCACGGGTGGTCGGGCGAGCACTGCACCGCAAAGTCGATGGCCAGCTCCAGCCCGTGCGCGGCCGCGCTCGCCCGCAGGCGGTCGAAATCCGCGAAGCCGCCGAGCAGCGGATGCAGCGCGTCATGGCCGCCCTCCGCCGAGCCGATGGCGTACGGGCTGCCGACATCGTCGGGCCCGGGGGTGAGCGAGTTGTTGGGGCCCTTGCGGTTCGTCAGGCCGATCGGGTGGATCGGCGGAAAGTACAGCACGTCGAACCCCATCGCGGCGATGCGCGGCAGGTGGCGCTCGACGTCGGCGAACGTGCCGTGCCGGGACGGATCGTCGCTCATCGAGCGCGGAAAGATCTCATACCAGGCGGCGAAGCGGGCGCCGGTGCGTTCCGCCTTCACCGGCATCGCCGCGGTGCAGACCGGGCCCGGCCGATCATCCGCCAGCGCCATGAGGGTCGCGAGGCCGGCCGACAGCAGGATCTCGCGTTGCCTGTCCGGCGCCTCGTCACGCATCGTCGCGCAGGCCGCCGCCAACGCGCCGCCGGCCCGCGTCGCGGTTCGGCCGACCAGCTGCAGGCCCTCGGTGATCTCGAGCGCCGTGTCGACGCCGGCCGCGTGCTTCTTGCCGAGCTCGTCGCGATAGGTTGCGAACGCGTCGCGCCAGGCCGTCAATCGGTAATGCGCGTCGCCCAGCCTGGTGAGCGGGAAGGCTGCCGTCCAACGATCGTTGCCGAGGCTGCGCATCGGCGTCTCGCGCCAGGCATCGTCAGCCGCATCCTGCCACTGCAGCCTGACCGCAACCACGTCGTGGCCATCGCAGATCACGTCGGCCTCGACGCTGACCAGCTCGCCGACGATGCGCTTGACCGGAAACAGGCCGGCATCGACGACCGGCGTCACGCTCTCGATGGCGAGGCGGGATGCGGCCCCGGCCGCCAGTGCGGAGGCCGGCGCGATGCGGCCGCTTGCCGACGGCCGCGGCGTCGCTACGGCTTCGAACAGCCGATACCCGCCGGCCGGCAGGCTTGTCGCCGCGTCCGGCGTGATCGCCTCGACGGCACCGTCGGCGCCTTCAGCCACCGACGTGAAGCGGCCGAAGCTGCCGCCGGCGGCGCTCAGAAGCAGTGTCGGGTCGAGCGGCCGGGATGCTTGCGTGTCGGTGTTGATCAACAGCAGGCTGGCGCGATCCGCGAGGCGCGCATCGCCCTCGCTGCGCAGCAGCGACAGCACCGGGGCACCCGAGCCGCCGAGCAGCCGCAGGGTTCGTCCGGCAAGCGGCAGGTCCGACGCGGCGAGCAGCCTGTTCAACGCGCCGATCGTGTCGGCTGCCGCGCCGGCCAGCGCCTCATCGACCATCCAGCCGCCGCCAAGCCCGGCGGCCAGGGCGAGGCAGCGCGACGCCGCCGCGCCGGGACGGGAGCCGGGCACGGCATCCGCATCCGGCGAGCGGCCAGGCAGCGACGGCAAACCCATGACCGGCGCCACGCGCTCCAGACGGTCGAGCTCGTCCCACAGCCAGGGTGACTGCCAGTCCCACCACGGCAGCGAACTGAACACGCCGTCGAGCCCGACATCCTCGAGCCCGGCGAGCTCGTCCGGATCCATGCCGGGCGTCCAGGCCAGCAACAGCGCCTCGGGCAATGCCAGCCGCAGGCGCGCGAGCAAGGCCCGCGCGGCGCCGCGCGGCAGCCCGGCAAGGCCGGCGAGGCGGAACCCGGCCACGCCCAGCGTCTGCCATGTCGTCAGCTGCGCCGCCCACCACACGGCCAGCGCGTCGAGGCTGGCGGGTTCGTGCAGCTTGACGCTGGCGGCCCGGGCATCGGCGTGGCGGCGAGGATCGAGCAGGGCCTCGTCCTCCGGCGGGGCAAACAGCCCCTTGGTCGACATCGCCGCCGCGGAGTCGGCTGCCAGCCGGTCGAGCTCGACGTCCAGCAGCAGCGCGACGCCCGCCTGCCGGGCAGCCGCGGCCATCGTGTTCAGCGCCGGACCGGAGGGTCCGCCGCCGAGCTCGGCGCTCAGCTGATTGAAGTCGCAGACGAGGGCGCGTTCGCCGACGCCACGGGCGGCGAACGGGCGATCGAGCACGATGCCGGCAAAGCCCAGGCCAGACGCCAGCTTGGCGCGCGCGGCGAAGTCCCGGTCGGGCCCTGCGCTCAGCGTCAGGTGCATCAGCCGCAATGGCGCGCTTCGAACGGAGACGCTGCGCACCGTCTCGTCGCCCTGGAAATCCATCAAGCCGACATCCTACCCGTGTTCAAACCTACGTTGCGGTTCAGCAGCCAGAGCACCGCAGACGCGTCCAGGTTGCTGGGCTGCGCCGCACGCAGCGAAATTTGGGGCGTGCAGGTTCGCATCAGGTAATTCGGATGCCGCCGGTGACCGCCTGGTAGGTGGCGATGGCGAGCGTCAGCGGCTCGAACGGTTTGGTGATGACGAAGGCCGGCTCCACCGCCTGCCCGGTGAGCAGCCGCTCGGGATAGGCGGTCACGAAGATCACCGGCGCCTGATGGTGCAGCAGGATGTGCGACACCGCCGAGGCGCCGTCGCCGCCGGCGCCGAGATTGATGTCGGCGAGGATCAGTCCCGGACGAGTGCGCTGCGCGATCGCGACCGCCTCGCGCTCGGAGGAAGCGACGCCGACCACCCGGTGGCCGCAGCCCTGCACCAGCTCCTCGAGGTCCATGGCGATGATCGGCTCGTCCTCGATGATCAGCACCTCGGTCGCCGCCGAGGCGCGCAGTCGCTCGCGCGCCTCCGCCAGCGAGGATGTCGCCGCCTCGCACGAGAGGCCGAGGATCGAGGCGGCCGCCTCCAGGCTCACCTCCTCCAGGGAGGTCAGCAGCAGCAGCTGGCGCTGGCGCTCGGACAGCGCGTCCGCAAGCTCGGGCTCGCCGGCCGCGCCGTCGGAAGGGGCCGCGTCGACGAGCGACGCCATGCGGGCGTGGCTCTGCGTCACCGAGGCGTAGAGCAGGTGGCGGGGGTTGCCGGGTGCGGCGGGAGCCATCAGCATGCTCGCCAGGCCGTCCGCGACCAGCCGGTCACCGGCGGCTTGGCTGCCGCTGAGCGCTCGGGCATACCGCCGCGCGTAGGGCAGGGCGCGGATCAGCTCCTCGCGTCGGCTGCTGCTCATCGGTCCAACTCTCTCTCTGCGCGGTGTCGTGTCGAATTCAGCGCCGTTGTGCCGACAATGACCGGCAATGTCAGCCCCAAGGTCAGCGTTACGGCCGGCGCATGCCTGCGGGGCGACGACGTGGAGCAGGAACTGCGACGCGAGATCATCGGATTGCTGCCGGACCTGCGGGCGTTCGCCCGCTTCCTGCTGCGTGATCGCTCGGCTGCGGACGACCTTGTTCAGGAGACGGTGATGCGGGCGCTGACCGCGCTTGCGCAGTTCCAGCGCGGCAGCAACCTCAAGGCCTGGCTGTTCACGATCGAGCGCAACGCGTTCTACGAGCAGGTGCGGCGCCGCAAGCGCGAGACGGCCGCCCTGGAGCGTGGCCTCGCCGATCAGCCGGCGCAGCAGGCCTTCGCCGCCGTTGTCGGCAGCGACATCAGCGACCTGCAGCGCGTGCTCTGGACGTTGCCGACGCTGCTGCGGGAGGCATTGGTGCTGGTCGGCGCCCAGGAGCTCACGCATGAGGAGGCGGCGGCGATCTGCGGCGTGCCGACCGGCACGATGAAGGCGCGGGTTTCGCGTGGCCGGGCCAGGCTCGCCAGCGCGATGCAGCAGGCTTGACCAGATCAGATTTGTTCCGCGCCTCACGACTGTGTGATTGGAGCGATGCAACGCGGCGTCGGGCTGCGTCATTGCTCGGCCAGGAACAGGAGACTGCGTCTATGTCGAGCAGCGTATTCCACGATCAGGTCATTGCCATCCTGCCGAAACTGCGGGTTCAGGCCCTGGCGCTGACCCGCCATCGCGCCGCGGCCGAGGATCTCGTGCAGGACGCGGTGTGCAATGCGCTCTCGGCCCAGGACAGCTTTATTCCCGGCACCAACTTCGCCGCCTGGATGCACCGCATCCTGCGCAACCGCTTTATCTCAAACCTGCGCAAGCGTCGCGAGACGGCCGACATCGACGACGTGCCGCAGTCGGTTTTCGCCACTAACGCGCCGCACGAGGACAGGCTGGCGCTCAAGGAGTTGGGCGCTGCGATGACGCGCCTGCCGACCGATCAGCGCGAGGCGCTGGTCATGGTTGTGGTGCACGGCATGAGCTACGAGGCGCTTGCCAATGCGACCGGCTGCGCCGTCGGCACCGCCAAGAGCCGCGTGTTCCGCGCCCGCCGCCAGCTTGAGGCGTGGTTGATGGGCGACGTCAAGGAGAAGCCGAATCGGGCGCTGCGCGATGCCAAGCGTCTTCTCGCCTTGCGGATGGACATCGTCGGAGCAGCCCCGGCCGTCGACGCCTGATCGCTGGCCGGCGTCGACGGCGACGTGACCCGTAAGTCGCGGCGGCATTAATTCCGGCGCGGCTGGGCGCGGTGGGCGCAACAGAGGAAGCTCGGCCTCGTTGTTGGAACGTGCTCATGTGCTCCGGGTCATCATGCCAAAGTCCAGTCGCTGTCAGGACGAGCGATCTCGCAAGCCGCGACCGGCCGAGGCGGCCTTCGACATCTGGCTGCAGAAGGGTCTGCATCAGCTTTATGACGATGTTGCGAGCGAGCCGATCCCGGCCGAGTTGCTGCGGATGATTGAGGAGGATCGGCTCAAATGACCTTGCGGGACCAGACCAGGTCAGAACGCCGCCGACGTTGAGATGGGCGCCGACCCGACCGGTTGGCCGCGGCGACGTGGCCGTCGCCTGCTCGGCTCGGTTCGCACGCGCATCGCACTGCTGCTGCTGATTGCCGCCGTCCCGCTTTGCATCATCGCCAGCAGCGCCGCCCTGCAGAACTTCGGGTCTACGACCTCACGCATCATGCAGCGGGCGCTGCTGCTGCGTGAGGTCGTGCTGGCGCGAGGCGATCGCGCGCTGTCGTCAGCGACACGAATGCTTCAAATGTTGGCGCGCTCGCCGGTTCTCGCCGCCGACCGGGCGACCTGCGACCACGCCCTCGCTTTCGTGCTGAGCCTGCAGCCTGATGTCTATGAGGGCCTCGCAGCGTACGGCGCCGATGGCGTCCTGAGATGCGGCGCCGGCTTGGATCCGACGCATCCGGATCCGCAGCTCCTTGGGTTGGCTGAGCGAGCCAGACGGGCGCACGGCGTCGCCCTCGGCTCGGCCGAGACCAGCGCCCCGCGGCATAGCGTCATCCCGGTCGTCTTCGTCGTCGTCGAGCCAGCCGGTCCCGCCGGCTTCCTGCTCACCCGGCTGCGGGTGGACTGGTTCGGTTCGCAGGATCAGCGCTATGCCGACGCGGCCGCTTGGTTGATCGATGCTGGCGGCGGCGCGACCGTCATCGGGCCCGGCGCGCTTGCGGACCTGCCGGCGCCGGCCGTGTTGGCCCACCTGCTCGGCATGAGCGACGCGCTGCAGGCGACCTCCCGCAGCGGCCGACGCTTCGCCTATGCCGCGACGCCGATGCTCTATGGCCTGCAGCTGGTCGCCGGCTACCCGTCGGCCCGCGACCAGAACGCCGCCGAGCGGGCGCTGCTGTGGCGAATGGCGCTGCTCGCCGCGCTGCTGGTTGGCGGCTTGTCGGTGGTTGCCGTCGGCATCAGCGCCGTCCTGATACGGCCGCTCAAGCGGCTCGGCGCCGAGGTGCGGGCGTGGCGCGCCACCGGCCGGTTCGATCCGGCGCGCATCGAGCCGGCGCCCGCGGAGCTGCGGGAGCTCGGCCTGTCCTTTGCCCGCGCCACCCGCTCGCTCGACATACGCCGGCGTGAGCTCCGCCGCGCCATCGAGCAGCAGGAGCTGCTGATGCAGGAGATCCACCACCGGGTGAAGAACAACCTGCAGATTATCGCCTCGCTGCTCAACCTGCAGGCGGCCCGCATCCGCCAGCCCGAGGCGCGGGCCGAGTTCCAGTCCGCGCGCGACCGGGTGCGCGCGCTGGCGACGCTGCACCGCCACCTCTACTCGCATGGCGAGGTGCATACGATCCACACGCGCTCGTTCCTGGTCGAGCTGTGCGGCCAGCTGTTCCAGGCGATGGGCGAGCGCGAGGGCGAGCGCATCGCGCTGCAGATCGACGCGAGCGAGCTGCAGATGTCCTCCGACCAGGCGGTCCCGCTCGCGCTGATCGTCACCGAGGCGGTGAGCAACGCGATCAAATACGCCTTCCCGAACGGTCGCTCCGGCCACATCTCGGTGACGCTGCGGACGCTGGCGGGCGCCACCCCGCTGGCCGAGGAAGCCGAGCTGGTGATCCAGGACGACGGCGTCGGCATCCCCGCCGGGCGGGTCGAGACCGAGCATGGCATGCGCGACGGCATCGGCCTGCAACTGATCCGCGGCTTCGCCCGCCAGCTTGGGGCGACGCTCGAGGTGGTCGAAGGAGAGGGCACGCTCTACCGGGTGCGCCTGCCGCTGCACCGCGAACGCGACACGCTGTCGCCGGCGGCCTAAGGGGAAGGAAGGGCTTCTTTTTTGAAAAAAGAAGCAAAAACTTTTGCCCGTTTGGCGGAGGGGCCTGGGGCGGCTAGCACGTTCGCCGCTTCCGCCCATTGTTCCGCGCTGCCACCATCCGCCTCGTGGATGGAAATTTTTTGGTCCTTTTTTTAAAAAGGACTGTTTGCCTGATCGCCGCACCCTGGCCGTTCTTTAACCCGCCGCACCCCTGTCGAAATCGTGAAGCCGCGTCTAGATTTCACCTTAGAATGAGTGATGTCGCACGCGAGAGCCGGGCCTGGGTCAGGCGCCAGACCAAGGACGGCCGTCGCGCTGCGCGTCCGGCGATCGCCATCGGCCTGGCGGGCACGGCGCTTGCGATCGGGCGGGCCGCGGCGATCGCGTTTGCGCTCGCCGCATTGCTGGACGCGGGCGCCTCGGGCGATCTGGTGCTGCCGGTGGCGGCGTTGGTGGTGATCGCGTTGATGCGGGCGGGACTGATGCTGCTGGCGGAGCGTGCCGCGTTCGGGCTCGGCGCGGCGGCGCGGCGCCGGCTGCGCTCGGAGTCGCTGGGCGGCCTGCTGTCGGCGCCGCTCGCCTCGTTGCGCCGTCACCCTGCGGGCGAGATGGTCGGCACGGTGGTCGATCGGATCGAGGCGCTGGAGGGCTTGTTCGCCCGTTGGGTGCCGGCGGCGTCGCTGGCGGTGCTGGCGCCGGGCTTGGTTCTGCTGGCCTGCCTGGTGGCCTCGCCGCTCTCGGCGCTTGTGCTGCTCGGCTGCGGCGTGCTGGTGCCGATGGCGATGGCGTTGTCGGGGCTTGGCGCCGCGGCGGCGTCGCGCCGGCAGTTCGCGGCGCTGACCCACCTGCAGGCGCGCTTTCTGGACCGGGTGCGCGGCATCGCGACGATCGTGCTGGCGGGCCGTGCCGAGGCTGAGGCGGCTGCGCTCGCCAAGGCGGCGGACGAGCTGCGCGCCCGCACCATGCGGGTGTTGCGGGTCGCTTTCCTGTCATCCGCTGCTCTGGACTGCGCGATGGCGCTGGCGATCGTGATCCTGGCCATCCGGTTCGCGCGGCTGCTCGCGAGCGGCCATGCCCATGCGGCGTCGCCGCTCTCCGCCTTGTTCGTGCTGCTGCTCGCGCCGGAGTTCTTCGCGCCCCTGCGCGCCTTTTCCGCCGCCTACCAGGACCGCCTGCAGGCTGCCGGCGCGGCCGAAGCGCTGGTCGCCTTGCCGCGCGCCGTCGAGACGCCCGCGGTTCCGGTCGCCGCCATCCGCAACGTCAGTGCGCATGGCGTCACGGTGGCGTTCGACAAGGTGCGGCTGAGCTGGGACCCGGCGCGGCCGCCGGCTCTGGACGGGCTGAGCTTCCGGGTTTCCGCCGGAGAGACGCTGATCCTCGCTGGGCCGTCAGGGGCCGGCAAGTCGAGCGTGATCGAGATCCTGCTCGGCTTCGTCCGCCCCGAGGCGGGCCGGGTGACGATCAACGGCGCCGACATCGCCGACATCGTGCCGGCGGCGCTGGCGCGGATGATCGCCTGGATCGGCCAGCGGCCGGTGCTGTTCGCCGGCACGCTGCGCGCGAACATCAGCTTCGCCCGGCCGGACGCCAGCGAGCTGGAGATCGCCCAGGCGGCGCAGGCCGCCAACGTGACGAGCTTTGCCGCCGGGCTGCCGCACGGCTTGGACACGGTGATCGGAGAGGGCGGCTACGGGCTCTCGGGCGGCCAGGCGCAGCGGGTGGCGATTGCGCGCGCCTTCTTGCGCAACGCGCCGCTGCTGCTGCTGGACGAACCGACGGCGCATCTCGACCCGGTCACCGAGCGGGAGATCCTGGACAGCCTGAAGCGCCTGGCGGTCGGTCGCACCGTGCTGCTGGCCAGCCACTCCTCCGCGGCGCACGCCTTTCCGGGGCGGCGCATCCACCTGTCGCGCGGCCATGTGGTGCAGGCGGAAGGGATCCCGGCGTGACCTCCCGGTCCGGCCGCGTCGCACGATCGCCGATCCTGGCCATCCTGTCGCTCTGGAGGCGACACGCGCCGGCCCTGGTGCTGGGCGTGCTGGCATCCCTCGCAGCTTTCGTCGTCGGGCTTGCGC
>CAXUCZ010000079.1:0-10264 GCA_964249675.1 uncultured Acetobacteraceae bacterium | reverse complement strand
CGACATAGATCCGCTCGGCGTCGCGCCGTGCGAGCTCCAGCACGCCCTCGCCGACCAACCGATCGTGCACGATCACGTCGGCCTCGCCGAGCAGCCGTTGGGCGCGCAGCGTCAGCAGGTCGGCCGCACCCGGCCCGGCGCCGACGAGATAGACGATGCCGCGCTCGGGTCGGGCGCTGCCGGCGCTCGCCGCCTCCAGCATGCGGCCATACTCGATGTCGGCGGCCGCCTCGTCGCCGGCCAGCACGAGGTCGGCGACCCGGCCATCCAGGGTCGCCTCCAGCAACCGGCGCCGACGCACCATGTCGGGTAGGGCGGCGCGGGTGCGCGCCTTCCAGCGCTCGGCCAGCACGCCGAGGCGGGCGATCCCGGGCGCCAACAGCACCTCGATTCGGGCCCGCACCAGTCGCGCCAGCACCGGCGCAACTCCGCCCGACGAGACCGCAACGATCAAAGGATCGCGATCGACCACCGAGGGGGTGATGAAGCTGCACAGCTCCGGCCGGTCGACGACGTTGATCGGTATGCCCGCCGCCATCGCCGCGACGGACAGCGCCCGCAGCTCGGCCTCGGGCGCGTCGGCGCCGATGGCGATTGCGATATCGTCAAGCAGGCCGGGCTCAAAGCACGCCGCGTGCACGACCGTGGCGCCGGCGGCGATCAGCGGCAGCGCCTTGCGCTCGGCCACCTCGCCCTGGCCCAGCACCAGCGCACGTCGGCCGGTCAGGTCCAGAAAGATCGGGTAAGTGCGCATCGCTCGCGATCATAGCGGCTTGCTGCGCCGCGGCGAGGCCTGCGCCGACGCTTGGCGTGCTGCCATCTTTGCCGCATCACGCTGGGTAAGCTACTTGGATCAGGATGCGCCGGCAGTCACCGGCGCGTAACGTAGGGAAGACGGATGACGCGGCGGGTGCTGGTGACGGGCGGTGCGGGCTTTATCGGCTGCCATGTGGTGGCCGCGCTGCTGGCGAGGGGCGACGACGTCCGGGTTCTCGACAGCCTGATCGAGCAGGTGCATGCGCCCGGCGCGCGGCCGGCCATCCTGTCCGAGGTCGAGTTCATCAAAGGCGACGTGCGCGATCCAGGTCTGGTGCGCGACGCCATCGCCGGCGTCGACCGGGTGATCCACCTGGCCGCCGAGGTCGGCGTCGGCCAGAGCATGTATGCCATCGACCGCTACGTGTCGGTGAACGACCACGGTACGGCGGTGCTGTTCCAGCAGCTGATCGACCGTCCGGTCGAGCGCGTGGTCACCGCCTCGTCGATGAGCATCTACGGCGAGGGCCTGTATCGCTCGGCCGCCGGCATGGTCTACTCGGACATCGTGCGGCCGCCGAGCCGGCCCGGCGCCGGCTGGGACCCGGTCGGCCCGGAGGGCGAGGCGTTGACGCCGATCGCCACTCCCGAGACCAAGCCACCCAGCCTCGCCTCGGTCTATGCGCTGACAAAATACGTCCAGGAGCGCCTGACCCTGTGCGTGGCCCCCGCCTACGGCATGCAGGGCGTGGCGCTCAGGCTGTTCAACGTCTATGGCTCCGGCCAGGCGCTCTCGAACCCCTATACCGGCGTGCTGGCGATCTTCGCCTCCCGGCTGCTCAACCGGGAGCGGCCGATGGTGTTCGAGGACGGGCTGCAGCGCCGCGACTTCGTCCACGTCGAGGACGTGGCGGACGCCTTCCTGCTGGCGCTGGAGGCGCCCGGCGCGGCCGGCCGGGCGCTCAACATCGGCAGCGGCCGCGACGTGACCGTGAACGAGGTGGCGGCCACCCTGGCGCGCGCAATGGACGTGCCGCATCTGGCCCCCGAAGTGACCGGCAAGGCGCGCACTGGCGACATCCGCCATTGCTTCGGCGACATCGGCGAGGCGGCCCGGGTGCTCGGCTTCCGGCCGAGGCGGGATTTCGCCGCCTCGATGGATGCGGTCGTCGAGTGGGTGCGCCGCCAGCGAGCGGTCGACCGCGTCGGCGAGGCGCGCGCCGAGCTCGAGCGCCGCGGGCTGGTCGCCTGATGGCCGCCGCACCGAACTCCGGTCGGCCGGTCCTGGTGACCGGCGGCGCCGGCTTCATCGGCAGCAACCTCGTCGACCGGCTGGCGCGGGCCGGTCACGACGTGCTGGTGTTCGACGCGCTGTCCAGGCCCGGTGTGGAGCACAACCTGGCCTGGCTGCGGGCCCGCCATCCGGCCCGTGTGCGCGCCATGGTCGCCGACCTGCGCGACGAGCCGGCGCTGAGCCGCGCGGTCGAGCAGGCCGGCGCGGTGTTCCACCTCGCCGCCCAGGTCGCGGTGACGACCAGCCTGCAGAACCCGGTCGCGGACTTCCAGATCAATCTCGCCGCGACCCTGTCGCTGCTGGAGGTGCTGCGCCGGCGCGGCGACGGCGTGCCGCTGGTGTTCGCCTCCACCAACAAGGTCTACGGCAATCTTGCCGACATCGAGCTGTTCGATGAGGGCGAGGCCGGCTACCTGCCGGTCGATCCCTGCCTGGCCGCCCACGGTATCGGGGAGGGCCGGGCGCTCGACTTCTACACGCCATACGGCTGCTCCAAGGGTGCGGCCGATCAATACGTGCTCGACTACGCGCGCGGCTTCGGCGTGCCCGCGGCGGTGCTGCGGATGAGCTGCATCTACGGTCCGCGCCAGCTCGGCACCGAGGACCAGGGATGGCTCGCGCATTTCCTGCTCAGCGTGCTGCGGCGCCAGCCGATCACGATCTACGGCGACGGACACCAGGTGCGCGACGTGCTCTACGTCGAGGACGCGGTCGACGCCTATCTCGCGGCCTGGCAGCGGATCGGCGAGGTGTCCGGCACCGCCTACAATCTCGGCGGCGGCAGCGCCAACGCGGTGACCCTGCTGGGGGTGATCCGCGAGGTCGAGCGACTGACCGGCATCACCGCAATGCTACGCTTCGCCGACTGGCGGCCGGGCGATCAGCGCTACTTCGTCGCCGATGCCCGCCGCGCGGCAACCGATCTCGGGCTCGTCGCGCCGCTGGGTTGGCGTATCGGGCTGTCCCGTCTGCTCGCCTGGATGCGCGAGGAGCGGGTCGCCTGGCCGGCGCCGCAGGCGGACATCGCGCTGCAAGCGGGTGCGGCGTGAGGGTCGCGCTGCTCAACCCGCGCTGGGATTTCGGCGGCAGCACCTATTTCGGCTGCCGCGAGCCGCATCTGCCACTGGAGCTAGGCTGCTGCCGGGTGCTGCTGGAGCGCGCCGGCCATCAGGTGCTGCTGCTCGATGCGCACCTGCAGGACCTCGACGATGAGGCGCTGCACGCCCTCGTTCGCGCCTTCGCGCCCGAGATGACGGTGCTGACCACGGCGCCGACCTACCTGTTCTGGCGATGTGCGCAGCCGGAGCTGCGCGTGCCGCGGCGCCTCGCCGACCTGGTGCGCGACGTCGCCGGCCTGCTCGTTGCGGTCGGCCCGCACGGCTCGGCCACACCCGGCGCGGCGCTCGCCAAGCTCGGCGTCGACGTGGTCGTGCGCGGCGAGTGCGAGGAGGTCGTGCTCGGACTGGCCGAGGGCGGCACGCCGGGCCTGCTGGCCGGCACGGCCGTCCTCCGAGACGGGCGCCTGCTGGAGGCGGGCGGTCCGCAGGCGAGCCGCTTCACCGACCTGCCGGCCCTGCAATGGCCCGTCGAGTGGCTCGCGCGGCACTGCCATCACCACCACCGTTTCGAGGCGCATTCCGACGTCCCCGGCGCCGAGGTCGAGGCGTCGCGCGGCTGCCCCTACAGCTGTTCGTTCTGCAGCAAGATCGATTTTCGCGATGCCTACCGTCGGCGCGACCTCGCCCCGCTGCTCCAGGAGATCGACGGCCTGGTCGCCCATGGCGTCCGCTACGTCTACTTCATCGACGAGATCTTCCTGCCGCGCCGCGACCTGCTGGACGCGCTCGTCTCGCGATCGGTGCAGTTCGGCGTCCAGACCCGGATCGACCTGTGGTCGCCCGAGATGCTGGCGCTGCTCGGCCGGGCCGGCTGCGTGTCGATCGAGGCCGGCGTGGAGAGCCTGACCGTGGAGGGCCGGGCAGCCCTGGCGAAACGCTGCCGGCTGACCACCGACGAGCTTGCCGAGCGGCTGATCCTCGCCCGTGCGGCCGTGCCGTTCGTGCAGGCGAACCTGATCACCTCGTCCGACGACGAGGCCGGTCTGGTCATCGCCTGGCGCGAGCGCCTCGCGGCCGCCGGCGTCTGGGCGAACGACCCGGTGCCGCTCTACCCCTACCCGAGCTCGCCGGACTACTACCGGCTCTGGGGCACGCCGGATGAACAGGCCTGGGAGCGCGCGCATGAGCATTACCTGGGCCGCTTCACCGACTTCTCGGACATCCAGGACGACGCGCCATTGCCGCTGGCGACGCTGGAAGCGGCATGCGTGACCCGCTAGAGCACCGTCCCGTCAAGCCCGTCCCATCAACCGGCGTCTCGTCGAGCGAGGGCGTTTGATCGGATCGAGAAGCTCGCGCGAGCAAGGCCCGGTGCTGCTGACCACCGACACGGTCGGCGGCGTCTGGCGCTACACGATGGACCTGGTGGCCGAACTGTCCCGGCGCGGCGTCCGCGTGATCGTCGCCACGCTGGGTCCGCCGCCGGACGCCGAGCTGCGCGCCGAGCTGCGCGATGTTCCCCTCATCGTCACCGGCTGGCCGCTCGATTGGACAGCGTGCGGCCCGGAGCATCTCGCCGAGGCCGCGAACGGCGTCGCCTCGCTGGCCGACGAGCACCGGGCCTCGGTTCTGCACCTGCATGAGCCGTCGCTGCGGGGGGCCATGGCGAGCCCGGGCCGCACCACGATCGCGGTGCTGCACTCATGCCTGCCGAGCTGGTGGGAGACGATGCGCGGCGGCCCGCTGCCCGAATCCCTGCGATGGCGTCGCGCGCTGACCGAAGCCGGCCTCATGCGCGCCGATGCGGTGATCGTGCCGTCACGCGCCATGGCGGCGACGATGGCGCGGCTCTATCCGCCGCGGCCGGTGCACGTCGTGCATAACGGCCGTCCCGCAGCCCCCCCGCAACTGCACCGGCGGGAGGCCAAGGTGTTCGCCTCCGGCCGCCTGTGGGATGAGGCGAAGAACATGGCGACGCTGGACCGGGCGGCGGCATTGCTCGACGCGCCGGTCATCGTGGCCGGCAGCACGGTCTCGCCGAACGGCGATGCCGTCAGCTTCGAGCGCGTCCATCTGCTTGGCCAGACCGCTCCGGCCCGGCTTGCGGCGGAGCTTAGGCGTGCCGCCGTGTTCTGCTCGCTGGCGCGCTACGAGCCGTTCGGCCTCGGCGTGCTGGAGGCGGCGCAGGCAGGCTGCGCGCTAGTCCTCGCCGACATCCCGACCTTCCGCGAATTGTGGGACGACGCCGCGCTGTTCACCGACCCGCTCGACCCCGCCGCCGCCGCCGCATCGCTGCGCCAGGCGCTAGCGCGCCCGGCCGCCCTGGGCCGCGCCGCGCGCCTGCGCGCCGGACGCTACACCATCGAGGCGATGGTCGACGGCACGCTCGACGTGCATCGCCAGGCGCTGGCCAGGCAGGCGGCATGATGAGCCCGCCCTGACGATCACCCGACGTTGAACATCACTTACGTCACGCACTCGCTGCTGTCCTGCTGGAACCACGGCAACGCGCATTTCCTGCGCGGCGTCCTGCGCTCGCTGCAGGCGCGCGGCCACGCCGTGACGATCCTGGAGCGGGAAGGATCCTGGTCGCTGCGCAACCTGCTGGAAGATCATGGCGAGGCAGCGCTGCTCCCGTTCCAAGCCGCCTACCCGACGCTGCACTCAACCCGCTTCGTCGAGCAGGACCTGCCGCGCCTGATCGACGGCGCCGACCTCGTCATCGTGCATGAGTGGACCGAGCCCTCTGTCGTGGCGGCCATCGGCGCCCTGCGCCGGCACGCCGACTTCAAGCTGCTGTTTCATGACACGCATCACCGCGCCGTGACCGATCCCGACGCCATGCGGCGCTACGACCTCGCCGCCTATGACGGCGTGCTGGCCTTCGGCGCCACCCTGGCCGCGGTCTATCGCGCCTGGGGCTGGGGCGAGCGGGTCTACGTCTGGCACGAGGCGGCCGACGTCGCGCTGTTCCGCCCGCCAAGCGATCCGGTGGTGCGCCGGGGCGCCGTCTGGATCGGCAATTGGGGCGACGGCGAACGCAGCGCCGAGCTCGAGGAGTTCCTGCTGGAGCCGATGCGCGCCAACCGGCTCGAGCTGGACATCTACGGCGTGCGCTACACGTCAGAGGCGCTCGAGCTGCTTGAGCGTCATGGCGCTCGCTACCGGGGATGGCTCGCCAACGCTCTGGCTCCAGCCGTTTTCGCCCACCACCTCCTGACCGTGCACGTGCCGCGCCGTCCCTACACGCTGATGCTGCCCGGCATCCCCACGATCCGCGTGTTCGAGGCCCTGGCCTGCGGCATCCCCCTGGTGTCCGCCCCCTGGTCAGACAGCGAGCAGCTCTTCACCCCTGGCGAAGACTTCCTTGCCGCCGCGGACGGCGAGGCCATGCGGCGCCAGCTCCATCGCCTCGCCGGCGACGCCGACCTGCGAGCCGCCCTATCCGAGCACGGCCGGCGCACGATCCTGTCGCGTCACACCTGCGATCATCGCGCCGCGGAACTGCTCGGCATCGCCCGGAGCCTCGGCGCCCCGGTGCGCGAATGAGGATCGCCTTCTACGGCTCGAGCCTGCTGTCCAGCTACTGGAACGGCGCCGCCACCTATTATCGCGGCCTCCTATCCGCAATGGCGCTGCTCGGCAACGACATCACCTTCTACGAACCCGACATCCTGGACCGGCAAGCCCGACGCGACATCGCTCCGCCGAGTTGGGCCCGCGTGGTCGTCTATCCGCCCACCGTCGCGGCCTTGCGCGACGTGCTCGCCGAGGCCGCGCACGCGGAGGCCGTCTTCAAGGCGAGCGGCGTCGGCGTGTTCGATGCCGAGCTGCTCGCCGGCATCATCGCCCACGCCGCACCCGGCGCCGTGCGGGTCCTGCTCGACGTCGACGCGCCGGCAACGCTGGCCGAGATGGTCGCCGATCCCGGCCACCCGGTCCGCCGCGCTCTGCCGTCGCTGGACCTGGTCTGCACCTATGGCGGCGGCCCGCCCGTCGTCGCCGCCTATCGCGGCTTCGGCGCGCTCGCCTGCGTGCCGATCTACAATGCGCTCGATCCCGCGACGCATCATCCTGTACCAGCGGTCGACCGGTTCCGCTCAGACCTCACCCTGCTGGCTAATCGCCTGCCGGACCGCGAGGCCCGAATCCAGACGTTCTTCCTGGATCCGGCATCCACGTCGACGCAGCATCGCTTCCTGCTCGGCGGCAGCGGCTGGCTCGACAAGCCGATGGCCGCGAACGTGCGCCAGCTCGGCCATGTCCCGACCGTCGACCACAACGCGCTGAACTGCTCGGCGCTGGCGGTGCTGAACGTCGCGCGCGACAGCATGGCGGCAACCGGCTTCTCGCCGGCCACGCGCGTGTTCGAAGCGGCCGGGGCAGGAGCCTGCCTGATCACCGATGCCTGGGAAGGCATCGAGCAGTTCCTGCAGCCGGACCTGGAGATCCTGGTGGCGCGCGACGGCGCCGACGTCGCCGCGCATCTGGCCGCGCTGACGCCCGAGCGCGCCCGCGCGATCGGCAGCCGCGCCAGGCTGCGCATGCTGGCGGAGCACACCTACGATCAGCGCGCCGTGCTGCTCGATGCGACGCTGAGACGGGTGAGGGAGGCAAGGCAAGCGGTCCTTTTTTAAAAAAAGGACCAAAAAATTTTTATCGCCTGGGCGCCTCGGGACGCTACAGCAGCGACGACAACGAGAAAAAGTTTTTTGCTTCTTTTTTTCAAAAAAGAAGTCCGTCCTTACGATGCCACAGGCCTGACGTAACGTCCCGGTGCCGCCTCGATGCATCCGCTTGGTATTCGCGCCCGCACCAGGTCCCGCCCGGCCAACCAGCGGTGCCAGTCCGGCCACCACGAGCCGCCGATCTCGGTCGCCCCGGCGAACCACTCCGCCCCGCCAGGCGTCAGCGCGTCGCCGACCCAGTGATTATGCCGGCCGCTGCCGGGCGGGTTGACGACGCCGCCGCTATGGCCCGACCCGGTGAGCACGAAGCGAGCCGGGCCGCCGACCATCTGGGTGCTTCGATAAGCCGACCGCCACGGCGCGATGTGATCATCCCGCGCCGCCAGGACATAGGTCGGCGCCGTGATGCGCCCGAGGTCGATCGGCTGCTTGAGCAGCGTCAGCGCGCCCGGGCTCGCCAGCTCGTTGCGACGGTAGATGTGCTCCAGATAAAACCGATGCAGGCTTGACGGCAGGCGGGTCTGATCCGCGTTCCAGTGCAGCAGGTCGAACGGAAACGGATCGTTTCCAAGCACGAACGTGTTGACGACGAACGACCAGACGAGGTCGGAGCTGCGCAGCAATCCCGCCGCCGAGCTGTGGTGAACGCTGACAGCGTCGCTGCCGGCGCCCGCGTCGGGCGTGTCGAGCTGCGCCTCGTCGATGAACACGCCGAGCGCGCCCGCCTCGCCGTAGTCCAGCATCGTCGCCAGCAGCGTCATCGAGGCGATGCGGGCTTGGCCCAGTCGGCTGCCGTCGATCGCCGCGGCAGCGGCGAGCAAGGTGCCGCCCAGGCAGTAGCCGAGCGTATCGATCCGCGTCTCGCCGGTGCCGGCGGCAACGGCTTCAAGCGCGGCGAAGATGCCGAGCTGCAGGTATTCCTCGAAACCCAGCTCGGTGGCCTCGCCCTGCGGGTCGACCCAGCTGATCATGAACACGGTGTGGCCCTGCGACACCGCCCACCTGACGAAGCTGTTCTGCGGCTGCAGGTCGAGCACGTAGAACTTGTTGATCCAGGGCGGTACGATCAGCAGCGGGCGGCGCGCCACG
Organism: uncultured Acetobacteraceae bacterium; assembly: GCA_964249675.1. GTDB lineage: Bacteria > Pseudomonadota > Alphaproteobacteria > Acetobacterales > Acetobacteraceae > CAXMMR01. The sequence goes on along the minus strand of CAXUCZ010000079.1, from coordinate 1,379 downwards.
AGGTCGGTCGTCGGCGCGTACTGGATCAGCTGCATCACGGCGTTCTGAGCAATCACCGCGCCCGCCGTCGCGCCGATCGTCTCGCCGAGCGTGAAGCCGGCGGTCTCGGGCGCAGCAAGGCGCGCCCGGCCATGCTCGAGGTCGGCGAGCAGGGTGTTCAGCCCGCGCAGCAGGTTCTCGCCGCCGCTCTCCACGGTGCGGCGCAGCACCCGGGCGTTGGTGAGCAGGAAGCTCGCCGGGCTCATCGCGCCGATGAACTGCCGCGCATAGTAGTCGAGCCGCTGCGCGGTACGCCGATCAACGCCGAGTGCGGCCCGCTGCATCGTGCGCGCCGAGAGCAGGTAGGACTGCTTGATGAAATCGACGACATCGTCGTCCCGCCAGCCGGCAGCGCCGGACCGCGTCTCCGCGGCGCCGCCAAGCATCCGGCGCGTCGTGTGCTGCCACAACGTCATGTAGTCCTGCCAGAAGCCGATCTGCGCCTGCAGAACGCTGACCGGGCTTGCCATCAGCCGCGCCGTCATCTCGAGAAAGGCATGAGCGTGGCTTGAGCGGTCGTCCGCGTCCGGCGCCTCCGGCGTCTGCGCGGCCTGCCGTCGCTGCCAATCGAGCACGATGCGCTGCGAACGTTCGGCAATGTTGGCCATCGAGCGGTCCAGTGCCGCCGGATCAGGCAGCGGCCGCGTGTTCGCCGCAGTCCGCGGACCTCCGCCTTCAGACTTGCTGGTCATTGACCCACACCATCGGCATGACGTCCTTCCCCGCGGACGATGCGCCGCGCTAGATATGCCCGCGTTCACCTGGCGGGTTCTGATGGTCCATGCGGTGTGGCGGTGGTCGGCTGACAGCACACCGCGTGGATCAGCGCGCGACCGACGCTATCAGGCTAGCGATCGCCGCACCGGCCAGCAAGATGGCGGCCTGCGTCTGCTCGGCAGAGGCGCCCTGCTGCCGGCGCTTGTCACCGTGGCGCTGGGCGGCTGCGCGCACGACCCGGTGCAGACGCCGGTCGCCTGGTGGCACGGCCTGCAGGGCGGGGCGATTGCGCAGCAACGCCCGCCGCCGCCGGGCGAGAACCTGCCATACCCGCAGCTCGGCACAACCCCGGGCCGCCCCGTGCTGCCGGATGCGCTGACCCGCGACAGGCTGCGCGAAGACCTGGCCGCCGAGCGCGAGGCGGCCGTCCGTCGCGCCGCGCGCAACCCGATCGTCGTCGCGCAGACCGCTCGCCTGACGCCGAGCCCGGCTGCACACCCGGCGTCATCCCCGGCATCGATGCCGACGCCGCCCGCAGAAGCCGCCAACGCCACCCTGGTCGCGGCCGAGCCGCCGCCGACGCCGACGGCCGTCGCGCCAGCGCCCCCATCGGCGCCCAAGGT
>CAXUCZ010000078.1:0-10437 GCA_964249675.1 uncultured Acetobacteraceae bacterium | reverse complement strand
CCCCCATCCCGCGCCGCTCGCCGCTATGCCGGCCAGCCACCCTCAGCCAAACATGACCGTCTCCGTCGCAACAACGAAGTCGCACCCGTGCAGATCGAGAAAAGCCTCCTCGTCCGGCCGCACCCGCGCCAGGTACTCCGCGTCCGAAAAGCACCGCCCCAGCGCCGCCATGTCGTCGAACCGCAGCTCGGTGATCCCGTCATACGTCACCGGCCGCATCCCCGGCAGCTCCACCGGCATCGCATGCTGCTGCACGTAGCGCCGCACCGTCTCCCTCACCACCGGGATCGACAGGAACAGCGCCGCGTGCATCCCCTGATGGTGCTCCACGAACTCGGCCTGCGTCAGCGTCGGCTTGCGCTTGAGCAGAATGGTGAACTTGATCATGGCCGCCCCCCGGACGGGCGCGCCGCGGCCACTCCGCAGACCCGACGCCCGCCAGCCAACGCCGCCGCCGCGCCAACGGCCACGCGCCAAGCCGCCATCCGCGCGCACATCGCCGACAGCGGGCCGGACCGCCGATCCTACCGGCCCAGCCGCACGATCAGCACGTCGCCATGCAGCGCGATCGACCCCGCAGCCGGCCAGACCGGCAAGCCCCGCGCCAGCGTCGCCAGCCCGCCCCAGGCCGCCGGCGGCGGCGCATGGAAATCGGCGATCCCGCTCACCGTCAGAAAACTGTCGATCCGGTCGGTGTTGCCGCCGTCCCACTCGAAGAACGACCCTGCATTGTAGTTCGCCCGCCACCAGAAATTGCGCTGGTGATACCCGCCGTAAAAGAACACCGCCCGCCGCTCGCCATCGAAATCCGCATACTTGCGATAGATGTCGCCGACGATCCGGGTGCCCAGCGAGTTGTCCGCCTGCCACTGAATGGTGTCGGCGAACTCCAGCCGGCTCAGCACGAACATCCCCGCCAGCGCGAACCCGCCGACGACCCCCACCCCCGCCATCGCCGCCGCCCGCCGCGGCATCGCGCTCAGCCCGATCGCCCAGATGCCCGCGAACACTAGTCCCTGCGAGACGAAGGTCCGCCCCGGCTCGGGAAAGCCAAGCACGATCACCAGCCCGTAGGGCGAGACCACCAGCACCGCCAAGCTGCACACCGCGACGAGCCACCGCCCGAGCCCGAACCGTGCCGCGCCGGCCGCCAACAGCAGCGCCGGCGCCAGCACCAGCGCATACAGCCCTTCCCCGTAATACGACCCGCCCCGCGGCGCCCCCCGCAGCACCCGCCAGATCGTCGCCAGCACCGCCGCCGGCGGCTGCTTGTTCCAGCTGAACTGGCCGGCGAAATAAGACCCGCTCGCCGTGATCCCGCTCACCCGCAGCGCCAGCACGCTGAGCGCCGCATAGGCCCCCGCCGCCGCCACCGACAGCGCGGCGCAAAGGGCAACCTGCCGTATCGCCCGCCCCACCTCGCCACCCGCCATGCGATCCGCGGCCGCCCGCCGCAGCAGCACCAGCAGGCTGACGGTGACCGGAATGAGGATGATCGACTGGTAGATCGCCAGCGCCAGCGCCAGGCACAGCACCCCGAGCGCCGGCCCCGCCACGCCCCGCCGCACCATCAGCCCCGTCGCCGCCAGCGCCAGGATGTAGCCGAGCGGCACCACGTCCGCCTGGCTGTGGAAGTCGGCCTGGTAGAAGAACTGCGGAAACGCCACGGCGAGACCCGCCGCCGCCCGCCGCTCCGCCGGCGCCAGCCCCAGCGACGCCGCGAACAGCACGCAAGAGGCCGCGAACAGCGCCACCGCCAGCACATTGGTGAAGTAGCCGTCGAACGGCCCCGGTATCAGCAGCAGCCGAACCAGCGAGGTCCCCCAGCGCCCCATCGAGATGTTGCCGCCGAGGTTGTAGGACGCCGCCCCCACCTCGTCGTCGATATGCAGCCCCGGCAGCACGATAAAGCCGCCCCAAACGACCGCCGCCAGCAGCCCGGTGACCACGAGGTCCGTTCGGTAGTCCTGCGCCGCCGCCCAGCCCTGCCGCATCCGCGTCAACCGCGCCTCCTGGCACGCCGGTGCCGTCCCGCCGCGCGGCCAGCCCGCACGACGTCATTTCACAGGACGGACCCTGCGCGGTACACCCTCCCGAGAGGTCGGTCGACGACGTCATTCGGAGGCCGTCATGGTGCTGGCGCAGCGAGGTGTCGTCCAGTACGCGGCCGCGGCCCTCGTCGGCCTGATCGGCGTCTGGTCCGTCTTCCCCGCCTGGGCCCTGCTCGGCCATCTGCCGACCGGCGAGCCGACGAGCGCCGATTTCGAGCAGCACGTGGTCGGCCAGCTCTACTTCCTGGCGCAACGCTGGTCCTGGCCCCTGCTCGTCGCCAAAACCCTGAACCAGCCCGCCGGCGGCACCAACATCGCCCTGACCGACAGCATCCCGCTGCTCGCCATCGCTGCCAAGCTCCTGCAGCCCCTCCTGCCCGGCGTTCGTCAATGGATCTCGATCGACCAGGCCGCCGCCTGGCTCCTGCAGCCGGTCGCCGCCGTGTTCGCCGTGCGCAGCGCCGGCGAGCGCCGCTTCGTCCCCACCCTGGCGGCGGCGCTGCTTGCCGCCTCGATGCCGACCTTCCTGTTCCGCCTCTGGCACGCCGCGCTCGGCGGCCAATACGTCCTGCTCATCCAGCTCGGCCTCGTGCTGCGCGCGGTCCGCGGCAGCCGCGCCGCCCTGATCCTCGCCGCGCTGCTGGCGACCCTGCTGCTGCTCGTCCACCCCTACCTGATGGTCATGGCCCTGGCCCTGCTGGCCTCCATCCCGCTCACCCTCGCCGCGCGCCGCCAACCCCTCGCCGCATCCGCGACCGCCCTGGCGGCGGCAGCCCTCGCCATCGTCCTGCTCGGCTGGGTGCTCGGCTACTGGAGCAACGATCGCGGCGCCGGCTACGGCCTCTACTCGATGAACCTCGCCTCGCCGATCTGGCCCGCCTTCTCCGGCCTCGTCAGCGTCTCGCCCGCCGCCGCGGATGCGACCGGCGGCCAGTTGGAAGGCTACCAATATGTCGGCCTCGGGATGGTGCGGCGCCTCGGGGGCGTCGCGCGGGCCGAGCGCCGCCCCGCCATCCGCTTGGCGCGGCGCCATCCCGGGCTGCTCGCGGTCTGCGCCGGCCTCACCGCGCTCGCCGTCACCAACCAGCCCTATCTGTTCCACCTCCGGCTGCTCTCGATCCGCGTGCCGACGCGCGCCCTGGAGGAGCTGCGCGCCAGCGGCCGGCTGTTCTGGCCATGCGCCTACGCCTTGCTCGTCGGCGCCGTCGTCCTGATCGCGCTTCGGCCGCGCCTCGGCTATCCGGTGCTGCTCGCCGCCGCCGCCCTGCAAACCCTCGACGCCGCCGCCCTGCGCTCGATCGACCGGCAAAGCTACCGCTTCGCCCCGCCGGACTTCGACGCCGCCCGGCTCGCCGCCGTCATCGCCCGGCATCGCCGCCTGACCGTGCTACCGGCCTTCCCGTGCGGCGGCGCCACCGGCCAGACCTTCATGAACGTGCTCTGGACCGGCGCGCCGAGCCTCCCCGCGACCAACACGATGTATGTCGCCCGGCGCAGCGCCAGCACGATCTGCATGGCCGCCGAAGTGCTGACCAGCCGGGTCGCCGCCGACGAGGTCAGGGTGATCATGCCCGGCCAGGGCGGCGCCGCGGCCGTGCCGCCCGAGGCGGATCAGGACTGCCGGCTGCTGCGGCCCTACACGGTCTGCACCCTCGCCGCCCGCGGACTAGAGGCGCTGCCCGCCGCACCGCCGCCGCCACTGCTGCCGCAGGGCGCGACTCTGCCCACCAGGGTCGGCGGCCAGGCCGCCGCGGCGCTGGTCGGCTGGTGGGGCAACGCGGGCGAGGGCGACGACAGCGACGGCCCGGACGCCTGGATCGTCTTCCGCGTCCCCGCCCCGGCGGCCGGCCAGCCGCCGCTGCGCCTGACGCTCGAATTGAAGGCGCCGGCGGTCCGCCGCGCCCAGAGCCGCACCGTCACCGTGACGTCAGCCGGCCGGCCGCTCGCCACCTGGCAGGTCGACGCCGCCTACCACCCCTACCGGATCGACGTCCCGGCGGAGCTGATCCCGCACGGCCAGGTCGTCCTGCGCCTGCAGATCGCCGACGCCAGACGAGCCTCGTCGCAAGACCCCCGCATCTTCGGCATCGAGCAGCGCTCGCTCAGGATCGACACCCCGCCGCCATCGCCCGCCCAAACGGCGGCCAGGCGGTCCGAGGAAGCAGCATCCCCGGCCTTGCCTACCCCACGTCATGGATTGTAACCGGTAAGACTGCTTCCGACCGGCGCAGAAGGAGATTGACGTGGATCGGAACGGATCCGCCAAGCCGCCGGAATGGCGCCGGGCCGCCGCCTCCCGCACGCGCGCCCTCGCGCTCAGGACGGTGGCGAGCGCGATCAACACGCCGATGCTGCGGCTCTCCCTCGGGCGCTGGCCGAGCCGGTCCGAGCGCGTCTGCGCCAACACCGCCTTCTGTCGCGTCGGCGACACCGTCTCGCCGCTGCTGCGCAGCCTCGCCAGCCTGCCCGCCGGCCGCGACCACATGGCCCGCGCCTTGATCGTCCGCGGCGGCGACGCGACCATCGCCGACCAGGTCGTCGCCAGCGCCGCCGGCGTCAGCGGCGCCGTCTGGCTCGGCCCCAAGCTCTCCGTGCTGCACCTGGAGAAGACCGGCGGCCACTCCCTGCTCGCCTGGCTGCGCGGCCACCTCCACCCGCGCCAGATCGACCCGGACCCGTCGCGCTCCGTCCCCGCCGACCTGTTCTCCGCCTTTCCGCCCAGCCAGGCCGCGGCGCTGGATCGCTACTCGCTGGTCTGGGGCCATTACGACCTGCCGGCGCTGCGTCGCCTCGGTCGGCAGCGCGAGGTGCTCACCCTGCTGCGCGAGCCCGCCGACCGGCTGGTCTCGCTCTACCGCTACTGGCGATCGGTCGCGCCGGACGCCCTCGGGCCGGCCTCGGAGAACCTCCTCCCCCGCCTCGCCCAACGCCTGTCGCTGCTCGAGTTCCTGACCTGCGACGACCCGCTGCTGCTCGCGGCCACCGACAATTTCTATCTTCGCCGCCTGACCGGCCGCTACCCGGCGCACGGCCACCTCGCCCTCGGGCCGGACGACCTCGCCGACGCCCTTGCCGCCCTCGCCAGCATCGCCGGCGTCGGCATCACCGAGGACATGCCGCAGAGCCTTCGGCGCTTCGCCGCCCTGCTCGGCCTGCCGCCGCCCGCCGCCGTCGCCCGGCTGAACCGCACCGACACCAACCACCGCGACAACCCGCGCCACCACCCTGCGCCAGCGATCGCCTTCACCCCCGCGATCCGCGCCGCGCTGGAGGCCCGCGTCACCTTCGACCGCGCGATCTACGCCGCCGCCCTGGCCCGCCTCGCCGGGCATGAGGAACCGAGGCCCTGCCCCGACCCCGCCGGGACCTGAGCTCCCGGGCTCGCACCCCTCCGGTGGACGCGCGCCGACGTCGGCGCGTCCCTGGCCTGACCGACCGCCTGACCACGCCGCACGGCGAACTTCTCCTCCGGGCCGCTCTTGGCGTCAGGCACCAGGAGCATGCGCCATGACCTTCGACAAGCTCGCCCAGACGGTCGCCCACGGCGCCGGCCGGCCGCGCACCTTCGCACTTGCCACCGCCCTCGTCGTCATCTGGGCGGCAAGCGGCCCGATCTTCCACTTCAGCGACACCTGGCAGCTCGTCATCAACACCGGCACCACCATCGTCACCTTCCTGATGGTCTTCCTGATCCAGAACACCCAGAACCGTGACACCGACTCGCTGCAGGTCAAGCTCGACGAGCTGATCCGCGTCACCAGGGACGCACGTCCCGAGCTGCTGAACCTCGAGGAGCTGCCGGCCGACCAGCTCGCCGCCATCAAGGAGGACTTCCTCAGGCTCGGCCGGCGGTATGACGCCTGAACGTCCCGCTTTGAACTTTCGCCGAGCCTGCGTAGGGTCTCGGCCGATGCACCCGGTCGCCGCAAGCCGGACATCTTGCCCATCGGCAAGATCTCTCTAAAGCATTGACAGTGCTTGGCTCATCCGAACCCATGCCCGACCCCGCGGCCACCGAGCTGCCGCGCCACCGGCCCTATCTGCAGTCCGATCGCCTGGCAAGCCTCAGCGACAGCATGTTCGGCGTCGCCATGACCCTGCTCGCCACCACCCTGATCCCGCGCGTGCCGTCGCTCACCGGCTCGGCCGGCGACATCCTCGCCAGCCTGTCCGCCCCGCTCGGCAGCGTCGTGCTCAGCTTCGCCATCGCCGCCAACTACTGGGTCTCCCAGCAGCGGCGCCTGGCGATGATGACGACGCTCGGCGTGCACGAGGCGGTGCTGCACCTGCTGTTCCTGTTCTTCATCATCCTGCTGCCGCTCAGCACCAGCCTGTCCAGCCACCGCCCGCTGAGCTCCGGCGTCGCCGTCATCTTCGCCGTCCATGCGACGCTGATCGCCGTGCTCAACCTCGGCCTCTGGGTCGAGGCGCACCGCCGCCGCGCCGCCCACGGCGAGCTGTTCGGCTCGGTGATGCTGGTCGTGCTGTTCAGCCTGTCGGTCGGAGTTGCGGTATTTCGCCCTGCCGAAGCGCCGTGGCTCTGGTCCGCCGCCTTCGCCGTCCCCGTCCTCTCGCCCCTGCTGGTGCGCCTGCCGGCCGCCCTGCGCCGCCGCCGCGCCGAACGCCGCGCGCGCCCGCACGCCGCTCCCTGACCAGCCGGTCCATCGCCGGCATCCGGCAGAACCCGCGCCGGCGCAGCGATGTCTCCGAACTGCAACGAAGCTCCGTCAGCCGCCAGCGTAAAGGCGAGGACCAACGCTGCGAGGCTCCATGCTCGTCCACTTCGTGCCGTCCTCGGCCGCCGTCATCGCGATGCTGGCCGGCTGCTTCCTCCTGGTCCTCGCCTTCGAGGCCACCAACGGCTTTCACGACACCTCGAACGCCGTCGCCACCGTCATCTACACCAACACCCTCAGGCCCATCCCGGCGGTCATCTGGTCCGGCATCATGAACTTCATCGGCGTGCTGGTCGGCGGCATCGCCGTCGCCTACGCCCTGGTCGAGATCCTGCCGCCCGACGTGCTGACGCCGCCCAACGGCGCGCCCGCCGTGCCGATGCTGGTCGCGCTGTTCGTCGCCGCGCTGTTCTGGAACGTCCTGACCTGGTTCTTCGGCATCCCGAACAGCTCCTCGCACTGCATCATCGGCGCCCTCATCGGCGTCGCCGCCAGCGACGCGCTGCTCAAGTCGCGCGGTCTCGGCGAGGGCGTCGACTGGGAGCAGATCGTCAAGGTGCTCGAGGCGCTGGCGCTGTCGCCGCTGCTCGGCTTCATCCTCGCCGGCGGCCTCTACTACCTGCTGAAGATCACAATCCGCCGCGGCCACCTCTTCGAGCCTCCCGAGGAGGGCCAACCGCCGGTCTGGTGGCTGCGCGGCCTGCTGCTCCTGACCTGCACCGGCGTCAGCTTCTCGCACGGCACCAATGACGGCCAGAAGAGCATCGGCCTGATCATGCTGACGATCATCGGCCTGGTTCCGGCGACCTACGCGTTGAACCCGGACGTGCCGCGCCAGCTCGCCGCCCTCAGCCAGAACGCCGCCGCCGCCATGCCGCTCATCGCCGCGCATGGCGACGACCAGACCCGGCAGGGCCTGGCCGCCGCCGCCGACCTGCAGGGCGCCGGCGAGCGGTTGCAGCGCCTCGGCGCCAATCCGCCGCCGATCGCCATCGGCCAGACCGCGCCCGACCGCGCCAGGCTGCGCGGCGACGTCTACCTGGTACTGAGCGAGCTCAAGCACGTCACCGAGGCGCCGGCCGCGTCGCCGGCGGAGAAGGAGCGAGCCAGGTCGCTGCGCAAGGACATGGGGCCGCCGGTGCAATACGCCCCGGTGTGGGTGCGCGTGCTGAGCGCGCTCTGCCTCGGCGCCGGCACCATGGTCGGCTACAAGCGGGTCGTGCAGACCCTGGGCGAACGCCTCGGCAAGCAGCACATGACGCCGGGCCAGGGCGCCAGCGCCGAACTGGTCGGCGCCGCGCTCATCGGCCTCGCCGGCTTCACCGGCGCACCGGTCAGCACCACCCACGTGATCACCTCGGGCATCGCCGGCACCATGGTCGCCGGCGGCCAGGGCGTGCAGCGCAGCATGCTGATCCGCATCGGCCTCGCCTGGCTGTTCACCTTGCCGGTGACCTTCCTCCTGTCCGGCGGCCTGTTCTACGTGCTGGCTAATCCCAACTTTTGAAGGTGGAAGGCAAGGGGCAAAGCCCCTGGCCTTACCTCTGCGCCAACGGCACGAACGTCAGGTCCTCAGGCCCGGTGTAGTTCGCCGAGGGCCGAATGATCTTGTTGTCGACCCGCTGCTCCATCACGTGCGCGCTCCACCCCGAGGTGCGCGCGATGACGAACAGCGGCGTGAACATCGCCGTCGGCACGCCCATCTGATTGTAGGAGACGGCCGAGAACCAATCGAGGTTCGCAAACATCTTCTTCGCCTCCAGCATCACGCTCTCGATGCGCGCCGCCACCTCGAACCGCGTCAGCGACCCGTTCTCCCGCGCCAGCCGCTCGGCCACCCGCTTGATCACCACGTTGCGCGGATCGCTGACCGTGTAGACCGGATGGCCGAAGCCGATCACGACCTCCTTGCTCTCGACGCGGCGGCGGATGTCCGCCTCGGCGTGCTCCGCGCTCGCATAGCGCTGCTGGGTCTCGAGCGCGACCTCGTTGGCGCCGCCATGCTTGGGCCCGCGCAGCGCGCCGATCCCGGCGGTGATCGCCGAATACAGGTCGGACCCGGTGCCGCCGACGACCCGGGCGGCGAACGTCGAGGCGTTGAACTCATGCTCGGCGTAGAGGATGAGCGAGGTGTGCATCGCCCGCACCCAGCCCTCGCGCGGCCTCTCGCCGTGCAGCAGGTGCAGGAAGTGCCCGCCGATGCTGTCGTCGTCGGTCTCGACGTCGATGCGCCGGCCATTGGCGGCGTAATGATGCCAGACCAGCAGCATCGACCCCAGGCTTGCCATCAGCCGGTCGGCGATCGCCCGCGCCCCGGCCGGATGATGGTCGTGCGCCTCTGGCAGCGCGCAGCCGAGCGCCGAGACGGCGGTGCGCAGCACGTCCATCGGGTGCGCCGAGGCGGGCAGGCTCTCCAGCACCGTGCGCACCGCCGCCGGCACGCCGCGCAGCGATCGCAGCGTGCGCTTGTAGGCGGCGAGCTCGGCGCTGTTCGGCAGCTGGCCATGCACGAGCAGGTGGGCGATCTCCTCGAACTCGCTGGTCTCGGCGATGTCGAGAATGTCGTAGCCGCGATAATGCAGGTCGTTGCCGGACCGGCCGACCGTGCACAGCGCGGTGTTGCCGGCGACGACGCCCGACAGCGCGACCGACTTCTTCGGGCGCGGCCCGGCTGGTGCGGCAGTGTCGCTCATGCGCGTGCTCCGGCAGCCTGATGGGCAAAGATGCCGACCCGCTCGGCGGCCGCCAACCGGCCGCCCGGCATGGCGATGGTCAGGTCCGCCAGCTCGTCCGGCCGCAAGATCGGCAGCCGCTGCACCGCATTGAGGAAGCGCGCGGCCTCGGCCTCGTCGAGCAGGTCGGCGGTCAGCGTCCTGAACTTGCGCAGGTAGTCGGCGCGCTGCCAGGGCGTCGCCCCCAGCGTGTGCGCATTGGCGACCGCCAGCTCGTCGACGATCGTCCGCCCGTCGCGCAGCGTGATGACCACGCGGCCGCCGAACGCCTTTTGCGCCGGGTCGGTCGCATGGTAGCGCTCGGTCCATCGCGGATCCTCGACGGTGCGGATCTTGTGCCACAACGCCACCGTGTCCGGCCGCCGCGCGCGCTCCGGCGCATAGGATCGGACGTGGTGCCACGCACCGTCCTGCAGCGCCACCGCGACGATGTACATGATGGAGTGGTCCAGCGTCTCGCGCGACGCCAGCGGGTCCATCTTCTGCGGATCGTTCGCCCCGGTGCCAATGACGTAGTGGGTGTGGTGGCTGGTCTCGATCAAGATGTCGGCGACCTCGTCCCAGTCGCCGACCTGCCGCCCCATGCGAAACGCGAGGTCGATCAGCGCCTGGCTCTGATACTCGGCGGAGTGCTCCTTGGTGTAGGTGGACAGGATGGCGCGCTTGGCCTCGCCGGGCGCCGGCAGCGGCACGGTGTAGCGCGCCGAGCGGCCATCGAGCATCCATGCGATGACGCCGTCCTCGCCCTCGTAGATCGGGCTCGGCGCGTCCTCGCCGAGCATCGCCCGGTCGACCGCCTCGACCGCAAGCTTGCCGGCATGGGACGGCGCGTAGGCCTTCCACGACGAGATCTCGCCCTTGCGGCTCTGCCGCGTCGCGGTGGTGACGTGCAGCGCCTGCTGCCCAGCCTGGTAGATCACCCCGGCCGGCAGCCCCCGCAGAGTGCCGAGGCCGGCCGCCCCCGACGCGCCGAGCTGG
>CAXUCZ010000077.1:0-10468 GCA_964249675.1 uncultured Acetobacteraceae bacterium | reverse complement strand
AGGCAAGGGGCTTTGCCCCTTGACCCCATCAAAGGCGAAGCCTTTGAAATCCATTGCTAAGAAGGTGACTTCCAAACGGCAGGGGTCTGGGGCCTCACGGCTCCAGCGGGGTCCAGAGGCGGAGCCTCTGGCCTTCCTGTGACCCTCTCTCTCGCCTCCGCGACCTTCACGTGCCGCTGCCCGCGCTGCGGCGAGGGTGCACTGTTCCACGGCTTGATCGAGCTGAACGCTGCCTGCGCCGTCTGCGGCCTTGACCTCAGCGACAGCGATGTCGGCGACGGCTTCGTGGTGCCGATCCTGATCGTGCTCGGCGCCATCATCGTCACGGCGGCGTTCATCGTCGACAGCCGGTTCTCGCCACCGCTCTGGGTGCATGCGCTGATCTGGCCGGTGCTGATCATCGTCCTGGCCGTGCTGATGACGCGCTGGATCAAGGCGTTCCTCGTCGTTCAGCATTTTCGGGTGCTGCCGGGGCAGTCTTGAGCGCCGCGGCGGAGACGTCATCCAAGCTGTCACGCCTGGTCGGACCGGCGTTCCTGACCGCACTGATGCTGGCGCTGCTGGTGACGCTTGGATTGTGGCAGGTGCATCGGCTGGCCTGGAAGACCGCGATCTTGGCCAGCATCGATGCGGCCGAGCGCAACCCACCGGTGCCGCTCGTAGCCGGCGTCGGCCCGTTCACCCGTGTGAGCGCCGTTGGTGTATTGAGCGCCGCCAGCGCCGCCTATGCGGACCAGGTGAACGACACGCCGTCGGGGCCGAAGATGGGCAGCCAACTCCTCCGGCTGCTGTCACGGCCCGGCGAGGCGCCGATCCTGGTCGATCTCGGCTGGGTGCCGGAAGGGGTGACGCTGCCGACGCCGGCTGGCGAACAAACCGTCATCGGCTACGTTCGGCCGGCCGAGCATCCAAGCTGGAAGAGCGCCGTCGACAGCGTCTCGGCGCGACGCTTCTACACGCTGGACCCGGCGGCTATCGGCGCCGCCCTCGGCCGATCAACGGTGGCGCCCTTTACCCTGGTGGCGATGGGGCCGGTTCATCCAGGCATCTACCCCCAGCCCGCTGATGCATTGCCGCAGCCGCCGAACAATCATTTGTCGTATGCGCTGACGTGGTTCGGGCTGGCGGGCGTGCTGGTGGTGGTGTTCGGGGTTCATGTGCGATCGGTGCTCCGGTCATAAATGGAGGCCGGGGCGTCGCCCTGGACCCGTCACGCGACGCGTGCTTCGCACGGCGTGGTCTGAGGCCCCCACGCCCCCTACGCAGGCTCACACTCGGCAGCCGGACCGCTCAGTACGGTGGTAGCTGGAGTCTCGGCCGACTCGGCGGGCGGTAGAGGTCTTCCTTTTACAACTTATTTCATGATTAGCTGCCTCCGACACAACCGGCGACTGTCATGCCAGAGGGCAACTCGCTTCCATTCGCCAGCACGGGTCCGCAGGGCCATCGCGAGCGCATGCGTGATCGCTTGTTGACGGCTGGCCCGGAGACCCTCGCCGATTACGAGCTGCTTGAGATGCTGCTGTTCCTCGGCATCGCGCGGCGCGACACCAAGCCGCTCGCCAAGGCGATGATCAACGCGTTCGGCAGCCTGTCCGGCGTGCTTGGCGCGCCGAGTGAGGCCCTGGCGGCGGCGGGGGGTCTCGGCACCGAGGCGCTGACCGCCATCCGGCTGGTCGAGGAGGCGGGCGTGCGTCTGGTGCGGGCGGAAGCGGCCAGCCGGCCGGTGCTCTCGGACTGGGCGCAGCTCATGGCCTATGTCGAGCGGCCGATGGACGCGCGAGTGCAGCAGCGCCGGGTGCTGTTCCTCGACAATCGCAATCGATTGCTGGCCGACGAGGTTCAGGCGGACGGCCCGGCCTGGGGAGAGGTTCGCAGCCTGCTTGAGCGCGCGCTGGCGCTGCATGCGACGGCGCTGATCCTGCTGCATGACCGGCCCGAGGCGGAGCCGGAGCCCGAGGCGGACGCGCTGGCGTTTACCCGGCGGCTGCGCGAGGCGGGTGCGATGCTGTCGGTCATCGTGCATGATCACCTGCTGCTTGGCCGGGAGGACTGGGTGAGCTTCGCCCGGCATGGCTATCTCTAGGCCGGCGAGGAGCGATGCGAGCGGACGAGGCGGCTTCTTCAAGCGGCATTTCGCAGGGCTGGTCGGGCCGGCTCGCATCTTGCCGCCATCTCCGCCAGGGTTTGCCGACCAGGGTGATTTCCGTCTACCGGCAGGCTGGCAAGGCAGGAATGCCCAGGCCGATGCCCCGCAGGCGCCGCGGCCCGCCGGCGGACGGGTGCGCGACTTGATTGCCGCCGGGCACGCGGGACGTTTAAGCGACAAGCAGCTGCTGGGCATGCTGCTGCTGCTGGCGACGCCGCTGAGCGAGGACCCGCGACCGCTGGCTGCTGTCTTGATCGATCGCTTCGGCAGCTTCGCCGGCGTGCTGGCCGCGCCGCTGCGGGAGCTGGCGCAGGTGAGCGGGCTTGGCCGTCATGGTCTTGCGGCGATCAAGCTGACCCATGCCGCAGCGCTGCGGCTTGCGCGCGCCTCGGTGGCCGGGCGACCGGTGCTGGATAACTGGGGCACGCTGGTCGCCTATCTGCAGGCGGCGTTGGCGCGCGAGAAGGTGGAGCAGTTCCGCATCCTGTTCCTGGGCGCCGGCGAGGTGCTGCTCGCCGACGAGGCGCAGGCGCGTGGCACCGTGAACCACACGCCAGTCTACCCGCGCGAGGTGGTGAAACGAGCGCTGGAGCTCAGCGCCCGCTCGCTGATCCTGGTGCACAATCATCCGAGCGGCGACCCGACGCCGTCGCGCGAGGACCTCGCGATGACCGAGCAGGTCCGGCAGGCCGCCGCGACGCTGGGCGTGGCGCTGCAGGACCACGTGATCGTGGGCAATGGCCGTTGGCTCAGCTTCCGAGCGGAGGGATTGCTCGAGACGGGTTGAGGACAGCTGGCGTTGCGCGCTTGTTGAGCGGGCACGTTGTTTGGCGGGAACGACCACCCACAAGACGGGGGCATCACGCGGCAGCCGTCCCAACCCATCGGCGGTGGCGAGGGTAGGTGCTGGTCCTGCTCAGCCGGGCGGCAGGCGAAGCCACAGATCGGGGGCCACTTGCTCGACCTTGGGGTAGGCGATCTGCATTGCCGCATTGACGGCCGTGCTGCGTCGCCCGCTTGGCCAGGCGGTGCCGTCGCGTGTCAGCATGAACGCGAAGCCGCCGCTGGCTATCATGCTGATCAGCGGTCGTTCATCCCAGCGCCTGAGAGCTGCAAGCTCGGTCACGATCGCCGGCTCATAGACGACGGACTTCCCTGCGCTCATCAGCAACACCATGTCCTCGGACGCCACGGGTCGCGTCGCCTGTCTGATCCTGCCGAGCAGCATCACCGGCGGCCTCGACTGGGCACGCCAAGTCTCGCTGGACATCAATCTTGCCGGCGCCAACGCTGCCTGGAGGCCGAGCAGCGCGAGCAGGACGTTGGACGCTGCTGAGCCGACGGGCAGATCGCTCAGGAATGTCCCGACCAGGATCAGCCCGACGCTGAACCAATCCAAGAAATAGTTGATGTTGCTGCCGGATTTGAAGATGGTCGCGAGCATCATGCTGGAGAGTATGAACTGCGCCAACAGGATCTCACGCGCCACGTCGGCGCGGCTGGCGGGACGCCAAACTGTGCTCTCCGGTCGCTCCAACCGGATATGAAGGAAGCAGAGCCGGTCGGCCGCAAAGACGATGGCGAGTGCGAGAAGGAGGCTCGTCTTCTCGGCCGTCAGCGTATGCAGGCCTCCGCCGAGGCTCATTCTGTTGACGTTATCATAAATGATGTTTTCCAGAAAGCCGCCATGGGTGAACCACTGCATGCCGACGAGCGGAACCAGGGCGACAACGATCGAGATGCTGACCGCAATGGCCGCATCGCGCGGCCGTCGAATTATCATGATGAGGGCGACGGCGAGCCCGGTCGCCAGCTCGGTCTGCTTGCAATATGTTGCCGCCGCGCAGAGCAGCATCCCCGCCGTAAGCCCTTGCCAGCTCCGCGACCGCACAGACACGAGCATGCCGGCGAGGCCAAACGCTTCGGCCAGCATGTCGACCCGCATGAAGAGCGCCCAGGCCCGGACCGCGTGCACGCAGAGCAGCGACAGGCCGATTGCGACGGCGAGGTCGATCCGAGGCAATCGCCGTGCCCTCGCCGGCTTGGAAGCGGCGAGAACCAACATCGTCGCCAACGCGGCGACGCAGCAGGCCGAGATGGCCGTGAGGACGCGACCTGCTATCAGCAAATTTGGCGTGATCAATCCAAGCGCGCGGGTGAACAAGAGGTATACGGGCGGATAATGAAAGACGATAAACGGCAGGCTTGACGCGGCGGAGTACGATCTCGCGCTCAGGAGCAGAGCTGCCTGTTGCCAGACAATGCCTTCGCCGTAATCGAGCTCATTCGGGTCGCGGATGGCGGCCAGCAGGTCAAGCGCGACGCCGCAGCCGTGCAGCGCAAGAAAGACCAGGAGAAGCCCGAGAACGGGAGCTCGCAGTCGCGACTGCACCTGCTCATGATTTTTGATCTGCCGGGCGACTTGTGATGCCGTCATGAACGAGCGGCCGAGTGCAGCCCGGGGCGGAGCGTGGCCGATCATCTCGGCCGCGCATGCACCAACATCTGCTTGCCGAACAACTTTATCGGGGAGGCGAGCCAAGCACGGATGAGCCACGACGAGACCGGCAACCGCCCCTTGATGGAGAGCGGCATGAAGCGCGGCACGACCTGAATGACCTCATAGCCGTTGGCACTCAGGAAATCAGCCAAGCTGACATGCGTGAAGACACTCTTGTGATCGAAGTCGTCGAAATATTCCCGGTAGGCGTAGCGATAGTTTGGCTGAATGATCGTCAGCGTCCCGTCGGCCGAGAGCTTGCTGCGCAGGCTGGCCAACACCGACGAGAACTCGGTTTTCGTCAGATGTTCGAACAGGTTGCTCGCAAACGCGAAGTCGACGGCGCCATCGGCGATGAAGTCGAGCTTGGTGACCGGGCCGACAGCATACTCGATGCCGGGAGCAAGATGGGCCGGAAAGCCCGGCCAAGCGTCCACGGCGATCCGCCGCGCAGCCTGCACGACGTTGATGAAGTTGCCGTAGCCCGAGCCCAGGTCGAGCACGCAATCGGTCGATCGAACGCGCGCCCGGAAGTAGTGTCGCCAGAGGCTTTGCCAAAGCACCGCACGCCGCGGGTCTTCGGGCAGCCGGGAGCCATGATAGTCAAGGACGGCCGGGCAGGCGGCGTCGACGGCGTTCACCCTTCGACCCCTTTCCATCCCCAAGCGATGCCAAGAAGCATGCGCAGGCCGACGCTCAGGGCGCGCCGGTTGTTCAGATTGCCGCCCTTGCTGACGCCGATGCGAGGATGGAATGTGATCGGGCATTCCACGACGTCATAATCTAAGGCGAGCGCGACGTCGACGAAATGGGCGTTGAACTCGAGATTGACGGCAGGGTTGAGATGCGGCAGCAGCCTGGCGAGCGCCTCGCGACGGCAGAGCTTATAGGTCGTGCCCACATCCGTAATCGTTGCCCGACCGAGATGCTTGGCCTCGAGAAGCTTGCCGACGAACAGGTTGCCGTAATACATGAAGGTGCTGAGCTGCGTCTTGCGGGCGCGCAGGCGTTCCACGGTTCGCGTGCCCAGAACGATGTCGGCGTGCGGTGCGTAGGCCAGGAACTTGTCGATGTCGTACGCTCGAAATGTGCTGTCGCCCTCGCAGAGGATGATGAGCTCGCCCTGCCGCGCCAGCGCCTCCTCAAGGCCGCGAAACACGCAGCGCCCATAGCCTTGTCGCGGCTCGTTGAGCACGGTCGCGCCGGCCGCTTGCGCACGCTGCATCGTCAGGTCGCTGCTGTTGTTGCTGATGACGATGACCTCACCGACCAAATCGTGCGACAGGAAGTCGCGCACGACGTCGGCAATGCTGGCCTCGTCGTTGTAGGCGGTGAGCGCGACCGTCAGTCGTTCGTCAGCCAGCGGGGAACGCCGCACCTCGAGTCTTGCGGAGCGTTTGCCGCCGAGCAGGACGAAGATGTCGATCAGCGCCAGGCACAGACCAAGCATGACCGGCACGCCGCTGTACCAAACCAGCATCTCGTTGAAGGCGAGAAGTCGCGCACTGCTCCCGAACAGGTGGCGCGGCAAGGCCATGGTCACGCCGGCGAGATAGGCGGCGAGGCCGGCGAAGAACAGCAGGATGCCATACATCAGCAAATACGGTCGCCGCCGCGCCGGGCGGCCGGGTGCGACGCAGCCCTGCACGACCGACGATGTGCCCTCGCCGACCACCCGTTGTGGACTCGATCGGCTTTCGAACAAGCACGCCTCCTGCATCGCCGCGTACGTCGTTGCGCCGCCGCACATGTTGCGGGATGGCGGTTAAGCAAAGGTAAATCCTGATTTTGCGCGTCGGCTGATGGCGACTATCTTGTCGCCATGGGAACCAAGTCGCTTGCCGGTCTCGCCGTGTTGCTCGCGTCTTTGTGCATGGTGGAGGGGAGGGCGGCGGAGATGTCCGGCACGGTGATCGAGGGACGCGGCCTCGAGGCGAGCCTGGCGGCGCTGGCCGCGGGGCAGGTGACAGCGGCCGGGCTCGTATCGGCCTACACGGCGCGCATCGCAGCGCTGGATGCGGCCGGGCCGCGGCTGCAGGCGGTGCTGGCGATGGACGGAGCGGCGGCGGACGCCGCGGCGGCGTCGGATGCGGCGCGCGCCGGCGGGTCACGGCGCCCGCTGGAGGGCGTGCCGCTGTTGATCAAGGACAACGTCGACGTTGCCGGCATGCCGACCACCGCCGGCTCGCTGGCGCTGGCGGCCAACATACGCGGGCGGGACGCGCCGCTGGTCGCCCGGCTGCGCGCCGCCGGCGCGGTGATCCTGGGCAAGACCAACCTGTCCGAGTGGGCGAACTTCCGCGGTGCGCCGTCGCTCTCCGGCTGGAGCGGCGTCGGCGGCCTGACCCGCAACCCCTACGCGCTCGACCGCTCGCCCTGCGGCTCCTCGTCCGGCAGCGGCAGCGCGGTCGCGGCCTCGCTGGCGCCGGCGGCGATCGGCACCGAGACCGACGGCTCGATCACCTGCCCGGCCTCGCTTGCCGGCCTGGTCGGGCTGAAGCCCACCGTCGGGCTGGTGCCCCGCAGCGGGATCGTGCCGATCTCGGCAAGCCAGGACACCGCCGGCCCGATGACCCACACCGTCCGCGATGCCGCTCTCATGCTCGGCGTGATCGCCGGCAGCGACCCAGCGGACCCGGCGAGCGCGCCGGCCGGCGCGCACAAGACCGACTACCTTGCGGGCCTTGCCGGCGCCGAGGATGCGCTCGCCGGCACCCGGATCGGCGTGCTGCGTTTCCTCGCCGGCACCTCGCCGGCGACCGACGCCGCGTTCGCCGGGGCACTCGCCGTGCTGCACGCGGCAGGAGCGACGCTGGTCGAGATCACTCAGGCGCCGAGCGGGATGGATGCGATCGGCGACGCCGAGCAGACGGTGCTGCTCACCGAGTTCAAGGTCGGCGTCGAGCACTACCTCGCCGACGCTCCGGCCGCGGTCGGCAGCCGCACCCTCGCCGACCTCATCGCCTTCAACACCGCCCAGGCGGGCCGCGAGCTTGGCCTGTTCGGCCAGGAGCTGTTCGTCAAGGCGGCAGCGACGCATGGCCTCGCCGACCCCGGCTACCAGGCCGCGCTCGCCACCGGGCATCGGCTGTCGCGCGAGCAGGGCATCGACAAGATGCTGGCCGACAACCACGTCGTCGCCCTCGTCGCCCCGAGCGGCGGCCCGGCCTGGACCGTCGACCTGCTGACCTTTGATCACGACGTCGGCGGCGCCTCGAGCCTGCCCGCCGTCGCCGGCTACCCGCACCTCACGGTGCCGGCCGCGCAGATCGACGGCATGCCGGTCGGGCTGTCGTTCATCGGACCGGCCTGGTCGGAGCTGACCCTGCTGCGGCTCGGCTACGCCTACGAGCAGCGACGCGGCCCGCTGCCGGGGCCGAGCTTCCGGCCCAGCGCCACGATCTCGGACACAAGCCTGTTAGCTCCGGCCGCCGCCCCTTGACCCGGCCCGGCGGCTGATCGACCCAGTGCGGGCGACGTCATCGGAGCCTCGCCATGGCCAAGCCGTTTCCGACCCCGCTCGAGGGCGCCTGTCGCTGCGGCGCCATCCAATACCAGGTCACGTCGCCGCCGCGCTTCAGCTTCGCCTGCCACTGCACCGACTGCCAGCAGCTGACCTCGAGCGCGTTCTCGATGGCGCTGGTGGTGGATCGCGCCGGCTTCGCGGTCACCCAGGGCACGCCGCGCTGCTGGGCCAAGCAGGGCGAGAGCGGCAGCGAGAGCCGGCAATACACCTGCCCGACCTGCGCAGGCTGGACCCACACGGAGGCCGACAGCGCGCCCAAGTTCACCATCATCCGACCGAGCACGCTGCACGAGCACGCGTGGTTTCGTCCGATCGCCCAGATCTACACCCGCAGCGCGCTGCCGTGGGCGCTGATGCCGGTGCAGTTCAGCTTCGAGACCGAGTTCTCCGATCCGGCGCCGCTGGAGCAAGCCTTTGCCGCGGGCGGCATCCGGCCGGACGTCGGTTCGGACGGTGCGCAGCAAGGCCGCGGCGTCATCGCATCATTGCTTGGTCGCTGAGCAAGGCCGTGGCGTCGCCCCTGGACCCGATTAAAGGCGGAGCCTTTAAAATCCATTCCTCGTTCGCGATCCCCCGGGCGAGGTCGTAGCCGCCAGGCCGCTGATCCAAACGAGCGGGATCTAGGGCCTACCGGCCCCGGCGGGTCCAGGGCAGAGCCCTGGCCTTCCTTACTCTCGCCCCGGCCGCGTCCAGACCACCTGAGCATTGACGAACTCGTGCACGCCAAAATGCGACAGCTCCCGCCCATAGCCGCTGCGCTTCACGCCGCCGATCGGCGTGCGCGGGTTCGAGGCGGTGAAGCCGTTGATGAACACCCCGCCTGATTCGAGCCGCCCAGCCAACCGCCGCGCCTGCTCCAGGTCGGCGGTCCAGAGATTGGCGCTCAGGCCGAACTCGGTGGCGTTGGCGATGCGCAGCGCGTCCTCGGCGTCCTCGGCGATCATCAGCGCCGCGACCGGCCCGAACGTCTCCTCGTCATAGGCGGCTTGGCCCGGCTTCACGCCGGCCAGCACCGTCGGCGCGTAGAACCAGCCGGGTCCGTCAAGCGCCTGGCCGCCGAGCAGCAGCTCGGCGCCGCTCCGGATCGATCGCTGCACCTGATCGTGCAGAGTGGCGCGCAGGTCCTCGCGGGCGATCGGGCCGAGCTTGGTGGCCGGATCAGTGGGATCGCCGACCGTGAGCGCGCGCGCCGCCTCCACAAAGCGGGCGGTGAAGGCCTCGGCGATCGGCCGCTCCAGGATGAAGCGCTTGGCGGCGAGGCAGACCTGGCCGCAATTGGCAAACCGTCCGGTGATCGCCGAGGCGACGGCGCGGTCGAGGTCGGCGTCGGCGAGCACGATGAACGGGTCGGAGCCGCCGAGTTCGAGCACGCTCTTCTTGAGCGCGCGGCCAGCCAGGGCCGCGACGGCGCTGCCGGCACGCGGGCTGCCGGTGAGCGTCACCGCGGCGATGCGCCGGTCGGCAATGATCGCCTCGACCGGCTGGTTGTCGACGTTGACGACGCCGAATACGCCGGCGGGGAAGCCGGCGCGCGTCCAGGCGGCCTCCAGCGCGTAGGCACAGCCCATCACGTTCGGCGCGTGCTTGAGCAGGAAGGCGTTGCCGCCGAGGGTGATCGGCACGGCGGCGCGGATCGCCTGCCAGTAGGGGAAGTTCCAGGGCATGATGCCGAGCACGGTGCCGATCGGCAGGTAGGCGACACGTACGTCGTCACCGCCGGCCGCCACCGGCTCGTCGGCCAGCATCGGCGCGCCGTTCTCGGCGAACCAGGCGGCGGCGTTGGCGCATTTCTCCACCTCGCCGCGTGCCTCGCCCAGCGTCTTGCCCATCTCGGCCGTCATCAGCCCGGCAAGGTGCTCGGCGTCCGCGCGGATCTCGTCGGCCAGGCGGCCGAGGGCGGCGGCGCGCTCGGCGAGCGGGGTGTCGCGCCATTGCCGGTAGCCGCGCTCGGCGGCCGCCAGGCGCTGCTCGACAGCGGCTGCGTCGTCGAACGAGTAGTGCGCGAGCTCGGCGCCGGTCGCCGGATTGCGCGAGGTGGCGCCGGCGGTCCGGCTGCCGGTGGATTGTCCGTGATCATGTCGCGTCGTCAGCATCGGCTCGCCTCGATCATCAGTGCATTCTCCGATGAGTAACGACCGCGCCAAGCAAGGGCTTCTTTTTTGAAAAAAAGAAGCAAAAAACTTTTGCCCGTTTTCGCCCCTGAACCGTGAAACATCCTGACTGACAAAAGTTTTCGGTTCTTTTTTCTAAAAAAGAACCGCTTCCTTGCCGGTGTCTGGACGGACCGCCGCTG
>CAXUCZ010000076.1:0-10479 GCA_964249675.1 uncultured Acetobacteraceae bacterium | reverse complement strand
GGCGGAGACGGTGGCGCGCGAGGCGCTGGTCGCAATCGCAGCGCGCGACCCGGCGCTGAACTGCTTCACCGCCGTGCTTGAGGCGCGGGCGCTCGCCGACGCCGCCGCGGTGGACGCGGCGGTTGCGGCCGGGCGCGACCCGGGGCCGCTGGCGGGGGTGCCGTTCGCGGTCAAGAACCTGTTCGACGTCGAGGGGCTGACCACCGTCGCCGGCTCGCTGATCCTGCGCGAGCGGCCGCCGGCGCGGCGCGACGCGGCGCTGGTGGCGCGGATGCGTTCCGCCGGCGCGGTGCTGGTGGGCGCCACCAACATGGACGAGTTCGCCTACGGGTTCGTGACCGAGAACGCGCATGACGGCACGACGCGCAACCCGCATGCGCCCGAGCGGGTGGCGGGCGGCTCGTCGGGCGGCTCGGCGGCGGCGGTGGCGGCGGGGCTGGCGCCGCTGGCGCTCGGCACCGACACCAACGGCTCGATCCGGGTGCCGGCCAGCTTCTGCGGCATCTTCGGGCTGAAGCCGACCTATGGCCGGCTGCCCTGCGCCGGCAGCGTCCCGTTCGTCGCCAGCTTCGACCATGTCGGGCCGTTCGCCCGCACCGCGACCGACCTCGCGCTGTGCTACGACGCGCTGCAGAACGGCGACGACGCCGAGCCGGCGCTGCCGGAGCTGGAGGCGGACGTCGAGGGCTTGCGCTGCGCCGTGCTCGGCGGCTGGTTTCGCGCCGGCGCCTCGGCGGACATGCTCGCGGCCGTCCACCGTGTGGCCGCGGCGCTGCACGCCACCGGCGAGGTGGTGCTGGCCGGGGCGGAGGCGGCGCGCTCGGCGGCGTTCGTGATCACCGCCAGCGAAGGCGGCAGCCTGCACCGGCGCGAGCTTGACCGGCGGCCGCAGGATTTCGACCCGGCGACCCGCGACCGCCTGATCGCCGGCGCGCTGCTGCCGGCGGCGGCGGTGCTGCAGGCGCAACGGTTTCGCGCGCAGTTCCGCGCCGAGGCGGCCGCCGCCTTTGCCCGCGCCGACATCCTGCTGGCGCCGGCGACCCCGTTCAGCGCGCCGCTGATCGGCCAGGCGAGCATGGTCGTGGACGGCGTCGAGATGCCGTTGCGGCCGAATATCGGCCTCTACACGCAGCCGCTGAGCTTCATCGGCCTGCCCGTCGTCAGCGTGCCGGTGATCACCGAGGGACTGCCGCTCGGGGTTCAGCTCGTGGCGGCGGCGTGGCGCGAGGCCACGCTGCTGCGCGTCGCGCGCCATCTGGAGCGGAGGGGGATCGTTGCCGCGAAGTAAGGCCAGGGCTCTGCCCTGGACCCCATCCTTTAGAACGGGGTCTGGGGCCTCCCGGCCCCAGTGGGTCAAGGGCAAAGCCCTTGCCTTGCTGTTCTCCAGGTTCGCCAGCGATGATCAATGATCCGCTGACGCTGGCCGAGCTGACGGCCTGCTGCGACCGCTACGAGGCGGCGCTGATGGCCAACGACCTGGCGGTGCTGGACGCGCTGTTCTGGGCGTCGCCGCACGTGCTGCGCTACGGCGTCGGCGAGACGCTCTACGGCATCGAGGCGATCAGGGCGTTTCGGCGGGCGCGGGTCGGCGGCTCGCCGCCGCGCAGCGTGCTGCGTCGGGTGGTGACCACCTATGGCGACGACCATGGCAGCTGCAGCCTGGAGTTCCGGCGCGATGGCGACGGCGCGCTGGGCCGGCAGAGCCAGACCTGGATCCTCACCGAGGCGGGCTGGCGCATCGCGGCGGCGCACGTCTCGCTGATGGCGTGAGCGCCTACTCCGCCGGCTCGGCGTGCATGACGTCCTGCAGCGTCGGGTGCTGCACGCTGACCGCCGAGCGCCTGAGGGCCAGCAGCAGCACGCCGAGCAGGGCGTAGCCCAGCGCGACGTCGGGCGAGTTGGCGACGCCGAGCGCGGTGCCGTTGATGAAGCCGAAGAAGGCGAGCACGGCGCCGATGAAGGCGTAGACCGCGGCGCGGTCGAAGCGGCGGTCGATGACGAAGGCGGCGATGGCGCCGAGGATCAGGCCGGCCAGGGTGGCGCCGCCGCCGAACAGCTGCATGCCGTGATAGACGACGCCGTTCATGCCAAGCTTGGCCATGCCGACAGCGGCCGCCGAGGTGCCGGCGGCCGACAGCGCGCCGTCGATCTGGCTCTGCGCCCAGTTGGCGATGTTGGGCAGCAGCGCCAGGATGACGGCGGGCGCGTAGCGGCTGGGCGTCGCCTCGAAGGCCTGGGCGCCGATGACGAGGCCGATATAGAGCAGGATCGGCAGGATCGCGACCAGCGGCACCACGGCGAGCAGCAGCGCCGTCAGACCCAGGAAGCAGACCAGCGCGACCACGACGCCGGTGGCCAGCGAGTAGCCGATGCGGCCGCCGACCGCCTTCCAGCCGGGATGGCCGATATAGACGGCGGGCGGGAACGGGCTGCCGAGCACCGCGCCGGCGATGGCGCCGAGGCCGTCGGCGAGCAGCACCTGGCGCAGATTGTAGTCGTCGCCGGCGGCCGAGGCGCTCTCGACGTTGTTCATGCCCTCGGTGAAGTTGTAGATGCCGAGCGGCACGGCGGTGACCAGCAGCGGCCCGATGTTGGCCAGGCCGTGCAGGAAATGGGCGCTCGGCACCGGCAGATGCAGGCCGAACTGGGCGAAGGCGGCGCCGACCGCGGCCGGCTCCATCACCGGGCTGAGGCCGGCGAGCGTCGCGATCCAGGCCAACACCGTGCCGAGCAGCACCGCCATCAGGCCGCCGGGGATGCCGAGCGGCATGCGCACCTGCGCGCACCAGCTCGCCAGGATGATGCCGAGCGAGAGGAAGCCCAGCCAGGCGACCTGGAAGCTCTGGAAGGCCGGCCGCATGCTGATGAAGGCGATCGAGATGCCGGCAAGCGCGCCGAGCATGGCCGCGCGCGGGGTGTAGCGGCGCACCGTCGGGCCGACGAAGGCGCCGAGCAGCACGATCACGCCGATCACGAAGGCCCAGGCGAGGCCGGCCTCCCAGGCCAGCACCGGGTCGTGCGTCTTCAAGTACGTCGGCAGCATGACGACGAAGACGACGAGGAACATGTGCGGCACGCTCGGCCCGTACGGCAGCGCGGTGACGTCGGTGCGGCCGGTGCGCAGCGCCAGCCGCCAGGCGAGGTAGGCGTAGAACAGGTTGCCGAGCGGCAGCGCGATGCCGAGCGCGGGCAGGATGCGGCCGAAGACGATGCCGCTCGGCATCTGCACGACGCCGAGGCAGAGCCCGGTCAGCACGATGACGTTGAGCACGACGTTGGTGAACAGGCCGAAGAAGCCGTTCCAGTCGCCCGGAACCCACCAGGCGGGCCGCATGGTCGTGCTCGACATCATCGTCTCCTTCAGGCCGCGGCCAGGACCGAAAGCAGCGCCGCGGACGGCGCGACCCAGCCGAAAATCCCGCCCTGCGCGCGGATCATCGCCAAGCCCGCGTCATGCAGTTCGGGAAAGTACGAGCCGGTGCAGTCCGACAGCACCAGGCAATCGAAGCCGCGATCATTCGCCTCGCGCACCGTCGTGTTGACGCAGACCTCGGTGGTGACGCCGGCGACGATGAGCTGCCCGATGCCGCGGCCGCGCAGGATCGCCTCGAGGTCGGTGGCGAAGAAGGCGCCCTTGCCGGGCTTGTCGATCACCGGCTCGCCGGCGATGGGGTAGAGCTCGGGGATGATGTCGTGGCCGGGCTCGCCGCGCACCAGGATGCGGCCCATCGGCCCGGCATCGCCGATCCGGGTGGCGAACCTTCCGCGCTCGTGCTTGGCCGGGGCGAGGTCGGACAGGTCCGCGCGGTGACCCTCGCGGGTGTGCACGACGGGCAGGCCGGCGGCACGGACGGCGGCCAGCGTGGCGGCGAGCGGCGGCACCGCCCGGCGCAGCAGCGAAACGTCGTTGCCGAGCGCGTCGCCGAAGCCGCCGGCCTCCAGGAAGTCGCGCTGCATGTCGATGATGAGAAGCGCCGCGCTGCCGATGCGCAGCGGGAACGAGTATGGCTCGGCCGGCACCGGCACCGGCGACAGCGGATCGCGCACGGGGCGTCCTTCTTTGTTTGCAACGAACGCTAGCAGACGGGCAGCGGCAGGGGTAGGTCAATGTCCGGTGACGAGAGCAGGGTTCTTTTTTGAAAAAAAGAACCAAAAAACTTTTATCCGCGCTGTCGCGGTGGCCGCACTCGCCGTGAGGTACGAGCAATGAATGGATTTTAAAGGCTTCGCCTTTAATCAGGTCCAGGGGCGACGCCCCTGGCCTTTCTATCCGCCGTTGTTGGGCGCCAGGGCTGCGGTCGCCTGCGTGTCGCCGCCGAGCCAATCGGGATTGTGCGCCGTGCCGTCGAAATGGTCGGTGGTCTTGAACAGCTCGTAGCGGCCGGCGGCGGCGGCCGGCGCGATGGCGGCCAGGATCGGCGCCTCCTCGGCCTCGCTCATCGGGCGGAAGCTACTGGCGGCGGCGAACGCCTGGTCGAGCACCTGCGGGTTGTCGATGCCGGTGATGACGACGGCGGTGGGGCGGTTCAGCGCGTAGTGCAGGCAGTCGACCGGACGGATCGCGGCGCCGCTCTTCAGGATCACGCCGTCGGAGCCGCCGAAGGGCTTCATGGTGATGACGCCGATGCGCTCACGCAACGCCACCGGCATGGCGAGGCGGCCGAACGAGCGGAAATGCGCGTCCATCACGTTGGACGGCATCAGCACGACGTCGAACTGCACGCCGTGGGCGCGGGCGACCTCCATCATGTAGACGTGGATGCGGGGGTCCTTGTGGCCGGTGAAGCCGATGAAGCGGATCTTGCCGGCCTGGCGCGCCTCGAGCGCCGCCTCGATCGCGCCCTCGGGGGCGAAGATGCGGTCCGGATCGTCAAAGCGCAGCACCTCGTGGAACATCCACAGGTCGATGTGGTCGGTCTTGAGCCGCGACAGCGACTGCGCGAGCTGCTGGTTGGCGTTCGCCTTGTTGCGACCGTCGACCTTGGTCATCAGGAAGGCGCGGGCGCGGTAGCCGCCCTGGGCCAGCGCGGTGCCCATGCGCTCCTCGCTGACGCCCTTGTTGTAGTCCCAGGCGTTGTCCATGAAGGTCATGCCGCGGTCGAGCGCGGCGTGGCACAGCTTGATCGAGGTCGCCTCGTCGATGCCGGGCTTGCAGAAATGCGAGCCGCCGAAGCCGATCGCCGACACGCTCTCGCCGGTGCGGCCGAGCGGGCGGTAGAGCATCTCGCCGCGCCGCTCGCCGGCCTGCGTGATGCGCGGCAGCGGCGGCAGCGGGCCTGTGGGAGAGGCGAGCGCCGCCGGCGTCGCGCCGGCGTCGGGACTGGCCGCCACGCCGAGCAGCCCGGTCGCGGCGACGTGGCGGAACAGGGTGCGTCGGTCCATGGTGTCGCTCCTCGCATGCGGCGGACGACTGGTCGGCGGCGGCGGCGTCGCCTGATGCAACGCCGGCAGGTGGTCCCGGCCGGCACATTGTGACGCAGTTGTCATCGGCGGCCGGGGCGCAGCGATCGTCGGCGATCGTTCCGGCCGAACCGGCCTTTGCGGCAAGCCGTACATCAGGATAGACGCTGATCACAGCGCCGACGCGTGAAGATTTGGTTTCACGATGGCGGATCGTGGCTTTCGTACCGCGCGGTCGGGAAAGCCCTCTACGCTGGCGTTTTGGCGATTTCTTTGGCCGCTTAAACGGCTAATCCATTCCTCGCAATGAAGAGGTCACGATGACGCGAGGCGGTCGACTTACGCTTTTGGGCGCCACCGGCCTGGGGCTGATGCTGCAAGTGCTGCCTGCGCAGGCGGCCGACGATGCGACGCTCGCACGCATCGAAAAGGAGATCGCCGGGCTGCAGGCGGAGCTGAAGCATGTGAAGCGCAGCCTGGCGGCGCGCGATCAGGAGGTGCGCCGCGCTCAGGCCGAGGCCGCTCGGAGCCAGGCCGCGCCGGCAGGCCAGAGCACCGCTGCTACAGTGCCGTTCTACGCCGGCAAGAACCGGGTCGGCTATCAGAGCCAGAGCCCGCTGGCGCCCGAGGTGGCGCCGCCCGGCGGGCCCTTCGAGCCGCGCCAGAATGGCGGGTCGACGAACGGCGCCGTCGCGACCCTGCCGACGATCCCGCCCGGCTACGCGCTGGTGCCGGCTCAGCCGGGCTCCGCACCCGGCACGGTCGTGCTGGCGCAGCAGGAGACGCTGCCGTCCGGCAAGCCGTTGCCGCCCGGCACCTTCCTGCTCGGCCCGGTCGAGGTGTCGATCGGCGGCTTCATCGACGCGGCGAGCATCTACCGCGCCCGCAACGAAGTCACCGACATCGCGGGCAACTTCAACACCGGCATTCCGCTGCCATACCAGCAGACCTACCACGAGAGCGAGTTCCGCGAGACCGCGCGGGCCAGCCGGCTCACCCTGCTCGCCCAGGCCGACGTGAACCCCGAGACCCACGTGGCCGCCTACTACGAGAGCGACTTCCAGGGCGGCTCGCCGACGGCGAACTCGGTGGAGACCAACAGCTACACGCTGCGGGTGCGCCAGGCCAACGCCACGCTCGACGAGAACCGCTGGGGCCTGCACTTGCTGGCCGGCCAGGCCTACACGCTTCTGACGCTGGACAAGCACGGTATCATCCCGCGCCAGGAGGACACGCCGCTCGGCATCGACGCGCAATTCGTGGTCGGCTTCAATTGGGCGCGGCAGGTGCAGTTCCGCATCGCCAAGAGCTTCGATGCCGAGAAGTATTGGCTTGCGGTCTCCGCCGAGGAGCCGCAGGCGGCCTACTACACCGGCCCGAACGGGCTGGCGCCGACCTCGACCGGGACCATCAACGTCACCAACCCGGGCGTCGGCGCGCTCGCCTCCACGGTCAACTACTCGGACGACATCGCCCCCGACATCATCGTCAAGGCGGCGGCCGATCCCGGCTGGGGGCATTTCGAGATCGAAGGCCTGGCGCGTTTTCTGCACGACCGGGTGAGCCATCTGGGCAGCGGCGACAGCAACACGGTGGCGGCGGGCGGCGGCGGCGCGGGAGCGGTGCTGCCGATCGTGCCGCATATCCTGGATTTCAGGGCGAGCGCGCTCGCCGGCGACGGCATCGGCCGCTACGGCTCGGCGCAGCTGCCGGACGCGGTGGTCGGCCGGGACGGCGCGCCCGACCCGCTGCCCGAGGTGGAGGCGCTGATCGGCCTCGAATATCACCTGACGCCCAAGATCGACCTGTTCACCTATGGCGGCACCGAGCAGATCGGCCGGCGCGACTTCACCGTCGCCGGCAAGGGCTATGGTTACGGCAGCCTGCTCTACAACAACGTCGGCTGCGCGACCGAGCTCGCCGCGGCGGCGACCTGCGTTGCCAACACCAAGGGCGTGACCGAAGGCACGATCGGCGCCTTCTGGCGGCCGATCATGGGGCCGTACGGCGCGGTGCAGCTCGGCGCGCAGTATGAGTATCTGCACCGCTCGATCTTCGAGGGCCGCGGCGGCACGCCGTCGACGGACAACAACGTCGTGCTGTTCGACGTGCGATACTTTCCGTTTGGCAGCTAGCTGGCGAGAAGGAAGGCCAGAGGCTCTGCCTCTGGACTCCGCTGGGGCCTGAGGCCCCAGGCCCCCATCCGTTGGAGTTTACGGGTTTCTCTTCTTGCTTGGCGAAGCCTTTCAATCCTGCTTCCCCGCCACCGTCCTAGCGGATCGCATCAATGAGAAATGGATTTTAAAGGCTTCGCCTTTAATGGGGTCCAGGGGCAAAGCCCCTGGCCTTCCTGTCTCCGACGATCAGGGCGGGCCGAGTTGTGACAGTGCGACCGGGCTGAGGCCGAGGCTGACCAGCACGCCGCCGGCACGGGGCGCGTAGTCGTCGCTGTCGGGGGCGGCGAACTCGGGGTTGCCGTAAATCGGGTGGAGGTCGCGCAGCGGCGATGGCCGTGGGACGGACGCGCCCGGTTCGGCGAAGTAGACGTTATCGGTGATCAGCGGGTGGCCGCCGGTGATGGCGTCGTACAGGTGCTTGGGCCGGCCTGACCAGAGGACGACGTTGTGCTGCACGACGTTGTCGACCATGCGGTTGCTCGGATGGGTGTCGGCCGGGGCGGCCTGGAACAGCATCGCGCTCTGCGCCGCATGGCCGAGATCGAGGATGTTGGCTTCGACGCGGTTGGCGCTGCCGCCATGGACCTGCACGCCGATGGCGCCGAAGCGTCGCAGGATGTTGCCGCGCACCAGCGCGCCGCTGGTGGAGTCGTCCAGGTAGATGCCGACGGTGTGGGCAGCGGGCGGGCCGCTGCCGTCGACCAGGTTGTCGGCGATGACCATGCGGGTGTCGCGCTGGCTGCGGCCGAGGACGTAGATCGCGCCGCTGTCGGTGGCGCCGAGGTCGACGTCGCGCAGGACGTTCTGGCGGACGATGTTGCCGGTGTTGACGGTGTCGCGGTTCCAGTTCAGCACGCCGATGCCCATGCCCCGGGTGCGGGCGACGAGGTTGCGCGTGATCAGGGTGTCGTTGGCGCCGTGCAGGAAGATGCCGCCGCCGCTGGTGTCGTGCGCGGCAATGTCGGTGATCGTGTTGCTGTCGAAACTGTTGCCGTTGCTGGCGTCCTTCGCCTCGATGCCGCTCGCCGCGACCTCGGCGATGCGGCTGCGGCTGATGCTGTTGGCGGCCGACGCCGAAAGCACCACGCCGGCGCCGACGTGACGGATATCGAGCCCGCTGAGACTATGGCCGCCGCCATGGACGATCAGCACCGCGGCGCCGGTGGCGCCGGCCAGGCCGACATCCTCGATGCGCACGCCGCGCGCGCCGTCGAGCCGGAGCAGCACCGGCAGCCGGCCGCCGCCGTCCAGCACCGCGCTGCGGGGGCAGGCGATCAGCGAGACGCCATCGTCGCGCGCGTCCAGCACGAGGGTGGCGGCGAGATGCTGCACGCCGGGGTCGAGGATGACGACGCGCTGCCCGCTCTGGCGCATCACTTGCTGGGCGCGGGCGAGGGTTGCGAGCGGCGCGGCGGCGCTGCCGTCGGCATGGTCGTCGCCGCCGGGCGCGACGTGCAGGCCCGGCGCGCAGGCGACCAGCGCCAGCAAGGCGAGGGCGAGCCAACGAGGCCCCTGCCCGCTCACGCGGCGGGGATCCAGGGGCTCGCCGGACGGAGCGGCGCGGCGGCGACGGGCCTGTCCTGCGGCGCTGCGGCCGGCGCCGGCCAGATCGAGACGGCGAACAGCATCACCGTCATCAGCGTCGGCGTCGTGCCGATGGCGTCGGTGTCCGAGATGCTCTAGATCAGCACGGCGACCAGCACGTAGAGCACGATCGGCACCGGCCGGGTGCAGCATCTATAGATCAAATAGATGAGCAGCCCGATCAGCGGCAGGGTGCCGACCACGCCGAGGGAGAGCAGGTTCTGCAGGTACATGTTGTGCGCGTTGTCGACCATCAGGCCGTTGGAGAAGCCGACATGGCTGCCGAGCACGACCTTCTCCGAGTTGTAGCCGTAGCCGAACACCGGGCTGAGGCAGATCTGCTGCCAGGCGAAGTCCCAGATCTGCAGCCGGCCATTGCCGGTGTAGATCTCGGTCGGATCGCCCGAGCGGCTGAAGCTCGCGCTCAGCGCCGCCGGAATGCTCGGGAACACCTGCAGCAGCAGCACGGCGCTGACGCAGGCGAGGCTGGCGCCGATCACCAGCTTGTTGGAGCGTGAGGCGAACACCAGCGCGATGCCGATGATCGTTGCGATCTCGGTGGTGCGGGCGTCGCTCTTGAGCAGGGTGACGAAGGCGAAGCCGCCGAGCGCGAGTGCCGCGACCGCGCCGCAGCGCTTCTCATACCACAGCACGAAGATCACGCCGACGCCGAGCGCGCAGATGGCGCCGAGGTTGGTCGCCTGGCCGGCCAGGCCGCACATCCGCATCATGATGCCCGCGTTGGTGAAGGCGGCCGACACGCCGAGCTCCGGGTCGGCGAAGAAGACGACCCAGCCGACGACGTTGAACAGCGTCAGCGAGAGGCCGACCGTCCACAGGATCTGCGAGGCCGACAGCCTGGTCACCAGGGCGAACGAGAAGGCGAACAGGCAGAGCAGCGCCAGCGCGCAGCCGAAGCTGTAGCCGGCGGCGGGCGAATACAGGCTCGAGATCAGCGCGACGGCGATGTAGGCGAGCCACAGCGCGCTGCCCGGCCGGCGCAGCAGCGCGCGCCCCGAGGGCAGATGCGGCGCGCCGATGACGCCCGCACCCATCCAGATCAGGAACTTGAGCGCGCTCTGCCAATCGCCCGAGATGTCGCCGGCCTCGCGGACGCGGAACTGCGCGTTGATCAGGAACACCAGTGCTGCGAAGTAGATCATGATCGCCGTCGGCGAGCCGCAGGCGGCGGCCAGCACGAGCCAGGCGGCCAGGCCTCCGGCGACCAGGCCGAGCGGGATCAGCGGCGCCCAGGGCAGGCTGTCGGCCATCAGCACCGAGCCGGCGACGATGGCGGCGGCGGCGAGCAGCACGGGAA
>CAXUCZ010000075.1:0-10485 GCA_964249675.1 uncultured Acetobacteraceae bacterium | reverse complement strand
CAAGGACCGCGGCTCCTACGTGCTGTTCAACACCAACGGCACCCTGCTCAAGGCAAACCGCTTTCAGGAGCTGATCGACACCGGGCTCGACGAGCTGCGCGTCTCGCTCGACGCCGCCGACCGCGCCACCTACAAGCTCGTCCGCGGCAAGGACTTCTTCGACCGCATCATCCGCGGCGTCGGCGGCTTGACCGCCTACCAGGCCCGCACCAACCAGCCCAACCCGCGCATCTCGCTGTGGCTTACCGGCCTGCGCGAGACCGTGCTGCAGCTGCCGGATTTCGTCCGCCTTGCCGCCGAGATGGGCGTGCGTGAAGTCCATCTGCAGCGTCTAGTGTTTGACGAGGCCGGCTTCGGCATGGCCACCGAGGCGAACTCGCTGTTCGAGAAGACCCGCGCCGAGGAGCAGGCCGCGATCGAGGCCGCGCAGGCGATCGGCGCGAGCCTGGGCGTGACGCTGGACGCCTCCGGCGCCACCGAGCCCGGCATGAGCCTCAAGCAGCAGGGCGACCAGCCCTGGGCCACCTGCCGCCGCCCCTGGTCGCTGCTCTACTTCACCGCCCATGGCCGCGCGCTGCCCTGCTGCATCGCGCCGTTCTCCGCTCGCGGCTACGACACCTACACGCTGGGCGACGCGACCCAGCAATCCCTGCGCGAGATCTGGAACGGCGTCGCCTACCAGGACTTCCGCAGCGACCTGCTGAGCGATGCGCCGCCGAAGCCGTGCGCGAATTGCGGGTTGAGGTGGAGCCTCTGAGAACAGGAAGGGTTCTTTTTTGCAAAAAAGAACCAAAAAACTCTCGCCCGTAAGAGACTTGTCCGCCGGGCCTGAGCACAACGCGACAGAAGTTTTTTGCTTCTTTTTTTCAAAAAAGAAGCCCTTCTCTTGACCGTCTTCGCCATCATCCCCGCCTGGAACGAGGCCGGCGCCGTCGGCCCGACCATTCGCGGCCTGCCGCGCGACGTTGTCGACACCATCCTCGTCATCGATGGCGGCAGCACCGACGGCACGGTCCCCGAGGCCGAGGCGGCCGGCGCAGAAGTCATCATCGAGCGCCGACGCGGCTACGGCCGCGCCTGCCAGACCGGCGTCGAGGCCGCGGCTGCCGCCGGCGCCGAGATCGTCCTCTTCCTGGACGGCGACGGCGCCGACGCCGTCGAGCTCGCCGGCCGCATCGTCGGCCCGGTCCGCGCCGGCGACGCCGACTTCGTCCTCGCCACCCGCACTGACGGCGCCACCCGCGAGCCCGGCTCGATGGGCGCCCACCAGGTTCTCGCCGGCCAGCTGATCGGCGCCGCACTCGGCGTCCTGGCCGGCCACCGCTACACCGACATGTGCGCCTTCCGCGCCATCCGCCTCGACACGCTGCAGCGCCTCGGCATGCGCGAGATGACCTATGGCTGGAACCTGGAGATGCAGATGCGCGCCGCCCGCGCCGGCCTGCGCATCCGCGAAGTGCCGCTGCCCTACCGCAACCGCATCGCCGGCGACTCCAAAGTCTCGGGCAATCTGCGCGGCACGATCAAGGCCGGCACCCGCATCATCAGCACGCTCTTCCGGGTGGCGGCCGAGACAAGGAAGTAAGGCAAGCGCTTTGCCCCTGACCCACCGTCACGCGCCAGCATGCCTCGCGTGCCGGCCGGAGTCATCGGATCACATCAGTCGCCGACCTGGTCCACCTGTTTCACCAAAGCGACCGGCAACGGCGCATAGAGGTGTGGGAACGGCTCCTGATCCGGCTCGCTCGTCACCCAGCGTAGAGCGTCGGTCAGCGAGGCGGCCTCGAACCGCAACACCAGCAATCCGCTCCGTCCGGCAAAATGCCGTCCCAGGACAAACGGTAATTGCTCCGGCGTGCAGCAATGCAGGAACGGTTCGCCGCCGACGGCGCCCGCCCGACGCGCCGCACGCCATCCTACCTCGTCCAGGACATGACACAGCTGCAATGAAATTGCTCTCCGAACGTCGCGATCGATCACTCTTGGCTCAGATTACAATAACCCTGAACGTCAGGTTCACTCTCGGTCCAACAGCGCGCGCCTCTTTGCCAATACCGTGCTTGTAGTTTTTCTGGGTGTCGCCCTGCATGACGAGCAGGCTGCCCGACGCGAGCGGCACTTTCACAGGCTTCGCGCTGATGTCCAGCTTGCTCTTGAAACATAGCAAGCGCTCCGCACCCAAGCTCACGGACGCTATGATCGGGCGCGCGCCGAGCTCCTTCTCGTCATCGCTGTGCATGCCCATGCTGTCGTTCTGGTCACGATAATAGTTCATCAACACACTGTTGAACGTCAGCGACAGCGTCGACTCCACTCTGGTCTTGATGCCCGCGAGGCGGTCCGTCCAAGGTAGCGGGTCCAAAACGACACCGGAGTAGCGATAGGCGCAACCGGGATCTCCATACCACGCGACGAGCCGCGGCTGGCGGAAGGTCTTGCCCCAAAGTCTGATGTCGTCCTGGCGCCAAGGGGTCTCGTCGATTAGGGCCTGCATCATCTCCAACGGGGAGATGCCCAGGCCAAATACCCGCAGAGAGCTGACCTCGGCACCCGGCAGCGGAATCGGATCAAGCCGGACCGGCGTCGAGCACAGGTCTTGCGCCATCGCTGCTAATCACCTGTTCGCTGAAGCCGAAACGCTCGCCACGGTCGCGCCTGCCTGCCTGGCCTCACCGAATGCGTCGGCGCGTCGTCCAGCAAGCCATCCACGTCGCCTTGCTCCGGCTACACGACCAGGCCCCGCTCGCTCACTGAGGGAAAGCCCCACGCCTTCGCTCAGGCCGTCTTCCTGCCGCCGCTCTCCGCCTCGCGCATCATTGCCAGGCCGGAACGCAGCTCGACCGAGCAGCGCACCCCGAGGCTGGCGGCCAGCAGGCTCGGGTCGCCGCGGGAGTGCAGGATGTCGCCCACCTTGTCGGGACCGGACAGCAGGCGGGGGCAGGTGCCGGCGATGGCGCCGAGCATGGCGGCCAACTCATGCACGGCGATCGAGGATCCGGTGCAGACGTTGACCACCGGCGGCGCGTCCGGCAGCCGGGCCATGCCGGCGCGCATGGCGGCCACGACGTCGGCAACGTGCACGAAGTCCCGCGTCTGCCGCCCACCGCCGTTCAGCACCAGCGGCTGGCGGCGCTGCAGCCGGTGGCGGAAGCTGGAGATGACGCCGGAATAGGGCGAGGCGCCGTCCTGGCGCGGGCCGTAGACGTTGAACAGCCGCAGGCCCAGGGTCGGCGTGGCAAAGCTCACGCGAGCGATGCGTGCGTGCATCTCGCTGCCGAGCTTGTCGCAGCCATAGGCGGAGAGCGGCGCCGTCGGGTCGGTCTCGGCCAGCCGCTCGCGCGCCAGGTCGCCATAGACCGCGGCCGACGAGGCGTAGACGACGGGCAACCCGCCAAGCTGCCGCGCCGACTCCAGAACGATAACCGTGCCGGTCTGGTTGATCGCGTGGGTGCCGGCCCAGTCCTCGACGCAGCGGGCGACGGAGGCGACGGCGGCGAGGTGGTATACGCCGTCGCAGCCGCGCATCGCCTGGCGCACCAGCGCCGCGTCGGTGACGCTGCCGTGCAGGAACTCGGCCGACCGGGCGAGCTGCTGGCGTCGGCCGGTGGAGAGGTTGTCGAGCACGCACACCGCGTCGCCGGCGGCGAGCAGGCCGTCCACAAGGTGCGAGCCGATAAAGCCGGCGCCGCCGGTGACCAGCCAGCGGCTCATGCGAGCAGCGCCAGCATTGCGGCGGGCTCGCCGACCAGCAGGCGCTCCGCATGGCCGGCGCCGCCACCCTCGCTGAGCGCCAGCAAGGCCAGCGCCGCGGCCGTCTCGGCCGCGCCGCCAAACTGGAAGCCGAGCTGCGAGCGGTAGGCGCCGCACGCATCCTGCTTGCGGCCGAACGCGCCCAGGTCGAGCGGCACGGCAAGGTCGCTCAAGCCCAACTTGGCGACCTGCGCGCCGGGTCGCGCCTCGGGATTGCGGATGACGTAGGGCGTGTCGCGATAGAAGCCCAGCGGCCCGGCATGCCCGCAACCCAGCAGCGCCTTGCAGAGCTGCAGGTGGTCGACATGGCCGCCGCAGCCCTGCGGCGCCAGCACCAGACCCGGCGCGAAGCGCTCCAGTTGCCCGGCGATCGCCTCGGCCAGCGGCGCGCCGATGTCGTCGTCGTCACGCGGCGCAGCGAACAAGGCCGGCGCGCAGTCGTAGCCACGATGCGGCGCCTCCGGCAGGTCCATCCACACGGGCTCCGCGCCGAGCAGCCGGCAGGCCGCGCCGTCCTCGCTGCGGCGCAGCGCCATGTAGTCCACCGCATCGTCCAGGCCCTTGTCCCGCTGGCAGGCGAGCGCAAAGCCGGCAGCGGGATGTACCGAGCGGGTAAAGGCGGTGGCGATGACGACCCGCCAGCCGCCCGCGGCAAGGCGCGCGGCGATGCCGCCGCAGGAGAACGCCGCGTCGTCCAGGTGCGGCGACAGCAGCAGCGCGGTCCGAGCGGCGCTCACAGCAGATGCGGCTTGTCGCGGAAGCGGCACGGGTCGCGCGGCAGGTCGGTGGCAAAGCCGGTGTCGGGCCGGCGGCCGCGCAGCCGCGCGTAGACCTGCATGATCTGGTCGGCGACTACCGGCCAGGCGTAGACGCGCCGGCACTCCTCCAGCGCCGCCGCCGCCAGCCGCCGCCGCAGCGCCGGCTCGGTGATCAGCCGCCGCAGGCCGTGCGCCAGCGCCGGCACGTCGCCCGCCTCGACCAGCAACCCGTTCTCCCCATCGCGCAGGCAGTCGACCACGCCGACGACGCGGCACGAGATCGTCGCCAGGCCGCAGGCCATCGCCTCCAGGATGGTGTTGGAAAACCCCTCGGCATAGGTCGGCGAGACGAATATGTCGGCGCCCGCATAGGCCTCCGGCGCATGCTCGTAATCGACGTAGCCGCGCAGCGTGGTGAGCGAGGCGACGCCGGTCTGCGCCAGTCGCGCCGTCGCCGCCTCCAGGTCCGGCCCGATGCCGGACAGCACGAGCCGAAAGCGCACTCCCTCGTCACGCAGCAGGACGAGTGCGTCGATCATGTCGAGCACGCCTTTGCGCGCGTCGACGCGGCCATGATACAGCAGCACCGGCGGCTCGCCGCCCTGATCGTCGCGGTCCGGCACGAAGCGGCTGGTCTCGACCGCACCCGGAACGATAGTGAATCGGCCAGGATCGGTGCCAAGCCGGCCGCACACCTCGTCGGCAAACGAGCGGCAGCCGATCAGCACCGCCCCCGCATGGTCCAGCACCCGCGTCATCGCCAGCCGATGCGTCTCGCAGCACGAGCCGACCCAGTGGCCGTCGCCGCCCTGGATGGAGACGACGCTCGGCACGCCAAGCCGGCGGGAGGCGAGCAGCACCGCCCAGCCGGTCGGATAGCCGTACTGCGCGTGCAGCACGTCGAACGACGCGCGCGCATGCTCGGCCTCGATCACGCGCTGCATCGCGTCGATGTCACGCTCGAAATCGCCGCTCTCCGCCTCGCCGGTCTGCGGCAGGCCGACCACGCGCACGCCCGCCACCGCCGGCGGCGGCCCGCCGCCATAGACGCCGCGGCCGAACGCGTCGTCGCGATACTGGCTGATCATCGTCACGTCGTGCCCGGCGGCGACCAGCGCGTGCAGCAGGTTGAGCGCATAGACGCTCATCCCCGAGATCGCCGGAAAGAAGCGCCGGCTGACAAAGCAGATCCTCACGGCAGCGCCGCCTCGAGCGCGCGCAGCGCCGCCAACGCCGCCGGCACCATGCGGTCGGCGCGATGGCTCTCGCGCGACAGCTCGACGCAGACCAGCCGCCCGAACCCCACCGAGCGCAACGCGGCCAACACGGCCGGCACGTCCATGTCGCCCTCGCCGAACGGCAGATGCTGGTGCACGCCGCGCCGCATGTCCTCGATCGAGACGGTCGCGACATGCGCATGCTCGTCGAGCACGGCGCGCTCCGGTGCCACCTCGCCGGTGACGATGCAGTGGCCGACGTCGAGCGCCAGGCGTAGACCCGGCAGCGCGGCCGCGCAGGCATGGAAATCGGCCACGGTCTCGACCAGCATGCCCGGCTCCGGCTCCAGCGCCGCCGCCACGCCCAGCGCCTCCGCCCGGCGCAGCACCGTGGCGATGCCCGCCTCCAACCAGCCACGCGCCTCCGTCCGGTCAACGCCGGGCTGCGGCACGCCGGCCCAGAACGACATCGCCTCGGCGCCGCACTCCGCCGCAACCTCGAGCGCCCGACACAGGAAATCCAGCCGCCGCGCCCGCCCCTCGGCATCCGGCGTCACGAAAGTCGGCTCGTGCTTGTGCCGCGGGTCGAGCAGGAAGCGCGCGCCGGTCTCGACCACGCAACCAAGGTCGCGCCGCCGCAACGAGGCCGCAACGCCGCGTCGCGCCGCCGCATGGTCCGGCAGAAACGGGTCGAGATGATGGATGTCGAGCGTCAACGCGACGCCGTCATAGCCGGCATCGGCGATCAGCGCGATCGCGTCGTCGAGGCGGCGCTGCGCGCAGCCGTTCGTATTGTAGCCGTAACGGAGCATCAGCGCACCGCAGCCGCCGACAGCAGCGGCACCGCCACCGGACGCGTCGAGCCCGGCCGCTCGATCATCCGGTCGAGCAACGCCAGCACGGCCGCCTTCGGCACGTCGCGCGCGAAGTCGAACGGCGTGAACACGGTGTCGAAGTCGAGCGCCTCGAACACCGCGCGGTAGCGGCGCGCCTCGTTCGGCGAGAGCGGGATCTGCTTGTGATAGGCCTTGTGGCAGGACAGCGCGGCCAGCCGGCCGTCGGCGCCGAAGTCGAGCTTCAGAGCGTCACCAACGAACGCCGCGCCGCGCCGCGCGTCGTGCAGCACCGCATGCCCATCGTAGTGGCCGCCGGTGTGATGCAGCGTCAGGCCAGGCTTGATCTCGTGCCGCTCGTCCCAAGGCCTCGTCACGCGAAACGCCTTGGTCCATTGCAGGTCGAGCTTCTGGATCAGCAGTTCGGGATCGAAACGATGCTGCAGCTGCCACAGCGCGCCGTAGCCGTGCGGATGCGAGGCGGCGAGCACGCGCACGCCGCCAAGCGCGTCGATGCGCTCCAGCGCCGCGACGTTGTAGAACGGCGCCGCTTCGAAGGCGACATTGCCGTCCGGCTCGATCAGCAACCAGCCATGACTGTCGAGGCCGAAGCGCGGCGTGGTCCAGAACTCCCACAGCCCGGGCATCACCTCGCGATGGTGGTGAGCGAGCGGGGCAAGGTCCTGCGGGGTGCGAAAATCCCAGCCGTCCTCGGGCAGGTCGTTGCGCACGTCGCTGCAGATCGAGCAGCTTGGCGGCGTCGTGAAGTGAAACTGCCAGTGGCCGCAATTGCTGCAGGCGTAAGGCGATAGCGGCATGCTCAGCCTGCCTCGACGGCGACGGCGTCGCGCAGCCCAGCCAGCAGCGCCATCGTCGCCAGGTCCTGCGCCGGGGTAAAGCCGAACCGGCGCTCGCCGGCAAGCGCGGCGCCGAACGCCTCGACTTGGGCGGCAAATGGCGAGCGGTCAAGGCCGGGCACCGCGACCTCGCGCGCCGGCGCCGCGTCGTCCTGCAGCAGCAGGGTGCCGCCCGGCGTCTGCCCCATCGTGTCGAGCAGGGTCAATTGCCCGCGGTCGCCGACGATCTCGAGGCGCCGTCGCGGCAGGAACTCGGGGCAGTTATAGGCGACGTGGAACTGCGCCAGCACGCCGGAGCGGCTGCGGGCGACAACCATCGCCCCATCCTCCACCGAAACGTCATCCGCGGCAGCGTATGCCTGAATGCGGCGCTGGCCGAGCACCGCGGCGGACGTCAGAGGCTCGCCCAGCAGCATGGCGACGAGGTCGAGGCCGTGCGGCAGCAGGTCGAACAGCGCGCCGCCGCCGGCCCGCGCCGGGTCGATGCGCCAGTTGTCCGCCGACCATCCCGCATCCACCCAGCACGCGTAGACGATGCGCACGGCAGCGACCCGTCCGACCGCGCCTGCCGCAATCAGTCCGGCCACGTGACGGTGTGCCGCGTGGAAGCGCTGGTCGAACGCGGTCGCGTAGACGACGCCGTGGCGCTCGCAGGCGGCGACCATCGCCGCCGCATCCGCGCGCGTCAGCGCCATCGGCTTTTCGCACAGCACCGCCAGCCCCGCCGCCGCCGCCGCCTCGACGAGCGGCCGATGCACGTGGTTCGGCGCGGCGACATACACCGCCTGCAAGCCCGGCGTCGCCAGGAACGCCGCCAGCGAGGTGCTGCGGGCCACGTCTACCGACGGGCCGAGCGCCATCTCGGCATGCGCCGCCATCGCCGCCTCCAGCGCCGCCGGATCCGGATCGTGCAGCGCGACCAGCCGGCCGTTGCCACTCGCCGCGATCGCCGGGATCGCGTAGTCGCGCGCCACCCAGCCGCAGCCGGCCACGCCCCAGGCGATCTCCGCTACCATTGTCCCGCTACCATTGCCCCGCTACCATTGCCCCGCTACCATTGCGATGGCAGATCGACGTAGATGCCGCGCCGCACCAGCGCCGCCGCGCCGTCGGCCGCCCGCTCGTCCGGACCATCCCAGCGCCTCGGGTAGGTCACGAGGGCGGCGTACTCCTGCTCATAGCGCTCGCTCGGCCAGGCGATCACCGCCGCGTCGTCCGCCTCGCGACGATAGAGCGGGTTCAGGCGCAATGGCGACGTCGGCGCCGGCATGCCGAGGCCGATCGGCGCCGCCTCGCATCCGGCCGCCGGCCACAGCATGGCCACCGCCGGCGCCCCGGCAAGCGCGCGCTCGGCCGCGGAACGCGGCGGCCGCGCCTCGACAAAGGCGGCGCTGAGCTCACGGTCGTCGAACAGCGAAGCGCCCGGCAGCAACGCGGCGTAGGAGGCGACGTCGAGCGGCGCGCCGGCGGAATGATTGTCGGCGTCGGCATTGTGCGCATGCCCGATGGCGATGCGCCCGCCGGCATCGACCGCCGCGCGCATGCGGGCCACGATGCCGGGCTTGTCGGCAAGGAAGTAGAACGCGTCATGGCAGAACACGCCGCCGACGCTGCCGGCGGCGAGCGGCCAGACCGGCGCGCTGGCGTCAAAGCAGACGAGCCGCGCCGACGGAGCCACGTAGTGGCGGGCCAGCCAGAGCTTGGCGAACACCAGGTCGCCGCCGCAGGCGGTGAGGCCGGCGGAGGCGAACGCGCGCAGAAAGTGTCCCGCCCCGCAGGCGAGCTCCAGCACCGGCCGGCCGGCCAGGCCCGCGAACGCCGCCTCGGCCAACGCCAGGCCCGAAAAATAGGTCGGATCGGTCCAGCGATGGGCGAAGTAGTCGCCGACCCGGCCGAAGGCGAGCGCACGCATCGCCGCCCGGAACGAGTAGCGCTCCCGCTCGCGCACCAGCGCCGCGGTCGCCTCCAGGCTCGGCGGCGGGTCGGGCGCGAAGCCGTCCTGGTCGGTCAGCAGCAACGCCGCCGCCTCGACGCGCGCGCCGGCGCGCAGCAAGGCGACCGCTTGCTCGGCCATCGCCCGCCGGTCGGCGCGCAGAAAGGCGATGCCGTCGACGACCGGCCACGCCTCGCCCGGCGCCACCAACACGTCCGGCCCACCAGCCGCCAGCCCGTGGCCGCTGATCGGGCTCAGCAGCGAGCCGCCTGGCCAACCAGGATCGTGCATCAGCCGAGCCCGATCCCGGCCAGGACACGTGCCTGGAACGGCCGCAGCGGCCCCTCATGCACGAGCTGCAGGTCGCCAAGCGCCTGCTCGGCGGTAAAGGCCGCGGCGCGCGCATGGTGATGCGCCTGCAGCACCCGGTCGACCACGTCGGCGGCGTGAAAGGCGCGCCCCTCGGCGGTGTCCGCATCCACGATCAGCAGCAGCGCGTCCGCGACGGTCGCGCGCGGCGCCGGCGACAGGGTGCGCAGCTCGCGCTCGACCAGCCGCTGCATGAGCGGCGCCAGCGCCTCGCCCAGCATCATCTCGCCGGCAAAGCCGGTGTCCGGCAGCATGGCGTTGTGCAGATGATGGGCGAGCCCGGCGACGAACACGCGTGACGGGTCGCCGCCCTCATGCAGCGCCAGCAGGGTGCCGAGCACCGCCACGACCAGGCAATGATCGCCATGGCTTTCCGCCGGCTCCAGCGCCAGCCTCGGCTTGCCGGGCGAGGTCGCGCCGGCCCGCGGCTGCCGGATCAGCGCCGCGGCGAACGCCGGCGCCGCGTCGGGCGCGGGCGCGCCTTCATCCAGACGGTCGCGAACAGGCGCCAGGCGCTCGGCGTCGAGTGGAACCGTCGCCTCGTCGAACGCCCGGCGCAGCACGGCCCGGCGCGTCGCCGGGTCGACCTCGAGCGCCGCAAGCAGCGCCGAGTCGATGCCGGCAAGCCGCGTCGCCGCCAGCGCCTCGGCGACGACCGCCGGCCAAATCTCGCCCGCCGCCTCGCCGGACGCCAGCCGCGCCCAGGCCTTGCGGAACAGCCGTTCAGCGACGCTGTCGGTCGTCGAGGCGTCGCGCATGCGCTTCAGC
>CAXUCZ010000074.1:0-10659 GCA_964249675.1 uncultured Acetobacteraceae bacterium | reverse complement strand
CGGCCGCGTCGGTGATGCCGCGCAGCACGAGGTAGCCCTGCTCGGCACGCAGGCCGCGGCCGCGGCCGGGGCCGGCGGGCTCGCGATGGATCTCTGTCTGCACGGCGCTCTCCGGCCTGTCCCGCCGCGGCCCGATAGCCGCCGTCACGCAGTCTGGGCTGAAGGCGTTAACAAACCGTTTGCGCGTCCGGCCGTGATGGCCGCGGAGGCGCGAGGGGGGTTACGCAGCCATGCCATGCAGCCAAACTCGAGACGCCGCAGACCGCCCCGCTCGCGGGCCGGCCATCGCCGTGTGCCTGATAGCCGGCCTGTCCGGGTGCTCGGGCGGGCTCGACAAGGCACACCGAGCGACGCGCAGTTCATCTGGAAGCTGGCCGACGGGCCGGCCTGGGCGCAGCGGTCGGAGTTCAACGCCATACCCGGGTTGGCGGCGAGCGCCGACGACTCGGCGCATCTGACCAGAGCGAATGATGGCTGGATCGCAAGCGACGCGCCTCGGCGGCTGGGTTTTACACAGGGTCCAAGGTGCGTTCGTCGCTCGCGTCCGGCGCTGCGCTGGCTGCCGCAGTCCGGCTGTTCCGGCGCACGTACCAGATCGTCCACAGCGCCATTGCGCCCATTGCGCCGTAACCCAGGAACGGGCTCACGATCAGGTAGTCCGCGATAGACATGCTGTAGACCAGCACGCAGGCGGCGACCGTCTCGGCCAGCAGGCCGAAGCCCCACACCAGCGTCATCACCATCATGCCGTGCTTGAACCGCCAGTTGTCGCGCAGGGCCTCGAACTTCGCCAGGTCGGCGC
Source organism: uncultured Acetobacteraceae bacterium (assembly GCA_964249675.1). Taxonomy (GTDB): domain Bacteria; phylum Pseudomonadota; class Alphaproteobacteria; order Acetobacterales; family Acetobacteraceae; genus CAXMMR01. The sequence goes on along the minus strand of CAXUCZ010000074.1, from coordinate 9,857 downwards.
CCGAGGCGCGCTGCTTGCCGGCGCGGGCGAGCTGGTAGATCAGCGGCCGCCCGATCGCCGCCGAGACGAGAAAGGCAAGGCCTATCAGGCCGGTGACCAGGTTCTCGCGCAACTGCAGGAAACGCACCGAGCCGCCGCCGATGAAGGCGAGCAGCGACAGCACGATGCCGGCGAGCACCATCATCGAGATCGCATCCACCCGGCGCCGGCGGGCGAACTCCACCAGGCTCCAGACGATCGGCGGCAGCGACGAGGCGAGCAACGCATGCACGTCGCCCAGGCGCGGCTCGGCGCGGACGTAGATGAGGTAAGGCAGCACGAAGTTCACCAGGCCCTCGATGGCGACGGTCGCTATTCGCCCGGCCCGGATTGCGACAGCCATGCGCTGCTCCTTGGCAAGGAAGGCCAGGGGCTTTGCCCCTGGACCCTATTAAAGGCGGAGCCTTTAAAATCCATTTGTTTACTCGTGTTCGATGGGCGAGGACGAGATGGTCGACGCGTCGCATCGGCGAAATACCGCAAGATTTCGGGACGGGCGACGTCGGCACGGTTCGGGCATATGCCCCAATCTTGCCGGGACAACTGTTTATTTTCAATATGTTATGGAAATCTTGCCCATGGGCAAGTTTTTCATCGTCACTGCCTGCATCGCGCAATGCAGCCAATTGCTAGCACAATGTGAGCGTCGTCCCATTGGTGAACGGGCCTGGGGCCGCGGGCTCCAGCGGCAGCGCCCTGGCCTTTCTCACTCCGGCAGGTTGACCTCAAGCAGCACCGTGTCGTCCGCGAACGTGGCGCGATGCCAGGCGTCGGGGGCGAAGTGCAGGACCGTGCCGGGCGTCAGCGCGAGCAGGCCGGCCTCGCATTCGAGCTCGCCGCGGCCGGCAAGGACGAGCACGAACTGCTCGTGCGGATGGCTGTGCCGCTCGCCCGCCGCGCCGGCCCGCAGCTCGACGCGCTTGAGGCTGGCTCCCTGGCCGGCGACGGACTGGACGGCGCGGATGCTGGCTGCAAACGGCAGCAGGTCGATGAGGTGCACCTCGGTGCCTGGCGGTGCGTCAGCGCTCACGCTTCGAACAATGCCTGGCCGATATAGCCGTCCGCGGTGGTGACGCCGCCAGGACAGGCGAACAGGCCGCCGCCAGTATGGGTGGCGTACTGGTTGAGCGCATCGAACTTCGACATGCGGTCGAAAATGCGGCTGAAGCTCGCCCGCGGGTCGCGCTGGTAGCAGATGAACAGCAATCCGGCGTCCCACTCCACCGCCTGGCGCCAGGGCGGCCAGCGCTCGATGGTGAAGTTCGCACCGTCATTGTAGCTGTACGAGCGGCGCAGCATCTGCGCGCCGCGATTGCTGGCCGCAGCACCCAGGCGGACATGCGCGTTGTCGGCGATCAGTGGATTGCCGTCCTGGTCCATCGCGTCGAGGTCGAGCGGGTCGAACTCGCCGTCCTTGCCGAGCGGCGCGCCGGAGCGCTTATGGCGGCCGATCACCTGCTCCTGGAAGTCGACCGGCGTGCGATCCCAGTGCTCGAGCGACAGCCGGATGCGGCGGGCGACCACGTAGCTGCCGCCGCGCATCCAGGCCGGCCCGTCGGCGCCGACCCAGACGACGTCGTCGTAGCTGCCCGGCGTGATCGTGCCGCTCGCGGTCTGCTCGACCGGCTGGGCGGCGATCGGATTCTGGGTGCCGTCCTTGAAGCCGAGCAGGTTGCGCGGCGTGTCGGTGGCGGCGGCGTTGGCGACGAAGCCGGTCTGCATCCAGCGTAGCGCGGCGACCCCGTAGGCCATCTGGGCGAGCTGGCGCACGGCATGGAAGGCGACCTGCGGATCGTCGGCGCAGGCCTGGACCGAGATGTCTCCGCCCGTACGGGTCGGCTGCAACTGGTCGCCGTGAAACTTCGGCAGCTCCGCCAAGGCCTCTGGCCGGCGCCCGGCCAGGCCGAAGCGATCATGTCCATCCTGCTCGAACAGGCCCGGGCCGAAGCCGAAGGTGACGCTGAGGCGGGCTGGCGCGAGGCCCACGGCATCGCCGTCATCGGCCGCAGGATGCGTCACGTCGGCGTCGTCAAGAGCCGCGGCGGGCTGCCCCGCGACCATCCGCCGCGTCGCCGCAGTCCAGCGTCGCAGCAGGCCGATCAGCGCGGCGCGATCGGTCGTCGTCACGTCGAATGCGGTAAAGCAGCTATGGTTCTGCAGCGCCGTGGCGATCCCGGCCTGATGACGGCCTTCGAACGGCACGGCGAGCAGCTTGCCCTCGCCCTGACTGGCCGCGGTGACGCCCTTGGCGGACGATGTGTCCGGGCTCGACGCCGCAGAGGCGGCGCCGGCGGCGAGCAGCGTGCCGGCGGCGGCGAGGAAGCCGCGACGCGAGGCGCCGTGGCCGAACGGACAGCCGCCCATCGCTAATGCGCCGGCCGGCGCGCGTTGGTCTCGTACTCGACGGACCTGGGTTCCGTGCGGCGCGCCTGCACAGCCATCTAGCGGAAACCTTATACACGGTGGGCGGCATGGCCGCGCTTGATGATGAGAACTAGTCGCATCTCATCGGTTTCTCAAGGCTTGCGCGGCGGTGATCGTCGTCCTCTGCGGCACCATACCTGTCGCGGCCCGTGGCCGCAGGGACGGCGCGGGACGGCGCCGACCTTGGATGGTCGGGAAACGCTCTGGCTTTGCACGGCGTCCGGCCGAGCGTCCTGCCGGCCTGACGCCGGCCGCGCCGAGCGGGAATCGCTTGCTCCGAACGAAACGCCGTGATTCTCTCGGTTGAGTTAGGATGAATTCCTGAGAGGAGGGAGCCGTCGATGGCGATCAAGAGCACAGCTGCCAAACCGGCGCCGACGCGCGCCAAGGCGCCGACGGCGGCCGCCAAGGCGAGCCCGACGAAGAACGGTGCCGGCGGCGCTCCGGCCACCGTATCACTCAAGCAGATCGCGGCCAGCTTGGCCGAGAAGCACGACATGCAGAAGAAGCAGGCCGAAACGATGCTTGGCGATGCGGTCGGCTACCTGGTCGAGCACCTGATGTCCGGTGACCGGGTGCGGATCGGCGGCCTCGGCATTCTGGAGGTCAAGTCCCGGCCGGCGCGGGCGGGCCGCAACCCGGCGACTGGCGCTGCGATCCAGATCGCCGCGAGCAAGAAGGTGGCGTTCCGAGCAGCCAAGGAGTTGAAGGACGCGGTGCTGAAATAGCCGGCCAAGGTTCTCAAGCGGATCTCGACCCAGGGGCGAGGCCCCTGGGCCAGGTCAAGCGACGTCCGCGACCGGGCTAGACCCGACTGCGGCCGGCAATCGCGTGGTAGATCACCAGCACCACGACCGCGCCGATGATCGCGACGACCATGCTGTAGATGTTGAGCCCGGTGACCCCGGCGGCGCCGAAGAAGTTGAAGATGTAGCCGCCGATGAGCGCCCCGACGATGCCAAGCACGATGTCGACGATCAGTCCCTCGCCGGACTTGTTGATGATCTTGCTGGCGATGAAGCCGGCGATGAGGCCGAGTATAAGCCAGGCGATGATGCTCACGACGTCGTCTCCCATGGCGTCGCCGCGACCCGGACCGGATCCGTAACGGCGGCCTGTGGGCAGTGAAACGATGCTTCTCCGCACGGGTTGCCGGGCGGTTCCGCCAAGCGGCTTGGCCGTGGCTATGCGGCAATACCCCAGCCGGCGGCGATCCGCGCTGGAGCGGACAGGCCGACGTCGAGCATGAAGGGGGCGGCGTGGCCGAGGCCGGCGGCGACGTCGATGGGCAGGCCGTGCGCCATCCCCGGCAGCCAGACCTGCTCGACGGCCACCAGCCCGCTGCCGTTCCGCCAAAGCTGCCGCCTGATGCCGGTGTCGCGCGGCGCCTCGGCTTCGCGGGCGCCGTGCACGGCGGCCCATTGCCCGGCCAGCGCCGTCGCGTTGGCCGGCACCACGGTGCGGTCGGCGTCGCCGTGCCAGATCGAGATCAGCGGCCAGCGCGTGGCGCCGGGCGAGGCGGCGCGCACGCGCTCGGCGAGGCTGGTGGGCGGCAGGCCGGGGCCATGCGCCATGCAATCAAGCGCCTCGGCCGTGCTGCGGGCGACGCCGAACGGCAGGCCGGCGACGATCGCGCCGGCGGCGAACACGTCCGGGTGGCACGCGAGCAGGGCGGCGGCCATCGCGCCGCCGGCCGACAAGCCGGTCGCGAACACCCGTCTTCGGTCGAGGCGGTGGCGCTCCAGCATCGTGCCGACCATCTGGCGGATCGAGCCGACCTCGCCGCGCCCGGGCGCCACCGCCGCGTCAAACCAGCCGAAGCACAGCATGGCGTTGTTGGCGCGACGCTGTTCCGGGTAGAGCACGGCGAAGCCGTGCCGCTCGGCCAGCATCGACCAGGCGCCGGCATGGTCGAAGCCGGCGGCGGTCTGCTGGCAGCCATGCAGGACGACCACCAGCGGCGCTCCTGGCGGAAGCTGCGGCGGCACGTAGGACAGCATGCGCAGCTGCCCGGGATTGGCGCCGAACGAGGCGGTCTCGGCCAGCCGGGTCTGGCCCGGCGGCGTGGCGCGGTCCGTCTGACCCTCCAGCATCGAGGCCAAGCCGCCGGGCAGGTTGGCGCCGAGCGCGTCGAGTGCGCCCGCCATCGTGCGTCGATAGCGCGTCAAGCTGTTGATCGCGGCGCCCAGGGATCCGCGTCTGACCGAGCGCATGCGGCTAACTCCAACGTCTAACGAGGCATATGGTGCAGTGCAGCATGGTTGCGAGCGGCGATCGCGCCGAGGTCAGGGTTCCTCGGTCAGGCTCCAGGCGTCGCCCTCGAGCGGCGGCTCGCAGAGCAGCGGGCGGGCGTTCGGGGTGCGGACGTTGGCGACCAGGCCCATCGCCGAGCGCAGAGCGCGGAACAGGAAGCCGTGCGCCACCACCAGCACCGGCGCGGGCAGCGCGGTCGCGGGGTTGATCGCGGCGATGGGGGGGGCTCGCAGGCCCTCGAAGGTCTCGGCGTTGGGCGGCAGGTAGCTGCTGTGGATCCAGTCGTCGTACCAGTCGCCGACCGGCTGGCCTTCCATGTCGCCGAACGAGACCTCGCGCAGGTCGGCGTCGATCTGCACCGGCAGGCCGAGCCGGGCGGCCGCGATCTCGGCGGTGACGCGGGCGCGGCTCAGCGGCGAGGTGACGATGGTTGCGAACCGATGCCGCGACAGCGCGCAGGCGGCCTGCTCGGCCTGCTGGAGGCCGAGGGCGTTGAGCGGGATGTCAATGCTGCCTTGCGAGCGGCCCTGCGCGTTCCAGTCGGTTTCGCCGTGGCGGAGGAACCAGAAGGGGCGGTGCGCCAAGGCAGTCATCACGGGGGGTTCCGGAGGAGGAAGAGGTTCTTTTTTGAAAAAAAGAACCAAAAAACTCTTGTCTGATTAGACTGTAGCTACGCAGTCTGGTGCGTGCATTGCAGTAATGTGGGTAAAAGTTTTTTGCTTCTTTTTTTCAAAAAAGAAGCGCTGGCTTGCTTTAATCGAACAACGAGCTGACTGAGCTTTCGTCGCTGATGCGGCGCATCGCCTCGGCGAGCAGCGGTGCGATCGTCATCTGCCGGACGTTGGCCGCCTGCTGCACCGCCTCGGTGGCCAGGATGCTGTCGGTAATTGCCATCAGCTCGATCGGCGAGCCGGCGATGCGGGCGACGGCGCCGCCCGAGAGCACGCCGTGGGTGATGTAGACGCTGACCGAGCTGGCGCCGTCGGCGATCAGCGCGGTGGCGGCGTTGACCAGGGTGCCGCCGCTGTCGCAGATGTCGTCGACCAGGATGCAGTGGCGGCCGGACACGTCGCCGATCACGTTCATCACCTCGGAGACGCCGGCGCGCTCGCGCCGCTTGTCGATGATGGCGAGGTCGGTGTTGAGCCGGCGGGCGAGCTCGCGAGCGCGGGCGACGCCGCCGACATCGGGCGAGACGACCATCATGTCGCGGCTGGCGAAGCGGTGCTGGGCGTCCTCGGCGAACAGCGGGGCGGCGAACAGGTTGTCGACTGGGATGTCGAAGAAGCCCTGGATCTGCGGGGCGTGCAGGTCCATCGTCAGCACCCGGTTGGCGCCGGCCTCGGTGATCAGGTTGGCGACGAGCTTGGCCGAGATCGGGCTGCGGGGAGAGGATTTGCGGTCCTGCCGAGCGTAGCCGAAATAGGGCACGACGGCGGTGACGCGGCGGGCCGAGCCGCGGCGCAGCGCGTCCAGCATGATCAGCAGCTCCATCAGGTTGTCGTTGGCCGGATAGGAGGTGCTCTGGACGACGAAGACGTCCTCGCCGCGGACGTTCTCCTGGATTTCGACGAACACTTCCATGTCGGCGAAGCGGCGCACCGAGGCGCGGGTGAGGGTGAGATCGAGCTTGGCGGCGACAGCTTCCGCGAGCGGCCGGTTGCTGTTGCAGGCAACGATCTTCATGACGGTAATGTGTCCGTGCGGCGCGCAAGCGGCTTCTAACAAGGCGAGGCCTGCAAGGCCAGGGGCTTTCCCGGCGCGGCGGCTCACTCCGCCCCAGGCCCCGTCACAGGCCCGATCAAACGCCAAGCCTGCGGAATTATCCGTCTGGCGAGTTCGGCCCCGGCATCGGCTGCATTCGCTCGGCGATCTCCTGACGTAGGCGAACCAGGCAGGCGGACCGGTCCGCGGTGGCTGCGGTGTCCAAGATCCACCAGTGGCGGACCTGGGCCAGCGCCCGGCCCACGCCCGGTCCTGGAGCGAGGCCTAGCGCCAGGGCATCACGGCCTTCCAACGGGAACACCGGACGCTCGGCGCCCGCCAGACGAGTTGCCAGGCCGGCCTCGCCCTTAAGCCAGGCGCGGCCCGAGAGGATTGCCGCCGGATCATCGACCAGAGCGGGCCCGAGGTCGTCGTCGTTGCCGATCGTGAGCGGCCGTCGCAGGGCGACTACCTGGTCGCGCTCGGCATTGGAGAGCCGCAGGCGGGCGGCGAGCCGGCGAATGTCCTCCGGGCTCAGGGCGGCAAGGCGGAGCACCGGATCGGCCGGCGCGCCGAGCCCGACCAGGCGTGCGAGGCTCGCCGGGTCGCTGCCCGGCAGCAAGGCTTGCAGCACGCCGGCCTGCTGCATCAGGGCGACCATTTCCGGCGCACGCGGTCCGCCAAGCAGGCGCTTCAGCTCGCTCCAGACGCGCTCCGGCGACAGCTGCGCAAGGCCGGGGACGCCAGCCTGAATGGCCGCGAGGGTCGACTGGTCGGGATTGTTGCCGCTGAAGCGCGCCAGGAAGCGGAAGAAGCGCAGGATGCGCAGCGCGTCCTCGGCGATGCGGCGCGCGGGCTCGCCGACGAAGCGTAGCCGGCCGGCGGCGAGGTCCGCCTGGCCGCCGAAATAGTCGTGCAAGACGCCGTCCGGGGACAGCGACAATGCGTTGATCGTGAAGTCGCGCCGGGAGGCATCCTCGCGCCAGTCGAGCGTCCAGGCGACCTCGGCGTGTCGGCCGTCCGTGGAGACGTCGCGGCGCAGCGTGGTCACCTCAATAGGCCGCCCGTCGCTGATGGCCGTGACGGTGCCGTGGGCGATGCCGGTCGGCAGCACGCGCAGCCCGGCCTCGCCAAGCCGCTCGCTCACCCGCGCTGGCGGGTCGGGCGTGGCGAGGTCGATGTCGGCGGCCGGCAGCCCGGCCAGCGCGTCGCGCACGCAGCCGCCGACCAGGCGGGCGCCGGGCAGCGTTGCGAGCACCGGGCCGAGCCAGGGGGTGGCGAGCAGTGCCGCGAGCCTTGCCTCAGCGTCCGGCGGCATCGTCCGGCTCCGCGGTTCCGGCGTGCCCAGGGACGACCATGCCGTGTTCGAGGCGCGCCGGCACGTAGGGTCCGGCGCCGAGGTGGCGGTCGAGCGCCAGGACGACCACGCCTGCCATGACGCCGAGCAGCGCCAGGATCGCCGCCGCCAAGACCCGGCGCGAGGCAATGCGCGCCGACAGCCACCAGATCAGCACGGCCGCGACCGGCACCAGGTATAGCGCCAGCTCGCCGAAACGCATCAGCCGTGCACCGGGTCGCGGCCGGCGGCGCCGCGCAGGCGCGCGGCGAGGTCGACCAGGATGTGAGCGGTGACGCCCCAGATATAGTGCTGCGGGTGCGGCCAGACCCAGAAATGCCGGGTCGTGCCGGCGATCTCGAGGTGCCCTCGCGCGGGGTTCGCCATGTCGAGCAGCGTTCCCAGCGGCAGCTGGAAGATGGCCGCCACCTCCAGTGGCGCTGCCTCGTAGACGCCTCCCGGCTCGACGATGCCGAGCACCGGCGTGATCCGAAATCCGGTTCCGGTGATGGTCTCGGGCAGCCGCCCGACCAGCTCGACGCGGCCGGGATCGAGGGCGATCTCCTCCTGCGCCTCGCGCAAGGCCGCCGCTTCGGGGTCGATGTCGCCCGGGTCGATGCGGCCGCCCGGGAAGGCGACCTGGCCGCTATGCCGGCGCAGGCCTGCATGGCGCTGGGTGAGTAGAACGCCGGGCTCGGGACCGGGCACCAGGCCGACCAGCACGGCGGCCGGGATCAGCGCGGCGTCGTCGACCGCATCGCCCGGGTCGCGGAAAGCCTCCCGGCCGTCATCGATGGCCGCCGCCGTTGCGCCGCGACCGACCAGCCGGGCGCGCAGTTCGTCGCGCGTCAACGCCGTGCGGCCCGATCAGTCGAGCTCGCCGACCTCGGGCGATCCAGCTTCGGACAGCTCCAACTCGGACGGCTCCGTCTCGGCGGGCAGGTCGCCGAGCGCAAAGAAGCGGCGATTGCTCCACACGCCGAGCTTGGGGACGCCGGCGATGGTGTCGGGCACCGCCAGCGCCACCAACTCGTAGTAGACGGCGCGGCTGATGCGCGCCTCGAGCGGCGGGGCACCCGGCTCGCTGCCGGAGCGGATGACGATGTAGGGCGTCGGGTCGCCGAGCTGGCCGTCATGGCTGACCCGGATCGCGTGCTCGGGTCCGGCAGTCACGCACTGGTCGACATTGGTGCGAAAGCTCAGCACCTGGTCGCGGCCGTGCCCGCGCCACTCAAGCTCGCCGGCGATCCACGGCGTGTCCTCGACCTCGATACGGCCGCGCTCGGCCGGCGTCTCCAGCCAGAACGAGCCGTCGGCCGTGCGGCGCAGGACGGACGAGAACAGGCAGACCAGCTCCTTGCGCAGGATCGGCGTGCCGCGATAGAGCCATGTGCCGTCGCGCTGCACCAGGAACGGCAGCTCGCCGCACTCCAGCCGCGGGGGTCGGGCCGCGGCGGGCGGCTCGGCCGCCGTCGCCTGGCGCGACGCGGCGCCGGCCGGAAGATCGGCCGCTCCTGGGCTGGTGGCCGGCTCGGGCCGATCGTGCCGGGCTTCGTTCACTAGCATCACTCCATCGCCGGCGGTCCAGCGAGCGTCGCCGTGATATAGGAAGGCCATCCGGGTTGATCAAAGTCCGGCCGGCGGCAAATCATGCGCGCCGGCGAACACCGGCTCGCTCGCCGTGGAGGGTCCATCGATGCGGGACAACGTGCTGGCCGGTCCCGAGAACGTGCTGCCCGAAGAGGTACTGCCCGCGGACGTGCTGGCGGAAACCGCTGCGCTGGGCGCGCGGCTTGCCGAGGCACGCGAGGCGATCGGGCGGGTGGTCATCGGCCAGCAGGCGGCCGTCGAGCAGGTGCTGCTGTGCCTGCTCTGCGGCGGCCATGCTCTGCTGGTCGGCGTGCCTGGGCTCGGCAAGACGCTGCTGGTCGAGACCCTCGGCACCGTGCTGGGACTGGCCGCGCGACGGGTGCAGTTCACGCCTGACCTGATGCCGGCCGACATCACCGGCAGCGAGGTGCTGGACGACGAGGGCGGGCGGCGGGCCTTCCGCTTCGTGCCGGGGCCGGTGTTCTGCCAGCTGCTGATGGCCGACGAGATC
>CAXUCZ010000073.1:477-10813 GCA_964249675.1 uncultured Acetobacteraceae bacterium | reverse complement strand
GCGGGTCTGGGGGCGCCGCCCCCAGCGGGTCCAGGGCAGAGCCCTGGCCTTCCTTCTCTTCTGTCGTGACAATCTTCGATCGGCATCAGGAATGCGCTTAGTGAGGCTGTTCTGCCGCGTCGGCACGGTGCTTGTCCTGGTGCTCGGAGGCTTGATGGCTGCGACCGCGCGACCGGTGGGATTGCACGTCGCGGTGAGCGGCGACAGCTACATCCAGCAGAGCGGCAGTGGCGTCAGCCGGACATCGCCCTCGATCAACGCCGGCAGCGTCGCCCTTCTGAACGTGCTGGCGGGTTTGCCTTGGTCGTTTGATCCGCAGTTGGATAATTTCGGCCGCGGCTTCGGCACCAGCGAGACGATGCTGGCGAGCCTGCCGAAGCTCATCGCCCGCCATCCGGACGTTGCGTTCCTGCAAGGCGGGCACAACGACTTTATCGCCCATGGCGCCGGCTACTACGACGCTCTGCTGGCGAACTGGCGGTCGCTGATCGGGCAACTGCGGGCTGCAGGCATCCGGCCGGTGCTGGTGCTCGACCCGCCGATGGACAGCGTCGAGGCCTCGACCTTCGTGAGCTTGCCGCAGCTACGCGCACTCGACATCCGGCTCAACGACTGGAAGCGGGACTACGCGACGGCGCAGGGTCTGCTGGTGTGGGATTGGTGGACGGCGCTGGCCGGCGGGAGCGGTGCGGAGGCGGCCTATTGCGCGCTGTGCTCGGATGACGGCGTGCACGCCAACTTTTACGGCAACATGGCCGTCGCACGCCAAGGCTTGACCGACCTGCGGCCGCTGCTGGGCGCCTCGACGGCGAGGCTCGCCGAGCGCGACGACCCGGCTGCCGACCAGCCGGGGGGCAACCTTCTCGACAACGCGCTGTTCGCGAGCGTGGCGGCTCAGCGTTCCCCCGGCTTGGTGCCCGGCAGCGCGCCGCTCGGCTGGACGCCGGGCGCGAACGTCGCGGGGGCCGGCAAGATCTTGGCCGGCGCCGTCATCGACGCGCCTGGCGGCGAGCGGTCGTTTCGCATTGCCGTCTCCGGCGCTGGATCAGGCGGCGGCAAGCGGCAGCAGGTGTTCCTGGTGGACCACTGCAGGACGCCGGCGGCGCTGCGGCCGGGCACGCTGATCGAGGGATGGGTGCGGGTGCGGGTGGCGTCCGAGAGCCCGTTCAGCGCCGTCTACGCGCGGCTGGCCGCCGGCGGCAACTGGTCGCAGGGCAATTACTGGGGGCGCGGCGTCGCCGGCTGGGCCGCCTATTCGGCGGGGCCGACGACGGGCTGGTCCGGCATCATTCACCTCGCGCCGCTGGCGGTTCCTGCCGCCGGCGTGGCCGAGATCAGCCTGACCCTGCAGGCCGAGTTCAACGACCTCGCCGGCACGTTCGCCGGCACTGTCGAGTTCTCTCGACCGGCGCTGCGGGTCGTGCCGGTGCAGTAGGCAAGAAGGGCAGGGGCTTTGGCCCTGCCCCCTGTTAAAGGCGGAGCCCTTAAAATCCGTTCATAGGGTCTGCCACCGCAGAGGCTGGTGCCTGGACGGCGAACCGCGCAACGTCTCCAGATGGATGCGGGTCTGGGCCTCAGGTCCCGGCGAGCGGGTTCCTATCCAGGAGCAGAGCTCCTGGCCTTTCTTCCTAGGCTACCGTCTGCAGCGTCGCGCGCCGGGTTTGCATCTCGACATGAGCCGGCATGGCCGGCGAGCGGTTGGGCGGCAGCACCCAGATCTCGCCCTGGGCGACGAAGCCGGCATCGGCGTAGAGCGTGCGGCAGGGCGCGTTGGCCGCGGTCGGGATGAGCACGCCCTTGATCGTCTTGCGATTGCCGCCGCCGCGCAGGGCGGCGACGAGCTGGGCGATCACCGCCGCTTCGACTTCGAGGCCGAAGACGCGGCAACTCATGACGACCTGCTCGATGCGCGATCGCTCGTGCAGCACCAGCCCGACCAGGCCATACTCGACATGCACGTCGCGCACGCTGAACGCGAGCAGGTGCAAGCCGGCCGCCATCGCTCGGGCAAGCTCGTCGCGCGACCAGCGACGGCCGGAAGTGTTGAACTGGTTGGTCTTGTTGAGCAGCTCGACGGCGCGCTCGAAGGCGGGGTCGCGAGCCGTGTCGATCGCGAACGTCTCCACCTGCAGCCGGAGCGAACCGAGGAAGTCGCTGCGCGTCATCGCGCCGCGCACCGCCTCGCGCTTCACCTGCTGCTGGATCATCTCCGTGCGGTTGGCGCTCTCATGGCTGATCGAGGCGACCTGCGTCTCCGCGCTCCACAGCAGGATGCGCTTCAGATAGTGCTGGTTCTGGCCGATGACCCGGATGCCCGGCACGCCGGCAAGCACCGCGGCACGCTCCACCGGGTTGTCGTCGACGAAGACGACGGAGGTCGCCAGCAGGTTGGCCTGGCGGATGACGTCGCGGATGTTGTCGGCTTTCGGCCGCCAGTTGATCGAAACGAAGGCGAAATCATCGAGCTGGAGGCGGCCGCTGAACACCCGGTTCCACAGCCGGCGGATCGTGCTCTCGTCGTTCTTGCTGACGATGGCGAGCAGCACGCCGCGCCGTCTGAGATCGAGCAGCGCCTCCGCCACGCCGAGCGGCCAACCCTCGATGGCGTACGGGCTGATCTCCTCGCTTTCGGCGAGGACGCCGCGCCACAGCGTGTCGTCGAGATCCATCACCACCAGCTTGACCTGGTCGGCCTGGCGCACCGTGCGCAGCATCGACTTCATCTCCTGCCAGACGGCGAAGATGAAGTCCTCGACACGGTTGGTGAACAGGCCAATCAGGCTGTCCACCGGCTCCAGCCGCTGGCGGTCGAAACGATAGTCGAAGTCCGACAGCGGGCTGCCATGCGTGCTGACCCAGAACGCGTCGTCCTGGATGAACTTGCGGCCGAACGTGGCGGAGATCTGGTCGAGGTCGAGCAGGTAGCAGTTGGTGAGGCTGGCGAGCTGCTCGACTAGAAAGTCGTTGAGGCGCTCGACGAAGTGCACCGGGTTCTTGAGGCTGCGGCGGGGCAGCAGGCGGCCCATCGCGCTCTGCTGCGGGGTGAGGAAGTTGCCGACGAAGGAGAGCAGGTTGTGCTCGATGTTCCAGCGCAGCGCCTGCGGCAGGAACAGCGCGATGCGGGCGCAGCACTCGGCGAACAGCGTGTCGTAGGCGGCGTCGTCCTCGTAACGCAGGCGGAACCAGCTGTGCTCGGGCACGATTGCGCGGAACGGCAGCACCACCATCTGGAAGTCGTAGTCGGCGAGCGGGGCGGTGGGGCGCGCGGGCAGGATCTGCGTGTTGTTGAACAGCACCCGCTCGCACACGCAGCCGGGCTCCAGGTGCTCGAACATCGCGCTCCAGTTGCCGGTCATGCAGGCGCCGACGAGCATGACGCGCTTCAGCCTGGTGGGGGCGACCTCGAGGTCGCGCGGCGCACGATAGTGGATGCCGTCATGCTCGCGCCGGACGGCCCAGGCCTGCCGTGTCGCCTCGTCGGCGAGGCGGTCGGCGGCCAGCGTCTCGGTGTCGAGCTGATAGCGGTTGTTCTTGAGCACGAAGGTTTCCGGCGCGCCGTCGCCCTGCAGCGTGAGGCGGCCATCCGCCAGCGTCGCCTTCAGCCACGACTTGGTCGCAAGATCGAGCGCTCGCGCCTCGCTGGCGATGAAGGCGAGCTGACGTTTCCAGTTCGGATGCTCGACGGGCAGGACGTCGAAATCGGGCACCGCGTCGGCCGGGACGCCGGCGCGCACGAGCACGGGCACGGTGTCAATCAGCGTCCTGAGGCGCGGGTTGCCGACCGCAAACCGCAGCAACTCATTGCTGCGGCTCATCTTGAACTCGGTGCTGTTGCCCAGCACGGTCGCGATCTTCTGCACGCCTTGATCGGCATCGTGGCTGCGCAGGATGGCAGAGTAATGTTCGATGTCGTTGCCGGTGGGCGGGCGCCGGAGCACGGCCTGGTAGAGCTGGCGAATGAGGCTGGCGTGCGAAAGCGCGCACTGGTCACTTATACCCGTTACGCCATCCGCCATTCCACCTGTCCTTGTCGGGTCGCAGCTTGTGCGTGACGTGCAAGATCTTGCTGTCGGTCGCAAATCCGCGCGCTGATCTATGCCGCATTGCGGCGAGCAGCGTCAAAGTAATTCCCGTCGGCCATTAGGTCGGACGATCAACTTGTTGCCGGATTGAGGACGCCGACAAGTCAGTCGCGCGCCGGTTGCACGTTTCGACTTTCTGATGACTACGGTTGTAGGTCACGCCAAGTCGTCCGGCAGCGAGCCGCCTGATGCCGGCGGGCGCCTGATCGGCGGCGCGATCCACTCTGGCGATTCTGCGTCTCGGCCGCACATGTGCGGCTCATGACGAGGAGGGCGCGATGGCCAAGGTAGCAGTGGTGACCGGCGGCACGGTCGGGATCGGGCGGGCCACGGCGGCGCTGTTCGCCGAGCGTGGCTGGAGCGTCGGCTTGATCGCGCGCGACCCGGGGCGGCTGGCCACCGCAGAGGCGGCGCTGCGGGCGCAGGGCGTGCAGGCGCTGGCGGTCGCCGCCGACGTCGCCGATCAGGCCGCCGTCGCCGGCGCGGCCGAGCAGATCGAGGCGGCGCTGGGGCCGATCGACGTCTGGGTCAACAACGCGATGGCGACCGTGGTCAGCCCGGCCCGCGACATCACCGCCGAGGAGTACGAGCGCGTCACGGCGGTGACCTATCTGGGGCAGGTGCACGGCACCCTGGCCGCCCTGAAATCGATGACGCCGCGCAACCGCGGCGCGATCATCCAGGTGAGTTCCGGCCTCGGCTTCCGCTCGGCGCCACTGCAATCCGCCTATTGCGGCGCCAAGGCGGCGGTGCGCGGCTTCACCGACAGCCTGCGCTCCGAGCTGATCCATGACGGGCTGAAGATCACCCTCAGCGTCGTCTACCTGCCGGCCGTGAACACGCCGCAATTCGACTGGGCGCGCAACCACACCGGGCGAATGCAGACGGCGCCGAACCCGGTATTCGACCCGCGGCTGTGCGCGCAGGCGATCGTGTTCGCCGCCGAGCATCCGCGCCGCGAGGTCTATGTCGGCCGGTCGGTGGCGCAGATGGGCGCGATACAGCGCCTGTCGCCGGGCTTGGCCGACCGCGCGGCGGCGCGCATGTGGGAGGCGCAGCTTGAGAGCCGGCCGCCGGAACAGCCCGCCGGCAATTTGTTTGAGCCGATCCCCGGCGAGAAGGGGATCGATGGCCGCTTTACCGACCGGGTCAAGCCCTCGCGCCAGGAGTTCTGGACCAGCCGGCAGCGCGACGTGTTCTACGGCGTGCTGGCGACCGGCGCGATGGGCCTCGGCGCCGTGACCATGGGCGGGCCGCTGCTGGCGGGCATGGCGCTGATGCGGGTGCTGCCGAAGCCGCGGCGGAGGTAAGCCAAGCAGCCCTTTTTTGAAAAAAAGGACCAAAAAACTTCTGCTCGTGAGGGTTTGACTGACGGACATAGACTTAGCGAAATAAAAGTTTTTTGCTTCTTTTTTTCAAAAAAGAAGCGCTGGCTTCCTGACGTCGCGCATGCTGCAACAGGGCATGCAGACGGCGGTCCAACTCGTCGCGGCGGCGGTCTCCGCTCTGATCGCGATCATCCTGCATGAGGTGGCGCATGGCTGGGCCGCCGCGGCCCTGGGCGACCAGACGGCACGGCGGGCCGGCCGGCTGTCGATCAAGCCGTGGCGGCATGTCGACCGGGTCGGCACCCTGCTGGTGCCGGGGCTGCTGCTGGCCGGCCAGTTGCTGACGCTGGGCCGGGTCGCCTTCATGTTCGGCTGGGCCAAGCCGGTGCCGGTGTCGGCCGCCGGCTTCGCCAATCCGCGCCGCGGCATGATGCTGGTGGCGGCGGCCGGCCCGGCGATGAACTTCTGCCTGGCCTGGCTCGGCGCGCTGGGGCTGCACGGCGCCGGGCTGCTCGACGGCGGGGGCGCTATGCTCGCCGACGCGCTCAGCCTTTTCATCCTCTACAATCTGGCGCTCGGGCTGTTCAACCTGCTGCCGCTGCCGCCGCTCGACGGCGGGCGCATCGTCGTCGGGCTGCTGCCGCTGCGGCTGGCGCTCGGCTGGGCGAGGATCGAGCGCTTCGGCATCGCGCTCGTGCTCGCGGGGCTGTTCGTGCTGCCGGCGCTGCTGCGCCAGGGCGGCCTGCGGTTCGACCCGCTGCACGGTCTGCTCGGGCACGCCCTTCCGGCCGCCTTCGGGCTGACCCTGTGGCTGGCCGGCTCGCCGGGCGCGGATGGCCCATGAGCGGGCCGGGAAGCCCGCTCGCCATCAGCACCGCGCCGGTGCTGCACCTGGACGGCTTCGATGGTCCGATGGACCTGCTGCTGGAGCTCGCGCGGGCGCAGAAGGTGGACCTCGTGCGGATCTCCATCGGCGCCCTCGTCGAGCAATACCTCGCCGTTGTCGACGAGGCGCGCGCGGTGCGGCTGGAGCTGGCGGCGGACTGGCTGGTGATGGCGGCCTGGCTCACCTGGCTGAAGTCGCGGCTGCTGCTGCCTGACGATCCGGACGCGCTCGAGGCGGGTGGCGAGGCGTCGAGCCTGCTGGCCGAGCGGCTGCTGGCGCTGGAGCTGATGCAATCGCGCGCCGCCTGGCTCGCCGCGCTGCCGCAGCTCGGCCGCGACGTGCACCCGCGCGGCCTGCCCGAGACGCTGCTGCAGGTCGACCGCTCCGGCCTGCGGCTGGACCTGCCCGGCCTGCTGCGCGGCTGGGTCGCGGTGCTGCGGCGCCAGGCCGCCGAGCGGCGCTACGTGCCGCCGGCGCCGGCGCGTTGGACGGTGGGCGACGCGCTGGCTCGGCTCGCCGCCATGCTGGGGCGCGCCACCGCCTGGATCGGCTTCGAGATGGTGCTGCCGGCCGGAGCGGTTGCAGCCGCTTCGGGCGACCGCGGATTGTCGGAGCGCAGCGCCGCTGTCGCCGCAACCCTGCTGGCCGGGCTGGAGCTGGCGCGCGACGGGGCGGCGGAGCTGCGCCAGGATCAGCCGTTCGGGCCGATCCTGCTGCGCCGGCGCGAGGAGGCGGGGCGATGAGCCAGATGGTGGAGCACCGACGAGTGGCCGAGGCGATGCTGTTCGCCGCCGCCGAGCCGCTCACCACCGCCGCGGTCGCCGCGCTGCTCGGCCCTGGCGTGGACGCCGCGGCGGTCGTCGCCGAGGTGCAGGCGCGCTATGCCGGCGGCGGCGTCGAGCTGGTCGCCGTCGCCGGCGGCTGGCAGTTCCGCACCGCCGCCGACCTCGCGCCGCGGCTGACGCGGGTGATCGCCCAGCCGCGCCGGCTGCCGCGGGCGGCCATGGAGGTGCTGGCGGTGATCGCCTACCAGCAGCCGGCGACCCGCGCCGACATCGAGGCGGTGCGCGGCGCAAGCCTCGGCCAGCAGACGCTCGACCTGCTGCTCGAGGCCGGACTGATCCGCTCGCTCGGCCGCAAGGAGGTGCCGGGACGGCCGACGCTGTGGGCGACGACGACGGAGTTCCTGACGCGCTTCGGCCTGACCGACCTGAGCGACCTGCCACGACGCGAGGAGCTCATCGTCGACGGGGGATGAGGCAAGGGCAGGCAAGGCAACGGGCTTTGCCCCCCCTCGATCCCATCAAAGGCGGAGCCTTGGACATCCATCCGCTGGCCACGCCAGCAACACTCCAACGAATGCGCCGACGCTGAGGATGGTGCTCGGCGTCAGGCCGAGCCCATGCGCGAGCAGGTCGCCGGCGTTGGTGCCGGCGGTGCGGGTGGCGAGGACGCGCGCCCAGTAGCCGGCGCCTCCGGCAAAGGCGGCGCCGAGCGTGAGCGCGGTCAGGGCGCAGGCCGGGGTGAGGCCGAGGCCATCGGCGACGGCGTCGCCGGCCGCGGTGCCGAGCGTGCCGGCGAGCAGCATGCCGATCCAGTAGCGTGCGTCCGTCGTCGGCACGCCGGATGGGCGGCGATGTCGGCCGCTGAACAGCGTTGCCGACAGCAGGCCGGCGAGGCCGGCGATCACGGCGAGGGCTGGCAGGCGCAGGTCGTGGTCGGCCAGGTCGGCGAGGTTGGTGGCGGCGGTGCGCAGGGTCAGAATGGCCAACCAATACCAGGCGTGTCCCGGCTGGCGTGAGCGTCGCTCCAGGACCAACACAGCGCCAAACAGCAGCGCGAGCGGCGCCAGGCCGCGCAGGTGTCCGGCGTGCAGGTCGTGGGCGCAGAAATCGCCGAGGTTGGCGCCGGCGACGCTGGCGAGCGACAGCGCGGTCCAGTAGCGCCGATCGGCGCGTGGCACGTGGATGGTCTGCATGCGCCAGGCGGGAGCACGTCGGGCCGTCGCGCGCAATCGCCGTTCCGTGACCCCACGAGGCGTTGGCGCTGCGCTTCGCCTTTTGCGCCCTGCGGCGGCGTGCTAGGCAGGCGCCATGTTCGGCTTTGACTGGTCCGAGATTGCGCTGATCGTTGTCGTGGCGCTCGTGCTCATCGGCCCGAAGGACATGCCGGTCGCGATCCGCACGATCGCCAGCTTCGTCAAGAAGGCGCGCAAGATGGCGGCCGACTTCCAGGGCCAGGTCGACGAGATGGTGCGCGACACCGAGCTGCACGAGGTGCGCAACTCGCTGACCGAGCTGCGCTCCGACCTGCGCGGGCTGAACCTGCGCGGCCAATTGGCGAAGGTGATCGACGCCGACGGCTCGATCCGCCGAACGGTGAGCGAGGACCCGTTCACCTTGCCGCCGCCATTTCCGCCGGTGCGGGAGGTGGCTGCGCGGGCCGAGACCATTATTGCAGCCGACGGCGCGGCGACGGCGCCCGCGTTCGTGCCGCCTGGCACGACGGGCTCGGCCGCCGACGCCGAGGCGGTCATCACGCCGCCGGCACCGGCCTTCATCCCGCCGGCCGCAGGTCGCGCGCCGGCGAGCGAGACGACGCCGATCCCCAGGCGCGAGCCCGTTCCCGGCACGATGCCGAGCGAGCGCTGAGCGCCGGCAATGGCCCGGGCACGGCCTGAGGCCGCCGCGACCGCGGCGGACGTGATCAACGACAAGCCGATGCCGCTGCTCGAGCATCTGGTCGAGCTGCGGCGGCGGCTGATGTGGTCGGGGCTCGCGTTCGGGATCGCGTTCGCGCTCTGCTACCATTTCTCCGGCCAGATCTACTTCTTTCTGGCCCAGCCGCTGGCCCGAATCATGCGCGGCAAGGGCGAGCAGCCGCACCTGATCTACACCGCGCTCTACGAGGCGTTTTTCACCTACATCAAGGTGGCGTTCTTCGGCGCCGCGTTCCTGGCCTTTCCGGTGATCGCCGGCCAGCTCTGGATGTTCATCGCGCCGGGGCTGTATCGCAGCGAGAAGCGCGCCTTTCTGCCGTTCCTGATGGCGACCCCGATCCTGTTCGTGCTGGGCGCCGCGCTCGCCTACTACTTCGTCTTCCCGTTCGCCTGGCGTTTCTTTCTCAGCTTCGAGACGCCGGCCGGAACGGACGGGCTGCAGATCCAGCTGCAGGCGAAGGTCAGCGAGTATCTCTCGCTGGTGATGAAGCTGATCTTCGCCTTCGGCATCGCCTTTCAGCTGCCGGTGGCGCTGACGCTGTGCGCCAAGGCGGGGCTGGTGACCAGCAAGGGGCTCCGCAAGGCGCGGCGCTACGCCTATGTCGGCTGCTTCATCGCCGCGGCGATCCTAACGCCGCCGGACGTGATCACCCAGACCGGCCTCGCGGTGCCGCTGATCCTGCTCTACGAGCTGTCGATTTTCGCGGCACGGATCGTCGAGCCGAAGGTCGACGCCGATGCATGACGTCAGGGCGATCCGCGACGATCCGGCGGGGTTTGATGCGGCGATGGCTCGTCGAGGGCTGCCGCCAGGTGCGGGCCGGTTGCTGACCGGCGATGATGCGAGACGGGCGTATGTATCCGTTGCTCAGCTCGATCAAACGAGGCGCAACGCGATCAGCAAGGACATCGCGAACCTCAAACGGCAGGACTTCGATACTGCCGCTCTCCAGGCTGAGGCGCTGATGTTGCGCGATGGCATTGCCGAGAACGAGCGACTCGCCAGCCAATCCGCGGACGAGCTGCGTGACGAACTCGCCGAGCTTCCGAACGTCCTCGACGCCGACGTTCCGGACGGCGCCGACGAGGCTGGCAACATCGAGCAGTTTCGCTCCGGTGAGCCGCCATACTACGCCTACACCCCACGCCAGCATTTCGAGCTCGGTGAATCGCTCGGGCTGATGCAGTTCGAGGCCGCCGCGAAACTCGCCGGCAGCCGCTTCACCGTGCTGCGCGGCGCGCTCGCGCGCATGGAGCGCGCCCTTGGCCAGTTCATGATCGACCTGCATGTCGATCAGCACGGCTACGACGAGGTCAGCGT
>CAXUCZ010000073.1:0-467 GCA_964249675.1 uncultured Acetobacteraceae bacterium | reverse complement strand
ACCTGTTCCGCACCACCGACGGCCGCTGGCTGATCCCGACCGCCGAGGTGCCGCTCACCAACCTTGCCGCCGGCGAGATCATCCCCGAGGCGCGACTGCCGATGCGCATTGCGGCGCTGACCGACTGCTTCCGCGCCGAGGCCGGCTCGGCCGGACGCGACACCCGCGGCATGCTGCGCCAGCACCAGTTCCGCAAGGTCGAGCTGGTGTCCGTCGTCCGACCGGAGGACAGCGACGCCGAGCACGAGCGGATGACGCGTGCCGCCGAGACGGTACTCGCCGCCCTCGGCCTCACCTTTCGCCGGATGCTGCTCTGCGCCGGCGACACCGGGTTTTCCGCCGCCAAGACCTACGACCTCGAGGTCTGGCTGCCCGGCCAGCAGGCCTGGCGGGAGATCAGCTCGTGCTCCAACATCCGCGCCTTCCAGGCTCGCCGGATGAACGCCCGCTAACGCGCCGGCGAGGGT
>CAXUCZ010000072.1:0-10854 GCA_964249675.1 uncultured Acetobacteraceae bacterium | reverse complement strand
GAACGCATCGAGGCGATGGCGTCGGGGCTGGAGGCGATCGCGACCTTGCCCGACCCGGTCGGGCGGGTGCTCGCCGAGTGGGACCGGCCGAACGGCCTGCATCTGCGCCGGGTGGCGACGCCGATCGGAGTGATCGGGATGATCTACGAGAGCCGGCCGAATGTCGGCGCGGATGCAGCCGGCCTGTGCCTGAAGTCCGGCAATGCGGTGCTGCTGCGTGGCGGCTCGGAGAGCTTGCACAGCGCGCGCGCCATCCATGCCGCGATGCAGGCCGGGCTGCGCAAGGCCGGGCTGCCGGAGGCGGCGGTGCAGATGGCGCCGGACGCCGACCGCGCGCATGTCGCGGCGATGCTGGGGGCGGCCGGGCTGATCGACCTGATCATTCCGCGCGGCGGTCGCTCGCTGGTCGAGCGCGTGCAGCGCGAGGCCCGCGTGCCGGTGCTGGCACATGCGGAAGGGCTCTGCCACACCTATGTCGACGCCTCGGCCGATCCGGCGATGGCGCTGCGCATTCTCGGCAACGCAAAGATGCGCCGCAGCGGCGTCTGCGGCGCGACCGAGACCCTGCTGATCGACCGCAGCATCGCGCCCGCGCAGCTGCCGGGACTGGTCGCGGGCCTGCGCGCGCTGGGCTGCGACTTCCGCGCCGATGCGGCGGCGCGTGCCATCGTGCCCGACCTCCCGCCGGCGGACGCGGACAGCTTCGATACCGAGTGGCTCGATGCGGTGCTGTCGGTGGCGGTCGTCGATGGGGTCGACGGCGCGCTCGCGCATATCGCGCGGCATTCCAGCGCGCATACCGAGGCGATCATCGCCGAGGATGCCGACGTCGCGCGGACCTTCCTCGCCGGCACCGACAGCGCGGTGGTGATGTGGAACGCCTCGACGCAGTTCTGCGACGGCGGCGAGTTCGGGTTCGGCGCCGAGATCGGCATCGCCACCGGGCGGCTGCATGCGCGCGGGCCGATCGGCGTCGAACAGTTGACGACCTTTCGGTATCTGGTTGAGGGCGACGGACAGGTTCGTGCTTAGAAAGGATGTTCTTTTTGAAAAAAAGAACCAAAAAACTTTCAACCGATTAGTACGTGTGGTCGAGAAACTTTAGAAGATGACAATCTTTTCGCTTCTTTTCTTTCAGAAAAGGACGCGTCTGTCTGCTTACCATTCAAGCTGAGATGCTTGAACCGAGCCGGTTTGGTGATGGACGGCAGGTGCGGGTCGGGCTGCTGGGCGGCTCCTTCAACCCGGCGCATGGTGGACATCGGCACATCGCGACCGTGGCGCTGCGCCGGCTGCGGCTCGACCAGGTTTGGCTGCTGGTCTCGCCGGGCAACCCGCTCAAGCAGGCGCATGGCATGGCGCCATTTGCCGAGCGACTGGCCTCGGCGAGGGCGTTGGTGGCCGACCAGCCGCGCATCGTCGCGACCGCGATCGAGCGGCAGCTTGGCACGCGCTACACCATCGACACGTTGGGCCGGCTGCGCCGGCTGTTCCCGCACGTGCGGTTCGTCTGGCTGATGGGTGCCGACAACCTGCGGCAGTTGCCGGCCTGGCGTCGCTGGCGGAGCATCGCCGCCGGCATGCCGTTCGCCGTGCTGCCACGGCCCGGCTACAACGCCGGAGCGCTGGTCGGCGCGGCGGCAGGCCGGTTGCGGCGTGCCCGGCGGCCGACGGCACAGGCGACCCTGCTCGCCGGTGCCGAGGCGCCGGCCTGGCTGTTCCTGCCGGCGCGCCAGAACGCTTCGTCCGCAACTGTCTTGCGGAGTGCGGCGGCGGCGTCTACTTCCCCGGAGCGTTGATAGCCGACATTGAGAAGGGGCCGACCGCGATCGCACGCAAACCGCCGACGGAGAGCGCGAGCAAGTTGGCGCGAGGCGCGGTTGGCGATGCCGCCAAGCGGCGCGGATCCATGCGCCCGGCCGCGACCCTTGCCGAAGCGGCGAAGATCGCCGGCACGCCACGCAAGAAGGCCGCCGCCGCCGGTCCGCGCAGCAAGGCCAAGCGAGAGGCCAGCGAGACCACGCGGCTTGACCAGATGCAGGCGGTGATCGTAGCCAGCCTCGAGGACGACAAGGCGGAGCAGGTGGTGACGCTCGACCTCGCGGGCCGCGCCTCTTTTGCCGACCGGATGGTGATCGCGACCGGGCTCGCTGACCGCCAGATCAGCGCGATGGCGACCCACCTGGAGCAGAAACTCGAGGAGATCGGCGTCCGACGAGTGCAGATCGAGGGTCTGGGCGGCTCCGACTGGGTGCTGATCGACACCGGGGATATCGTCGTCCATTTGTTCAAGCCCGAGGCCCGCTCGCTCTACGCGCTCGAGAAGATGTGGGGACCCGACCTCGACGAGCGTCGCGACGAGGCGGTGGCCGAGCCTGCCTGAGCCGGCGTGCGGCTGCTTGCGGTCGGCCGGCTGCGCGACGGGCCGGAGTTCGAGCTCTATCGTCGCTATGCAGGCCGGCTAAGGCCGACGCTGACGCTCAGCGAGGTTGTGGAGGCGCGTGGCGGCAGCCCGGTGGAGTTGCGTCGGCGCGATGGCGAGGCGTTGCTGGCGCTGCTGCCGGCCGCGGCGATTGCGGTACCGCTGGACCTGGGCGGCGCGCAGCCGGGTAGCGGGGCGTTCGCAGCGCTGCTGCAGCGATGGCTCGTCTCCGGCCGCGAGCCCTGCTTCCTGATCGGCGGCGCGGAGGGGTTGGCGCCTGACGTTTTGGCGCGCGGCGAGATGGTGCTCTCGCTCGGCTTGCTGACTTGGCCGCATATGCTGGTCCGCGCGATGCTCGCCGAGCAGCTGTTTCGTGCGCAGTCGATTCTGTCGGGGCATCCTTACCACCGAGGCCGATAAAGGGCTTTTTGCCAAGAACGAAGCAGAGGAGTCTCTTGGAGGAGGCCTTGCTCTAAATTGTCACGAGGCACTAGCATAACAGACAGAATTCCTGGTTCTTTTTTCCAAAGGAACGACTTGGTTTCTATCGAGACAGCATGAGTGACAGATCAGCGTGCTCCAGCACGTAACGTGTGTTGCCGCCGGCGATCATCTGCAGCAGACGTGACTTTGAGTATGCGCCCATGCCGAGCAGGTCGGCATGGAAGGCGCGTGCGGCGGTCAGCAGCCCGGCGCCGACGCTGCGCTCGACCAGCGGAAAAGCCGTGGTGCCGGCGCGCACGCCGTGCAGCTCCAGGTAGCTCAGCAGCTCACCGACCAAGGGCCCCGGCCGCTGGTATTCGTCCGAGTGCAGCACCTGGACGGCTTCTGCCCGCTGCAGCATCGGCAGCATCGCGGCGACCATGCGCGAGGCCTCGGCGGTGCCGTTCCAAGCCAGGCAGCAGCGCCGGCCTACGCTCAGCGGCGCGGCAAGCGGCGCGATCACCACCGGCCGGCGGCTGTCGAACAGCACCGCGTGCAGCGCTTCCGAGGCGGCTAGGTCCTGGCCCGCCTTGCCATGCGGCACCACCACGAGATCGGCAAGTCGCGAGCGCTGGGCGATCATCTCGTCTGCCCGGCCGACCAGGGTGGTGAAGCTGGCGCTGGCGGCCGTCGCGTCCGGGCGCGCCGCCCCGACCACAACGCCGTGTTCGGCCACGCAGTCGTCGAACATGGCTCTGACGCTGCGACTGCGCTCCAAGCCCTCGTTCTCGGTGGCCGTCATGATGTCCTCGATCATGGCGCCGGACAGCCCGTCGCCAGCAAGCGGCGAGACGTCGCGGCTGTCGAGGCGGACATGCAGGGCGGCGACATGTGCCTGCCAGGACGCGGCGAGCACGAAGGCGGTGCCGAGCGCGGCGGCGCCGGCGCGTGTGCTGGCCAACGGCAGCAGGATCTTGCGGATCGACATCCTCGCGTCCCCCTTTTCGCCGAGCCTAGCAGGGCCGCACGAAAGGCGAAGCGGGCGAGGCCCAGGGTGTCGCCCCTTGCCCCGATTAAAGGCGGAGCCTTCAAATCCTGTGTTATGTCTGCTGCACGGACGGGATTGGTGTGGGTGGGGAGAGAATTGACTGGCTTCGCCAAGCAAGAGAGCGCCCGTCCTGGATTCAGAGCGGATGGGGATCTGTGGGCTCAGGCTCCAGCGGGGTCCACAGGCATAGCCTCTGATTTTTTGCCTCAAGGAAACAGCTTGCTGACCAACCAGCCGCTCTCGGCACGCTCGTAGAGGGTGCGATCGTGCAGTCGGAACTCGATGTCCTGCCAGAACTCGAACCGTTCCGGCGTCACGAGCAGGCCTGTCCAGTGCGGCGGCCGCGGCACGTGCTCGCCGGGAAAGCGCGCGTCGAACAGGTCGAGCCGGTCCTGCAGCGTCTCTCGGCCGGGTAGCGGGCGGGACTGCTCCGAGGCCCAGGCGCCGAGGCGCGATGTGCGCGGGCGGCTGGCGAAGTAGGCGTCGGCCTCGGCGTCGGGGACGTGCCTGACGGCGCCCTCGATGCGGATCTGGCGGCGCAGCGACTTCCAGTGAAACAGCAGCGCGGCCGCCGGGTGGCTCGTCAGCTCCCGGCCCTTGCGGCTTTCCAGGTTGGTGTAGAACACGAAGCCTCGTTCGCCGCGCGCCTTGAGCAGGACGATCCGGGCCGAGGGCCGACCGTCGGCCCCGATGGTTGCGACCGTCATGGCGTTCGGGTCGTTGACCTCGTGGCGCTCGGCATCGGCGAACCAGGCATCGAACTGCTCGAACGGCGCCGCGTGCGGGCTCGGCATGTCGCTGTGCTGCTGCATCGTCGCTCCTGGCGGTTGCGTCGGCCGGATTGGGCGCAGCAGGCCCTGCGCCTTGCGTTGCTGCAAGGGCCTGTGTCACCACGCCTCTCAGCGCACGGCTCTTGCCGGCGTCGCGCGCTGGCAACCCGATCAGAGATGCATCATGGCCGACACCCCCATTCCAGCCGATGCGGCCATGCCGCAGGCCCCGGCGGCGCAGACGATCCGCGGCACGCTGATGCAGGGGCGGCGCGGCCTGGTCATGGGGGTGGCGAACGAGCGCTCGCTGGCCTGGGCGATCGCCAGGAGCTGCGCCGCGCAGGGGGCGCAGGTGGCCTTCACCTACCAGGGCGAGGCGCTCGGCAAGCGCGTCCGTCCGCTCGCCGAGAGCATCGGCTCCACCCTCGTCCTGCCCTGCGATGTCGGTGACGACGCCGCTATCGAGGCGACGTTTGCGGCGGTGGAGCAGCACTGGGGCGAGCTCGACTTTGTGGTCCACGCCATCGGCTGGGTCGACAAGCAGTATCTGCGCGGCCTCTACATGGACACGCCGCGCGCCGCCTTTCTGACCGCGCTCGACATCTCCTGCTTCTCGTTCACCGCGGTGAGCCGGGCGGCGGCGCGGCTGATGAAGCCGGGCGGGTCGCTGCTGACGCTCACCTACCTCGGCGCCGAGAAGGTGATGCCGCACTACAACGTCATGGGCGTCGCCAAGGCGGCGCTGGAGGCCTCGGTACGCTACCTTGCCGCCGACCTCGGGCCGCGCGGCATCCGGGTGAATGCGATGAGCGCCGGTCCGCTGAAGACGCTGGCGGCGAGCGGCATCGGCGACTTCCGCTACATCCTGCGCTGGAACCAGCTCAACGCGCCGATGGAGCGCAACGTGACGCTGGACGATGTCGGCGGCGCCGGGCTCTATCTACTCTCCAACCTGGCGAGCGGCGTCACCGGCGAGGTGCACCACGTGGATTGCGGCTACCACATCGTCGGCATGAAGAACCCCAACGCGCCGGACATCGCGGTGGCGCCGGAGTGAGGCCGCAGAGGCCGGGTTTGGCGCAGGGATGAGCCACAACAGCTTCGGCCACCTGTTTCGGGTGACGACCTGGGGCGAAAGCCATGGCGCGGCGATCGGCTGCGTGATCGATGGCTGCCCGCCGCGCATTCCGCTCGACGCTGCCGACATCCAGCCCCTGCTCGACCGACGCCGCCCCGGCCAGTCGCGCTACACGACGCAGCGCCAGGAGGCCGACCAGGTCCGTATCCTCTCCGGCGTGTTCGAGGGCGTGACCACCGGCACGCCGATCTCGCTGCTGATCGAGAACACCGACGCCCGCAGCCGCGACTACGGCAACATCGCGCGCAGCTTCCGCCCGGGACACGCCGACCTCGCCTACCAGCTCAAATACGGCGTGCGCGACCATCGCGGCGGCGGCCGCAGCTCGGCGCGCGAGACCGCGATGCGGGTGGCGGCCGGCGCCATCGCGCGCAAGATCCTGCCCGGCGTGCGCATCCGCGGCGCGCTGGTGCAAGTCGGCCCTGATGCGATCGACCGCGCCGCCTTCGACTGGGCCGAGGTGGAGCGCAACCCGTTCTTCTGCCCTGACGCCGCAGCTGCCGCCCGCTGGGCGGTGCTGCTGGATGCGGCGCGGCAGCGCGGCTCGTCGCTCGGCGCCGTCGTCGAGGTGGTCGCCGAGGAGGTGCCGGTTGGGCTGGGCGCGCCGCTCTACGCCAAACTCGATGCGGAGCTGGCGGGCGCCCTGATGGGGATCAATGCTGTCAAGGCAGTCGAGATCGGCGACGGCCTGGCGGCGGCGGCGGCAAGCGGCGAGGATGCCGATGAGATGCTGCCGCTGGGCGATGGCGGCGTCGGCTTCGCCTCCAACCACGCCGGCGGCATCCTCGGCGGCATCTCCACCGGCCAGCCGATCGTGGTCCGCTTCGCGGTCAAGCCGACGAGCTCGATCCTGACGCCGCGACGTTCGGTCGACATCGCCGCCCACGCGGTCGAGGTGTCGACCCGCGGGCGGCACGATCCCTGCGTCGGCATACGCGCGGTCCCGGTCGGCGAGGCGATGGTGGCGTGCGTGCTCGCCGATCACCTGCTGCGCCACCGTGCGCAGAACCCCGACGCGCCGAAGACGGCGCGGCTCGATCAGCCTGGTGACGAGGGAGGAGTTTCAGCTCTACTCACCTAGACGTGACGAACACTCCGCGGCGGGTTTGCCGATTTAGGAGGGATGGAACACTGCTCTGACACACAGACCGTAGCGGCGCTCGAGACCTTCGTGGGCTTCGTCGGTAAACGGCTGTGGAAAGAGCGCATGGCGTTCCTCGAACGTGGAGCGACGCCAACGCTGGCCGGCCGCGCGCTGCTGCGCCGGCACGCCGTGGAGCGAGTCATCGAGCGCTTTCGCCGTGGCGGCGGGTTGCAGCGTGAGGCTGACCGGCATGTGCTGCATCTGGCCGTGCTGGCCTCGCGGCTGATCGCGCAGCTGACCATACCGGGGCGGGCGCGTTATGCGGCTGGACTGCGTGCGGCGCTGAGCGGCGACGGCGTGCTGATCGGCCTGTTCCACCTCGTCGCGACGGCCGATCGGCAGCGTCAGCTCGGCTTCGAGATCAGCTATGCCGGCCTTGATGACGGCGCGCCCTACGACCTGCTGCTGACCCGTGACGGGTTGGAGGCGGAGATAGTCTGCGACGTCATCTCTGCGGAGAAGGGACGTGACCTGCACCGCTACGCCTGGATCCAGCTCGTCGATCGGGTGGACCCGGACCTGCAGCTATGGCTGGCGCAGCATCCCGGCCGCTACCTGCTCAAGATGACGCTGCCGAACGGTTTGCGCGCCGACCGCGACCCGGCTGAGCCCTGCGTGCTCGCCTCGCTGCACCGGCGCATCAACGCCTTGCTGGCCGAGCGTCGGCGAGCCTGCCACGATCAGGCGGCGGTGTTGCGGCTTGACCCGCTGGTGCTGGCCGCCACACGCGACGAAGCGCCCGACCTGCTGGGCCGACTCAGGCGCGAGTTTGGTCCAGAGGCACATCTTGCGGTGACGGCGGGCCGCGGCTCGGTGTTCGTCATGGCAGCGCGGGCGGCGCGCGAGGACGAGATCGCCCAGGCGGTGCACCGGCACATGGCGGCAATCGCGCCGACGCGGCTGACCGGAACGCGTCCGGGCATTCTCGCAATGTTTCTCGAGGACCTCGACAGGGCCGACTGGCGGTTGCTGTGCGAGCGTCTCGAGCTTGAAGGCGAGGCGCGGCAGTTCCTGACAAGGCCGGAGGCTCGCTCTGTCGTTGCGATCACGTGCACGTCGCGTCGCCAGTTGTTCGCGGCCCCGAGCGAGGATTGCGGGTTGCGGTTCCGCAACCAGGCGCATCCCGCCGCCAAGCTTCCTGCCCTGGCCGCGGCGGTCCTGTCGACCGTCTAGAGGCATCGACGACGTGATCGGCATGGCGCTGCGCTGAGCCGCGTCGTCTAAAATTGTTGCCTATGATCCATGTGTCTGCTTTGCTGCGGGTGCGAACAAGGAGGCGGCGGTGACCGAGGCGGACTACCAGAACAAGTTGCTGGAGCTTGACCGCCTACTCAACGACCCGGGCGTGGACATGCAAGCCTCACGCGTTTGGTCGCTCCTCGACGAGGTCGCGCTCTACGACGAGGACGCCGCGAATTAGCCCTGCCTTAGCCTGGATCAGCACGTCGGGCCTCATCGGGACGCACCTTTCGGGGTGGTGTCGCGCAAGTCCACGGCCGGCGCGGGCAGGGTGTCCACATAGCTGTCGCCGTGCCAGATCCAGCGATCACGCGTATGCACCAGCAGGTCGTGCATGCCCTCGTGGGTTCTGGCATCGACCTTGATCGGCCCGCTGATCGAGTCCAGCACCTTTCGCCAGCCGTGCCGGTCGCCGACGTAGACGGACGTCGAGCACCCAGCCGAGCCGCACAGGCTGGCGGACTGGACCTGCACGAACAGCGCCGACCTGGCATGCCGACGTGGGCCGCTCGCCAGCGGCGCCGAGCCGACCAGCAGCAGCGGTGTGTCGCCGTGCGTCGCGGCGTCCTTGAGGTCGCCGGCAGCGAGCATCCGTGCCGTCGCCTCGAGCGCGGAGCCGGGCTGCTGCGTCAGCACGACGGTGCGGGCGGCCGGCGCGGCTGCGGCGAGGCTCGCCAGCAGAACGGCGCTGAGAGCTGATCGATGGACGGCCCGCATGGTGTTCAACCTTTGTCGCTGACGCTCACGCCTGTCGCCTGTTCGGCCTCCCTGGTCAACCGTCTCTCGTTGCGCTTGACAAAGAGGAACAGCGTCGCTGCGGCCGTAGCGGCGACAACGCCCACGCCAATGCCAATCGGACCGGTCAAGTGCCGCGCAGCGTCGCCAAGCGCATAGGCGCCGCCGCCATAGAGCACGCACCAGCAGATGCCGCCGAGCGCATTAAACGCAAGGAAGGTCGGCCAGCGCATCTGCGTCGCGCCGGCGAGCAGCGCCGCCAACGTGCGCAGCAGGACGACGAAGCGGCCGAGAAAGACGACGTAGCCGCCAAAGCGTTGGAACAGGTAGCGCGCCAAGATCATCCGGCTATCGGTCAGGCCGACGCGACGACCATATCGCACCAGCACCCGCAGCCCAACGGTGCGGCCGATCAAGTAGCCGACGTTGTCGCCGAGGATGGCGCCGACGCTGGCGACGAGCAGCACGAGCCGGATGTCGAGGCGGCCGGTGGTGGCGCAGTAGATGGCCGAGCCGATCATCAGGCTTTCGCCGGGCAGCGGCAGCCCCATGCTCTCGAGCATGATGACGACGCCGACCAAGCCGTAACCATAGTGGGCAAGCAGGCCGTCAAATGTGCCGAGCAGATGCACGATGACGGCGTCCTGTCAGTATTGGTGGAGCCAATCGGGATCGAACCGACGACCTCCTGAATGCCATTCAGGCGCTCTCCCAACTGAGCTATGGCCCCGCCATCCCTTGGGAGGCGGGCTTATAGCGGCCGCGCCTGGCAGCGCGCAAGGGGCTCCGGCAAGGCGGGCTGCCATGGGGAGCAAGCAGTCCTTTTTGAAAAAAGGACCAAAAACTTTCGTCAGTTCAGGTCTGTTGGAGATCGATGGTCAGAGGCGTGTGACGATGAAGCGATTGTTAGCAAAGTCGTCGGCACGATCCGCCGGCAGCCGCCCTAGAATCCTGCGTGTAGGCAAGATTCAAATAAGTCATTGATTTGTATGAAGTGATCATCAGACCCATACAGAAAGCAAGACCGCCGGGCCTCACTGACGTAACAATCGCGGTCATCAACTAATCTTGCCGTATTCGCCGCCTTCCCCGCGACAGGCGAGGACAAGTTTTTTGCTTCTTTATTTCAAAAAAGAAGCTCCTTCCTAACTGATTGAAGGATGCACCTCGAACCCGGCCTTCGTTACCTCGCGGAGCGCCTCGACGGTCATGCCTGGCGCCATGTCCACCAGCACCAGGCCCGGCCGTTTCACGTCAAACACGGCGAGTTCGGTGATGATGAGGTGCACGACGCCGGCGCCGGTCAGCGGCAGGGTGCAGCGCTGCAGGATCTTCGGCTCGCCCTTGGCGGTGTGCTCCATCAGCACGACCACGCGCGGCACGCCCGCCACGAGGTCCATTGCCCCGCCCATGCCTTTGACCATCTTGCCCGGCACCATCCAGTTGGCGAGGTCGCCATTCTCGGCCACCTGCAGGCCGCCCAAAATCGAGAGCTGGATGTGGCCGCCGCGAATCATGCCGAAGGAC
Source organism: uncultured Acetobacteraceae bacterium (assembly GCA_964249675.1). Classification (GTDB taxonomy): domain Bacteria; phylum Pseudomonadota; class Alphaproteobacteria; order Acetobacterales; family Acetobacteraceae; genus CAXMMR01. Next base: position 408 of record CAXUCZ010000072.1, on the reverse strand, counting down.
TGCGCGCTGTCGAAAAAACTCGTCGTCGGCAGCAGCGTCACAGTCTGCTTGCCGGCGTTGATGAGGTCGGCGTCCTCGTCGCCCGGATAGGGGAACGGCCCCATGCCGAGCATCCCGTTCTCGCTGTGCAGCTTGATGTCCATGCCGTCCGGGATGTGGTTGGCGACCATCGTCGGGATGCCGATGCCGAGGTTGACGTAGAAGCCGTCCCGCAGCTCCAGCGCGGCACGGGCCGCCATCTGGTCGCGCGTCCAGGCCATCAGGCGTCTGGTCCGACAGGGCGCTCAGAAGAGGGTCGCGAGCGGGTGGTGCGTTGCTCGATGTGCTTGGTCGCGCCGGCGAGCTGGAAGATTCGCCCGACGAAGATGCCCGGCGTCACGATGTGGTCCGGCTCGAGCGTGCCCGGCT
>CAXUCZ010000071.1:8117-10855 GCA_964249675.1 uncultured Acetobacteraceae bacterium | reverse complement strand
TGACGCTGTTCGAGGTCGACCAGGCCGCCAACCGGATCCGCGAGGAGGTCGCCGAGGACGCCAACATCATCTTCGGCTCGGCAATTGACGACAACCTCTCCGGCCGCATCCGGGTCTCTGTGGTGGCGACCGGGATCGACATGCAGGTGCGCAGCGAGGCCGAGCGGCCGCGGCTGGTGGCTGTGGCCGGCGGGGCGCCGCTCGCCGCAGTGTCGTCCGGCGCCGGGCCTGGTCTCGTCGCGACTGCAAACGCGGCCCCGGCTGCGCCCAAGGCGGTGGCGCCGGCAATCGAGCTGACCGGCATGGTCGCTGCGCCGAGCGAAACCATAACGGCGCGTCCGGCTGCCGCCGCGGCGCCAACGGCGCGGGTCGCGCCACCACCCCGCGGGCTGTTCGCACCGCAGCCGGCCGTCGCGCCAAGCGAAGCGCCACCGGCCGCCATTCCGCCGGCGCCGCGCAACAGCCTGTTCGGCATCGTCACCGGCGCGATCCGCCGCACCATGCCAAGCGCCGCCAGCGACGCAGCGCGCACCGAGCCGCAGCTGCCGCCGCCTGTGGAGGCGCCGTCGGTCCGACCAGCCTCGTCCGAGGAAATCGGCCTCGACATACCGGCGTTTCTGCGTCGCCAGTCGTCCTGAGCACGCTGGTAACGAAGCATTACTGATGAATGAATAGTAAATCTCTTCAATGCTTTAGAGCGAAATACGGAGAAACAAAGGTTGACTGGCGCGGCTGCCTGACGCTGACGTAGTTTACTGTCGACCGGCTGCATACGTCAGCACGAGCGAGCTTCCAGGGGCGGCCAGAGCAAGTATGGATGGATACGTCGCCGCACCGACGCGGATTTTGTCGAACGGACCCGGCGAGGCGACAGTGCCGTCCGACCTGACGCCGACGGCGGCGCTGGACCGCTATCAGCATACGTTGAAGACTGCCATCGGCTGCGTCGGCGTTGGTTTACATGGCGGCCGGCAAGTCGCGCTGCGCCTCTGCCCCGCGCCGCCAGGCACCGGGATCATATTTCGCCGCACCGACCTCGGCGTCGACATCCCGGCTCGGTTCGACCTAGTGGCCGACGTGAGGCTATGCACGTTGTTGGCGCTGCCGGACCAGCCGGCGGCGCGGGTCGGCACGGTCGAGCACCTGATGGCGGCGCTCGCCGCCTGCGCGATCGACAACCTCGTCGTCGAGCTCGACGGCCCCGAGGTGCCGATCTTTGATGGCTCGGCAGCGCCCTTCCTGTTCCTGATCGATTGTGCCGGACGCGTGGCGCAGGACCAAGCGCCGACCACCATCGAGGTGCTGCAGACAGTCCGCGTCAGCGTTGGCGAGGCTTTTGCCGAACTGCGGCCGACGGAGGCTGCAGGCGGCCTGCAGATGTCGCTCAGCATCGACTTCGCAGCAGCAGCGATCGGCCGCCAGGCGCTCAGCCTGTCGCTGGACGAGGCGGCGTTCCGGGGCGAGCTTGCCGGGTGCCGAACGTTCGCGCTGGCGGAGGAGATCAGCGCGTTGCGCGAGGCCGGGCTGGCGCGCGGCGGCAGTCTGGACAATGCGGTGGTCGTCGACGGCGCCATCGTTCTGAACCCGAGCGGACTGCGCCGACCGGACGAGTTCGTTCGCCACAAGCTGCTCGACGCCGTGGGCGACCTGGCGCTCTGCGGCGCCAGGCTGCAGGCCCACTTCGTCGCCAGCCGCAGCGGACACGCGATGAACAACCGGCTGCTGCGGGCCCTGTTCGCTAACCCGGCTGCATTTCGCGAGCGCCGGCCGGCCGGGCTATGGAGCGGGTTTGGTCGCGGCAGCGTTGCCGCCTGACGCGGCGCCGACATCCGCGCGACGCCTTCACGACAGCGAGACGCATGGTATAGAGCGTGCGCATGACCCGCACCCGAACCCGCTATCGACCGAGCCGCCGCGTTGATGCCGCCGTGCTGGCGCTGGCGCTAGCGGGGCTCGGCGGCTGCGCCACGCTGAACTCGATCAATCCGTTCGCCAAGGCGAACCAGAACCTGCCGAAGCCCATCGACCTGGCGACTGAGCCGCCGGACAAGCTCTACAGCAACGGCATCGATGCGTTGGACGCCGAGCGCTACAAGGTCGCGGTGGCGCATTTCGAGGCGATCCAGCAGAATTATCCATATTCGAGCTGGACCATCAACGCTCAGCTGATGGAAGGCTACACCGAGTACAAGCGTAGTAACTACACGGACGCGATCGCCCAGCTTGACCGGTTCATCCAGCTGCATCCGACCAGCAAGGACGCCGCCTACGCCTATTACCTCCGCTCGCTTTGCTACTACGAGCAGATCTCCGACATCCAGCGCGATCAGAAGGGCACGCAGGAGGCGATGGCGGCGCTGCAGGAGGTGGTGAACCGGTTTCCGGACAGCGCCTACGGCCGCGACGCCCGCCTGAAGATCGACCTGTGCCGCGACCATCTGGCCGGCAAGGAGATGGAGGTCGGCCGCTACTACGAGAAGCAGCACTACTACGCCGCGGCGATCGGCCGCTATCAGCGCGTGGTGGACGACTTCCAGACGACCAACCACACCGCCGAGGCGTTGTCGCGGCTGACTGAGATCTATCTCAAGCTCGGACTGACGAGCGAGGCCAAGCGCACCGCCTCCGTGCTGGCCTACAATTATCCCGGCAGCCCCTGGTATCAGACCAGCTGGAACGAGCTCGTCAACCACGGGCTGGTGAATGGCAAGAACGTGTATGGCAGCATGCCCGCCAGG
>CAXUCZ010000071.1:0-8107 GCA_964249675.1 uncultured Acetobacteraceae bacterium | reverse complement strand
TTGGCTGGATCTTCTAGCGTCGGGAGCCGGCGGCCGACGATGTTGACGGGCGAAGCCTTCGGCCTCTCGCCATGCTGACCAGCCTGTCGATCCGTGACGTCGTGCTGATCGAGCGCCTGGACCTTGCGTTCGGGCCGGGTCTTACGGTGCTGACCGGCGAGACGGGCGCCGGCAAATCGATCCTGCTTGACAGCCTGGGTCTCGCGATCGGCGTACGGGCGGAGACCGCTATCGTGCGTGCCGGCGCAGCGCAGGCGCCCATCCCGTGCACGCGCTGCTCGACGAACAGGGCATCGCCGCCGAGGAGGCGATCGTGCTGCGTCGCGTGGTCGGCCGGGACGGCCGCTCGCGAGCCTATGTAAACGACCAGCCGGTCGGTGTCGGCCTGCTGCGGCGGGTCGGAGCGCTGCTTGTCGAGGTGCAGGGCCAGCACGACCAGATGGGGCTGGCGGACCCGGCGACGCATGTCGGGCTGCTGGACGCCTATGGGGTGGCGCCGGCCTTGCGCGCCGAGCTCGCGGCCAGGCATCGCGCGTGGCGGGCCACCGCCGAACGACTGGCGACGGCGCGGCAGACCATTGCGGACGCGGCGCGCGAAGAGGAGTTCCTGCGCTTCGCCGTCGGCGAGCTTGCGGACCTGTCGCCCAGGGAAGGCGAGGAGGAGCAGCTTTCGAGCCAGCGGCAGCGGCTGCAGCAGGGCGAGCGGCGGGCCGAGGCGATCGCGATGGCGCTGGCCGAGCTGACCCCGCGGGACCGCCGCAGCGCCGGCCCGGCGGCGTCGCTGCGCTCGGCGTCGCGAGCGCTGCAGCGGCTTGCGCCAGGCGGCGGCGAGGACCGGGCGGCCTCCCCTGCCCTGGCGGCGCTGGAGCGGGCCGAGGAGGCGTTGGCGGAAGCCGAGACCCTGCTGACGCGGCTTGGACACGAGGCGGAGGCCGATCCACGGCAGCTCGAGCAGGCCGAAGAGCGGCTGTTCGCGCTGCGCGGCGCGGCGCGCAAACACGGCGTAGCCGTGGTCGAGCTGCCGGCGTTCCTCGACGGGCTGCGCGGCAAGCTGGCGGCGCTGGAGAGCGGGTCGGAGGCGGTTGCGGCGCTGGAGGCGGCGCTCGCAGGCGCGCGGGCCAGCTACATCGACACGGCGGAGCGGCTGGCGGCGGCGCGGCGCCGTGCCGCCGACACGCTGCAGGCGGCCGTCGGCCGGGAGCTGCCGCCGCTCCGACTGGAGCGGGCGCGGTTCTTCGTCGAACTGGATCGGTTGCCCGAGGCGGCGTGGAACGCGGCCGGGATCGACACGGTGCGCTTCCTGATCGCGACCAACCCGGGGCAGCCGCCGGGCCCGCTCGGCAAGATCGCGTCCGGCGGCGAGCTGTCGCGGCTGATGCTGGCGTTGAAGGTTGTGCTGGTGAGCGGCTCGCCGGTGGCGACGCTGGTGTTCGACGAGGTGGATAGCGGCATCGGCGGCGCGACCGCGGCCGCAGTGGGCGAGCGGCTGGCGCGGGTGGCCGACGGCGTGCAGGTGCTGGTCGTCACCCACAGCCCGCAGGTGGCGGCGCGCGGGCGGATGCACTTGCGGGTGCAGAAGGCTGTCACCGCAGGGCAGACCGAGACGCGGGTCGCGTCGCTGGAGCACCAGACGCGCCGGGAGGAGATCGCACGCATGCTGGCGGGCGAAAGCGTGACAGAGGCGGCGCGTGCGGCGGCGGACTCTTTGCTAGGCGTGTAAGAAAGCGGTTCTTTTTAGAAAAAGAACCAAAAATTTTTGTTCGATAAGAGGCTCGTGCCCACGCCGACGAAGGCTTGCTTGCTTTAGTGAAGAAGCAGCTTTCCTCCTCCTCGTAACTGAAATCGAAGAGAGACCGCAAGTGGTAAAGCGCGAACGGGACAAAGGCTCAGTATCGCCAGGGCAGACTGACGTCATACCGTTGACGCTGCCGGAAGTCGCTCCGATATTGGCTAATCTAGCCGGCGAAATAGCTCGTCACGACGAAGCCTATTACGCGCACGATGCGCCGCTGATCTCCGATGCTGAGTACGACGCTCTACGTCGTCGCTATGCGTTGATAGAGGCCTCGTTTCCGTCGCTTATTCAGTCAGACAGTCCAACGCAGACCCTGGGCGTCGCGCCGCAGAACGGCTTTATCAAGCGCCGCCACAGGGTGGCGATGCTCTCGCTCGACAACATCTTCGACGCTGAGGGTTTTGGCGAGTTCACCTCGCGGGTCCGACGGTTCCTCGGCCTGAAGGACAGCGCGCTCGGCCTTGTCGGCGAGCCGAAGATCGACGGGCTGTCGATCTCGTTGACCTACCAAGATGGCCGACTGATACAGGGCGCGACGCGCGGCGACGGGCAGGTGGGCGAGGACGTGACCGCCAATTTGCTGACGCTAGCCAGTGTGCCGAAGCGGCTATCCGGCCGCGCGCCGGCGCTGATTGAAATCCGCGGCGAGATCTTCCTGACCAAGGCGGACTTCTTCGCTTTGAACGACACGCAGGCGGCGGCCGGTCAGCGGCTGTTTGCCAACCCTCGCAACGCCGCCGCCGGCTCGCTCCGGCAGCTCGACGCGTCCGTAACCGCTGGTCGGCCGCTGTCGCTATTTGCCTACGCCATGGGCGAGGCGAACGACTTAGCGGTCGAAACGCACTGGCAATACCTGAAGCAACTGCGTCGCTGGGGCTTTACCGTCAATCCGCTCAGCCGTCGGCTCGATGATGCGGAGGCGGCGTCGGCGTTCCAGGCCGAGATGGCGGCAAGCCGCGCTGCGCTCGGCTACGATATTGACGGTGTGGTCTACAAGATCGACGACCTGACGCTGCAGCGGCGGCTTGGCTTTGCCGGGCGGGCGCCACGCTGGGCGACGGCGTGGAAGTTTCCTGCCGAGCGCGCCACCACCGTGCTTGAGGACATCCTGATCCAGGTGGGGCGCACCGGCTCGCTGACGCCGGTCGCAGCCCTGCTCGCCGTCAACGTCGGCGGCGTGATGGTGACGCGCGCGACGCTGCACAATGAGGACGAGATCATCCGCAAGGATGTCCGCATCGGCGACACCGTGGTGCTGCAGCGCGCCGGCGACGTGATCCCGCAGATCGTGTCCGTAGTGGCCGAGCGGCGCCCGGATGATGCGACGTCCTACGTATTTCCGGACGTCTGCCCGGTCTGCGGCAGCCTGGCCGTTCGGCCGGCGGGCGAGGTGGTGCGGCGCTGCACCGGCGGCCTGACCTGCGCGGCACAGAGCGTCGAGCGGCTGATCCACTTCGTCTCGCGTCCGGCCTTCGACATGGACGGACTTGGCGAAAAGACGATCCAGGCCTTCCACGACGAAGGGCTGGTGCGGAGCCCCACCGACCTGTTCGGATTGGCGTCGCACGAAGCCGAAATCGCAAAGCGCGAGGGGTGGGGCGCGAAGTCGGCTCACGCGCTGGTTCGGGCGATCGACGCGCGCCGCATCATCGGCCTGGCGCGCTTCATCTACGCGCTCGGCATACGCCGTATCGGCGAGAACAACGCCAAACTGCTGGCGCGCCATTACGGCAGCTACACGGAATGGCGCGCGCAGATGCAGGCGGCGACCGAAATCGGCTCGGACGCACGCCTCGCGCTCGGCAGCATTCTCGGTGTCGGCCAGTCGATCGCGGACGAGCTCGCCGCCTTCTTCGCCGAGCAGCGCAATCGCGACGTGGTCGACGCGCTCGCGGAGTTGCTGACGATCGAGGACGCGACCTCGGTGGTGGGCGGCGGCGCGTTGTCGGGGAAGATCTTGGTCTTTACGGGAACGTTGGAGACGATGACGCGGCCCGAGGCCAAGGCGCTGGCCGAGCGGCTCGGCGCGCGGGTGACGGACACGGTGTCGAAGAAGACCGACATCGTCGTGCTCGGCGCCGACGCCGGATCGAAGGCGAAACGTGCGGCGGAGCTCGGCGTGCGCACGGTCACCGAAGCCGAATGGCGCGACATCGCGGAGTCGTCGTGACGGGGTCCAGGTCCTCATGGGCGTCGTGCGGATGCACGTTACCGCTGGCGGGTCCAGGGCAGAACCCTGGCGTCACCTGTCGTTTAGCGGCCGTCAGGAAACCTGCGTCAACATCTCCAGCCGCACCTCGCCATCCTGACTGCTGAACGCCAGGTTGCGGGTGCCGCCGCCATGCTGCTGCGACACGCCGTTGATGTCGTGATTGCCGGTGTCGTAGACGGCAATCGTGCCGGCCGTGTCGATGACTAGACGTCTCGCCTGCGCAAAGAACGCATAGCGCATGTCGTTTTGTCCGCCCGACGTGGACGGCGTTCCCAAATCGTCCGGCCACCAGCGCTCGGCTGGCCGCATCGGCGCCATGCCCTGCATCGGCTTCATCGGTTCCATCCGCTTCATCGGTTCCATCGGCTTCATCGGCTGCATCGTCGCCTTCGGCGGCGACTCGAATTCCGCGGCGGTGTCGCCGAGCGCCTCGAGCGCCTCTCGCGTCGCGCCCCCGATCGGCGTCGGCTTGCGGGTGGCGAGATCGATCAGCACCAGGGTCGAGCGCGTCACCGCCTTGCACGAGCCGGCGCTGAAGATGCCTTGCCCGAGCGTCACCGAGGTGCGGCCAAGGCGCTCCACTCGGGTGCCGATGTCGACCTCGCCGGGCCAGCGCGTCTCGCCGAGGAAGTCCACTTCGACCCGGGCCAGCAGGAAGGTGACGCGCGGCGTTTCGCCCAATGTCGCGGCGACCGCGCCGGTGGAGATCAGCACGCTGCGGCCGGTCTCGGCGTAGGCCATGTAGGCAAGGTTGTTGATGTGACCCTGCATGTCGGTGTCCGAATAGCGGATGCGCTCGCGCACCCACTCGGTGAAGGAGGCTGGGTCGGCCAGCTGGTTGGTGCCCGGCATCGGCGCTCCTTGTGCAGTCAGAGGGGGCGGCAGGCAGCCTGGAGCCAGAGCCGCTCGCCATCATCGGCGACTGATGGGCCAACGGCATCCAGGACGCGGGCGTGGTAGCGATCGATCCAGTGCCGCTCGTCGGCGCTGAGCAGCTCGGGCGCGATCAGCCGGCGGTCATAGGGCGCCAACGTCAGCGTCTCGAAGCGCAGGAATGGCTTGGCGGCGCTAAGCTCGGCCGGCACCACGAGCAGCAGGTTCTCGATGCGGATGCCGTAGCTGCCCGGCAGGTAGAAGCCGGGCTCGTTGGACAGGATCATGCCGGCCGCGAGCGGCACCGGGTTGGCGTCGCGATGGATGCGCGCCGGGCCCTCATGCACGGAGAGGTAGCTGCCGACGCCGTGGCCGGTGCCGTGATCATAGTCGAGCCCGACCTGCCACAAAGCGGCGCGCGCAAACGCGTCGACATGGGCGCCGGCGATACCTTGCGGGAAGGTCAGCGCCGACAGCGCGACGTGGCCCTTCAGAACCCGGGTGTAGCGGTCGCGCAGGCTCTCCGGCGCCGCCGTCGGCCCGGTCCAGACGGTGCGGGTGACGTCGGTGGTGCCGTCGTGGAACTGCGCGCCGCTGTCGATCAGGTAGACCTCGTCGGGATTGATCGGCCGGTTCGATGCCTCGTCGACACGATAATGGATCACCGCGCCATGCTCGCCGGCCGACGAGATCGCCGGGAAGCTCTCGCCGCGGAAGCCCTCGACGGCCTCGCGGAAGGTGACCAGCCGGGCGGCAGCGGACAGCTCCGTCTCGTGGCCGGGTGCTGTCCCCAGCCAGTGCAGGAAGCGGCACAGCGCAACGGCGTCGCGCTGGTGGCAGTCCCGTGCGCCGCGCTGCTCGGTGGCGTTCTTGCAGGCCTTGGGCAGCAGGCACGGATCAGGCGCGTCGGCCAGCGTGGCGCCGGCCTCGCGCAGCCTCGCTGCGAACCAGGCGGGGCTGCCGGCAAGGTCGACGCGCACCGTCTTGCCCGCGAGCCCGGCCAGCGCACCGGGCAGCGCCTCGCGCGGCTGTGGCTGCACCTGGTTGCCGAGCCAGGCGCACGTCTCGGCCGGCAGCTTCTCCTCGGCCATGAACAGATCGACCTGCCCGTCGGCCTGCAGCATCGCAAAACCGAGCGCGATCGGGGTGAACTCGACGTCGCTGCCGCGGATGTTGAGCAGCCACGCAATCGAGGCCGGGTCGGTGATCACCGCAGCGTCCTGGCTGGCGTCACGCAGGATCTTGGCCAGCCGCTCGCGCTTGTCGGCCGAGCTCTCGCCAGCATCCTTGAGCGGGTGCGGCCGGGCGGGCGCCATCGGCGGCGACGGGCGGTCGGCCCAAACGGCGTCGATCGGGTTGAGCTCCAGCGGGACGCAGCGCAGGCCCGCTTTGGTGAAGGCGGCGAGCACCGGCTCGGCGAGCAGCCAGGGGTCGTAGCCAAGCCGGGCGCCGGGCGCGTGCCTGGCCGCCCAGTCGGCCGGCGGCGAGGCGACGAGGTGGGCGCGCTGCCACAGGGCGCCCTCGGTCTGCTGCTCGAGCTGCAGCGTGTAGCGCCCGTCGCTGAACACGGCGGCGTTGTCGGCGAGCACCACCGCCATGCCGGCGCTGCCGGTGAAGCCGGTGAGCCAGGCAAGGCGCTCGGCCGAAGGCGGCACGTATTCGCCCAGATGCTCGTCGGAGCGCGGAACGATCATGCCGTCCAGGCCGTCGGCGGCGAGCAGGGCGCGCACGGCGGCCAGCTTCTCGGCCGGGGTCAGCGACCCTGGCGCAGCACCAGCGTGGTCCATCGTCCCTCCTGCAGGCTGAAATCGAGGGTCAAGCCGCAGCGGCGATGCGCGGCCAGCACGGCGCGGGCCTGCTCGTCCAGCAATCCGGCCAGGATGGCGGTGCCGCCGGGGGCGAGATGGGCGGCAAGCGAGCGCGCCATGCGGCAGAGCGGGCGGGCGAGGATGTTGGCGAACACCAGGTCGTAGGGCGCCCCGCGATGGACGGCGGGACTGGCCCAGCCATTGGCGAGGCCGGCGCGAACGCGATTGCACAAGCCGTTGCGGCGGGCGTTGGCGGCGGTGGTGCGCACCGACCAGGGATCGATGTCGACCGCCAGCACGGGGCGGCCGAGCAGACGCGCGGCCGCCATCGCCAGAATGCCCGAGCCGGTGCCGAGGTCGAGGATGCGGCCCAAGCTGCGCCGCGAGCGGCGGGCGGCGACGCGCTCCAGGGCGCGCAGGCAGCCGCGCGTCGAGCCGTGCTCGCCGGAGCCGAACGCCACCCCGGCATCGAGCGTGAGCGTGATCCGGCCGGGGCTTGCCGCCGGCGGCAGGTGCTCGCCGCGCACGGCGAAGCGGCGGCCGATGCGCTGCTCCGGAAACGCGGCGTAGGTGCGCGCGAGCCAGCCCTCGCTGGCGGTCGCCTCGCGGGTCAGCGCGGCCGCGTGTCCGGTGGCGGCCTCGGCGATCGCCAATGCCAGGTCGAGGCTCGCACTGTGCTCGCCGCGATCCTTCACGCCCTCGACGCGCCAGGTTCTGTCACGTTCGTCCACCACGAACAGGCCGACGGTGCCGCAGACGCTGGCGAGCGCCGCCTCGTAGGCCTCGACCGCCGCCTCCGGCACGATGACCGAGACCGTCTCCAGCGCCGTCGCGTGACGCGGCAAGGCGTCGTTCGCGTGGCGACCCGCAACGCCGAGCTGGCCGTGCCGGCTCACGCGGGGTCCACGAACTTGTCGATCACGCGCTTGCGTCCGGCATGGTCGAACTCGATGTCGAGCCGGTCGTCGTCCACGCCCTGGACGGTGCCGGTGCCGAACTTCTGGTGGAACACGCGCTGGCCGACGGTCATCTTGACCGCGCGCGACGGCCGGGCGGGCTGCTCCCACGCCTCCACCACCTTGGGCCGCGCGGTCAGCGGGCCGTTGCCGAACACGCTCGGCGCCAGCAGGCGCTGCTCGCGCGCAAGCTTAGCCCCGCCCTGCCGCTCGACATGCGCCTCCGGCAACTCGTCGATGAAGCGCGAGGGGATCGTGCTCTGCCAGTTGGCGTAGAGGCGCCGGTTCGCCGCATGGCTGACCACCGCGCGACGCCGTGCCCGCGTGAGGCCGACATAGGCGAGACGGCGCTCCTCCTCGAGCCCCTTGTTGCCGTTCTCGTCCATCGAGCGCTGGCTCGGGAACAGCCCCTCCTCCCAGCCGGGCAGGAACACGGTGTCGAACTCCAGCCCCTTGGCGCCGT
>CAXUCZ010000070.1:7663-10868 GCA_964249675.1 uncultured Acetobacteraceae bacterium | reverse complement strand
GTTCAACACCGGCGACAGCAACGCCTGGTCGGGCGGCCTGTCGCTGCAGTACAGCATCCCCTACCTGCAGTCGCAGGTGAAGGATTACGGACTGCCGTCGTTCGTCGGCCAGATGATCCCCCTGGTCGAGTTCACCTGGTTCTCGCCCGCCTCATCGCCGAGCAGCCAAGGCACGACCTGGACGGCAGCACCCGGCGTCATCTATCTCGCCGACTGGGGCGAGGTCGGCCTGGAGGCGCTGGTGCCGCTCAATCGCGCCGCCGGCGCCAATGTCGGCGTCGTCGGGCTCGTGCATGTCTTCTTCGACGACCTGTTCCCCAAAACGATCGGCAAGCCGATCTTCCCCTGAGGACCACCGCATGCGTTACCGTTTCGCCGCCGCCGCCGCCGGCTTTACGCTGTCCGCCGCCCCTGCCGTCGCGCATGCCTTCCTCAAGACCGCGAGCCCGGCCGTCGGCAGCACCTTGCCGCAAGCCCCGGCCGCAGTGACGATCACCTTCAGCGAGCGCATCGAGCCGCTGTTCAGCACGATCGCGGTGCAGGACGCCTCGGGCGCCAAGATGGATGACGGCCACGTCCACAGCGCCGGCGACGAAAGCCGTCTCGCAATCGGGCTGAAGCCGTTGCCGCCGGGCGTCTACGCCGTCACCTGGCACGCGACCGACACCGACACCCACAAGACGTCCGGCAAGTTCACCTTCACCGTCAAGCCGTAGGCCACGGGCTGGTGCCGGAGTTCGACCTCTCCGGCGGCGCGGCGCTGGCGCTGTGCCGCGCCGCCACCGTCGCCGCCCTGCTCAGCGTCTTCGGCGCCCTGACCTTCGGCTGCCTCGTCGCGCCTCGCGCCATCGCCGGTCTGCCCCAGCCTGCGCTCGCCGACCTCGATCGGCGATGGCTGCGGCTGATCCAGCTCAGCCTCGCCTGCGGGCTGGCGGCGCTCCTCGCCTGGCTGGCGCTGCAAGCCGCCGACATGGCGTCCGCCGACGACCTCGCCGCCACTCTGGCGGCGATCCCCATCGTCGCCGGCCGGACCAGCTTCGGTCACGTCGTCCTGCTGCAGCTCGCAACCCTGCTCGCCACCGCCCTCGTGCTCGGCCGTGCGCCAGCCATCGGCCGCCGGCGCGCGGCCTTGCTGGCGGCGACGCCGCTGCTGATGCTGCAGTCCGGCCACAGTCACGCCGCCTCGATGCAGGCCGGGCTGAGCCTGCTGCTCGCCGCCGACGCGCTGCACCTGCTCGCCGCCGGCGCGTGGCTCGGCGGGCTGCTGCCGTTGCTCATCGTGGTGCGGCACGCACCCGCCCGCGAGGCGGCGCTGGCCGCGCGCTGGTTCTCGCCGGTCGGCAAGCTCTGCATCGTTGCCCTGGTCGTCACCTCGGCCTACCAGGGCTGGGCGCTGAGCGGCGGCTTGGCCGCCGTCGTCGGCACCGCCTATGGCTGGATGCTGCTGATCAAGCTAGCCTTGCTCGGCGTGCTGTTCGGCTTCGCCTGCGTCAACCGCTATCGCCTCGCCCCCGCCCTGCTCGGCGCCGCACCCGTGCCCGCCCGACAGGCGCTCAGCCGCAGCGTTGCCGCGCAGACCGGCGTCGGGCTCGCCGTCATCCTCGCCGCGGCGCTCCTGAGCAGCCTGCCGCCGGGCATGCACAGCCAGCCGATCTGGCCGTTCGCCGAGCGCTTCAGCCTCGACACCGTCAGCGAGGACCCGGACTTCGCGCGCGAGGCGCTGGCTGCGGTGCTGGCGCTCACGGCGAGCGTCGTGCTGATCGCCGTCGCCCTGCTGCTGCGCGGGTCATGGCGCCGCTGGCCGCGCCCGGCGGCAGCCGCCGCCTCCGTCGCCATCGCCTGGGTCGCCGTCCCGCATCTCGACCTGCTGTTCGTGCCCGCCTACCCGACCAGCTTCTTCCACTCGCCAACCGAGTTCGCCGCCGCCTCAATCGCCGAGGGCGCGGCCCTGTTTCCCACCCACTGCGCCGCCTGCCACGGTGCCGAAGGCCGCGGAGACGGTCCGGCCGCGGGCGGCCTGCCGGTGCCGCCCGCCAACCTGACGGCGGAGCATCTCTGGATGCACAGCGATGGCGAGCTCTACTGGTGGCTCGCGCACGGCATCCCGGCGCCTGATGGCGGCCCTGCGATGCCGGGCTTCGCCGACACCCTCTCCGATGACCAGCGCTGGGCGCTGATCGACTACGTGCGCGCCCACAATGCCGGCCTCGTGGTCCGCCAGGCCGGCGACTGGACACCGGCCCTGCAAGCGCCCGAGCTGCAGGCCGACTGCGTCGATGGTCCGCGCAGCCTCGCCGACCTGCGCGGCGGCTTCGTGCGGGTGCTGATCGGCGCCGCCGCGGCCGCGCCGCTCTCCGGCGTCACCACGATCCTGGCCGCCGCCGCCGCCACGCCCACAGCCGGCCTCTGCGTCGCCCGGGACCCGTCAGTCGGCGCCGCCTACGCCGTCGTCACCGGACGGTCACCGAACGATCCGCCGCCGACCCAGATCCTGATCGACGCACATGGCTGGCTGCGTGCCGCCGAGCCGGTCGACGCCGTCACCACGCCGCAATTCACCGCCGAGCTGCATCGCTTCGCCACCCACCCGGTCAGCACCGCCGCCCCGAAGATGATGGACATGGCTCCCGGCATGAGCATGGCTCCATCATCGGATCACCACTCGCAGATGTAGTTTGCCCTCGCAGAGGAGGGCCCGTTAACGGCAAAGCCTTCAAAATCCCTTTGTTGTTCATGCCGGCGAATGGGATCTGGGGCCGCGGACCCCGGCGGGCGTCCAGAGGCAGAGCCTCCGGCTGTCCTCCTTCCTCGTGCTTCACCAATTTACACGGCCTTGCAAGGTAAAACCCGGCTATCTACGTTGGTCCAATGTCGATCAGCCCAAACCGCATCCGTGCCGTCCTGATCGGCCTGTCGGGCCTGCTCGCGCTTGCCGCCGCGCCCGCCATCGGCAAGACGCTGCAGGTTGGCTACCAGCGCTACGGCACGCTGATCATCCTCAAGGAGCGCGGCACGCTCGAGCAGCGCCTCAAGCCGCTCGGCTACGACGTCGCCTGGACGCTGTTCCCGTCCGGGCCGCCGCTGCTGGAGGCGATGAACGCCGGCGCGGTGCAGTTCGGCATCACCGGCGAGACGCCGCCGATCTTCGCTCAGGCCGCCGGCGCGCCGATCGTCTATGTCGGCGCTGAGCCGCCGGCGCCCACCG
>CAXUCZ010000070.1:0-7653 GCA_964249675.1 uncultured Acetobacteraceae bacterium | reverse complement strand
CCCACCGGCGAGGCGATCCTCGTCGGGCGCGCGAGCGGCATCACGACCGCCGCCGGGCTCAAGGGCCAACGCGTCGCGCTGACTCGCGGCTCAAACGCGCACTACCTTCTGCTCGCCGCGCTCACCAAAGCCGGGCTGTCATGGGCCGACATCACGCCGGTTTATCTGAGCCCGGCAGACGCTCCGGCCGCCTTCCAGGCCGGCGCGATCGATGCCTGGTCGATCTGGGACCCGTATCTCTCCTCGGCGCTCGCCAACCTGGACACGCGGGTGCTTCAGAACGGCCTGGGCACGGTGCAGAACCGGCAATATTTCATCGCCGCCCGAGCCTTGGCGACGTCCGAGCCCGCCGTGGTGAAGGCGGTGCTCGACGCCTTGACCGAGGCCGATTCCTGGGCGGCCGGACACAAGCCCGAGGTGTCGACCATGCTCGCCGGCTCGACCGGGCTGCCGCTGCCGGTCGTGCAGGCCTCGGTCGGCCGGCTCGGCTTCGGGGTAGGCACGATGACGCCCGAGATCGTGGCCAGTCAGCAGGTGGTGGCGGATGCGGTGGCGAAAGCCGGCCTCATCCCCGCTCCGGTTCGGGTGCAGGACGACGTGCTGCCGGTAGGCGGGCCGTGAGCGTCACCATCGGCGTGGCGCGAGCGCGAGCCCGGCCGCGCATCCGCCTGCCGCAGCCGACGATCCGGCGCTTCGCCTCGTCGCTGGCGCTGCTGGCGCTGTGGCAGGCCGCCTCGATGACCGGCCTGCTGTCGCCGCGCCTGCTCGCCGCCCCAAGCGCCATCCTCGCCACCGCGGGCAAGCTGCTGGCCGACGGCACGCTGGAGCACAACCTGCTCGTCTCGCTGCTCCGGGTGCTGGTCGGCATGACCATCGCGGTCCTCGTCGCGGTGCCGCTCGCCCTGCTCGCCGGCCTGTCGCGCGCCGGCGAGGACCTGCTCGACGCGCCGCTGCAGATGCTGCGCACCCTGCCGCATCTGGCCCTGGTGCCGCTCCTCATCCTGTGGTTCGGCATCGGCGAGCTGCCCAAGATCCTGCTGGTGGCGCTCGGCGCCGGCTTCCCGCTGTATCTCAACCTGTTCGCCGGCATCCGCGGCGTCGACCCCAAGCTGGTCGAGATGGCGCGCGTGCACGGCCTGTCTCGCTTCGGCATCATCCGCGCGGTGATCCTGCCGGCCGCCCTGCCGCAACTGCTCGTCGGCTTGCGCTACGCCTTCGGGCTCGGCTGGCTCAGCCTCGTGGTCGGCGAGCAGATCGCCGCCAGCAGCGGCATCGGCTTCATGATGATGGACGCCCGCGAGTTCCTGCGCACCGACATCATCGTCGTCGGCCTGCTGGTCTACGCCCTGCTCGGCACAGCCACCGACCAGCTGGTCCGCCTGCTCGAGCATCGGCTGCTCGCCTGGCGCCCGTCGCTGCTCGGCAGCCGCCGATGAGCGGCGACCAGCGGCGTTCGACCGGCGACGGGGTCCGCACGAGCGGCCTCACGCGTCGCTTCGACGCTGCCGCCGTGCTGGACGGCGTCGACCTCGACATCGCGCCGGGCGAGTTCGTCGCCCTGCTCGGCCGCTCCGGCTCCGGCAAGACCACCCTGCTGCGCCTGCTCGCCGGGCTAGACACGGCGGATGCCGGCACGCTCGACGTCCCGCCCGCCCGCGCCGTCGTCTTCCAGGAGGCCCGCCTGCTGCCCTGGCGGCGGGTCTGGCAGAACGTCGCCCTCGGCCTGCCCTCAAGCGGACCTGGCGCCGCGCGGCCGCGCGCCGAGGCGGCATTGCGCGAGGTCAATCTCGGCCATCGCATCGACGCCTGGCCGCTGACCCTCTCCGGCGGCGAGGCGCAACGCGTCGGCCTCGCCCGCGCTCTGGTGCGCCAGCCCCGCCTGCTGCTGCTTGACGAGCCGCTCGGCGCGCTCGACGCGCTGACCCGCCTGCAGATGCAGCGCCTGATCGCCGAGCTGTGGGCCCGGCATCGATGCGCCGCCCTGCTTGTCACCCACGACGTCGACGAGGCGCTGCTGCTGGCCGACCGCGTGCTGCTGCTCGATCAGGGCCGCATCACCCGCGAGTGGACCATCCCGCTGCCCCGCCCCCGCCGCATCGCCGACCCGCTGCTCGCCCGCCTCAAGGCGAGCCTGCTGGCCGGCCTCGGCGTCGAGGATCCGGCCCCATCGCCCGCGCGTAGCACCACATCGACCCTGCAGGAGGCGACATGACGCCCGCTCCAACTCTCGCCGACGACGACGGCAAAGCCGACGTCCTGTGGTTCCTGCCGACGCATGGCGACGGCCGCTATCTCGGCACCGATCACGGCGCCCGCCATGTCACCCTGAACTACCTCTCGCAGATCGCCCGCGCCGCCGACGCGCTCGGCTATTTCGGCGTCCTGCTGCCGACCGGAAAATCCTGCGAGGATAGCTGGGTCGTGGCTTCGGCGATGCTGCCGCTCACCGAGCGCCTGCGCTTCTTGATCGCCGTGCGCCCAGGCCTCGGCCAGCCTTCGATGTCGGCCCGCATGGCCGCGACGTTCGATCGCCTTTCCGGCGGCCGGCTGCTGATCAACGTCGTCACCGGCGGCGACCCGGCCGAGCTGCACGGCGACGGCGTCTTCCTCGACCATGCCGGGCGCTACGAGGCCACCGACGAGTTCCTGCGCATCTGGCGCGGCCTGATGGCCGGCGAGACGGTGGACTTCAAGGGCCGCCACATGGCGATTGAGCGCGGCCAGCTGCTCTACCCGCCGGTCCAGAAACCCTACCCGCCGCTCTATTTCGGCGGCTCGTCCGAGGTCGGCCAGCAGATCGCCGCCGAGCAGGTCGACGTCTATCTCACCTGGGGCGAGCCGCCCGAGGCCGTTGGCGAGAAGATCGAGGCGATGCGCCGCCTCGCCGCCGCGCAGGGACGCACCCTGAGCTTCGGCATCCGGCTGCACGTCATCGTCCGCGAGACCGCCCGCGAGGCGTGGGACGCCGCCGACGCCCTCATCAGCCACCTGGATGATGCCGCCATCGCCACCGCTCAAAAGGCGTTCTCCGGCTTCGACAGCGTCGGCCAGCAACGCATGGCCCGGCTGCACAACGGCCGTCGCGATCGTTTGGAGATCAGCCCCAACCTGTGGGCCGGCGTCGGCCTGGTCCGCGGCGGCGCCGGCACCGCTCTGGTCGGCGACCCCGAGCAGGTCGCCGAGCGCATGCGCGAATACATGGCGCTCGGCATCGATCGCTTCATCCTGTCCGGCTACCCGCATCTGGAGGAGTGCTACCGCTTCGCCGAGCTGGTCTTCCCGCTGCTGCCCCTCAAGGCGACCACCGGCATCGACCTCGGCGCGGCGCATCACGGCGGACCATTCGGAGAAGTCATCGCCAACGTCGCGGCGCCGTCGCAAAGGAAGGCAAGCTAAGCGGTTCTTTTTTGAAAAAAAGAACCAAAAAACTTTTATCACTGGGCGTGAGCCAAGGACGGACTAACGGGCAAATTTTTTGCTTTTTTTTAAAAAAAGAAGGGCTTACTTCACACTGATCTTCACCACCTCATGCACCGACCTGGACGCATGCGCGTCGCCCGGCACGACGAGGCGCAGGTGGTCCGGCCCCAGCGGCTTGCCGTCCTCGCTCTCGGCCAGCACCACCTGCTTGGCCTCGAAGCCGGGCGCGATCTCACCCAGCGCCACGCTCGCCGAGTAGCCGTCGCTGCCGGTCACCAGCACCGTCTGCGCCGCCATCGCCCGCATCTGCCCGGCATCGACGGCGTGCACATGGTCGAGCAGCGTGAACAGCAGCGGCCCGACGAACACCGACGGCCGCGGCCCGTGCCCGCCCACCAGCGTGGTCCGCAGCGTCACCTGCGGCAGCGCGGCCAGGTCCGCCGGGCTGAGCGTCGTGCTTGCCGCGCCCGGTCCGGCGACCACGAGGTCGGCGCCGAGCACCGGCTGAGCCGCTACCAGCAGCACCGCCGCTGCAAGCGCGGCTCTAAGAGCCGAGCATGAACTCGTAAAGCGGAAAGCGCGGCAGCATGGTGCGGCCGAGCTTGAGTGCGGCAAGTCGCTTGGCATGGAGAACCTCCGGCCCGGCAAACGCATGCATGGTGGTCCCATCGGCCCGATGATAGCCGCGCCAGCGGTACAGCAGCGAGCGGCTGGGCTGCGGCCGGGCGTGCGGGTCCGATAAGGCTGGGTAGGTGGTGACGACAATACCAAGCTGGCCATGGCGATCAACCGGCCCGACATAGGCCTGACGCTGCCCGTCCGAGCGCAAGCCCGCCGGCGAGACCGCGGCGACCGAGCCGCCGGCAGCACCCAGGATTTCGTGGTCGAACACGTCTTGCCCGGCCGGATAGAAGACGGACCGTCCGACGACATGCAGCAGCGGCCCGTCCGGCGCGCTCAGCACCTCGACTCCAACCTCGCCAAGCCCGGGAAAGCTCTGCCGCCACACCGGCTCGCAGCGCTCGTCGAACACGGTCAGTGACGGATCGAAGAAGTCGCCGCCATGCCCGTCGGCCGGCACGTCGCCGAGCTTGACCGCCGCCACCACCTCGTAGCCCTTGGCGCCGCCCGTGCCCGGCAGCGTGTCGACGCTGGTGAGCAGCCGGTCGCCCGCGCTTGGTTGGCAGCGGGAGGTCGGCGCATGAAACCCGCGCAGCGCCTGCAGGTTCGGCCGCACGTCCGGCGCGGCGCAACCCGCCAGCCCGCCGACAACGCTCAGCAGAACCGACAGCGAACGCCGCATGGTTGATCCTGGATGCGTCCACCTGCTCCGAGATGGATCCTGGCGCACCCTAGGTTGGCCCGCCATTGCCTGATAGCGTCGGCATGCCGTCGAGCACCGATCCTCAATGCGAGTGCGCAAATGGACACGTTCAGCCCAACTCTTGCGAAACCAGGCTCGGCAGGCCCCGCAGCATTGCTCGCCGCCCAACGCCAAGCCCATGACCGCGAGGGCGCGCCCTTGCGCGAGGCGCGCCTGACAAGCCTCGCCACGCTGGACCGGCTGCTGCGCGCCAACCGCGAGCCCATCGCCGCCGCCATCGGCGCCGATTTCGGCGGCCGCTCGGCCAACGAGACCGACCTCGCCGAGCTCGTCCCCGCCCTCGCCTCGATCCGCAATGCACGCCACCACCTGCGCCGCTGGATGCGTCCGGAACGGCGTCAGGTCGACATCGGCTTTCGTCCAGGCCGCGCCTGGGTGCAGCACCAGCCGCTCGGCTGCGTCGCCATCGTGGCCCCCTGGAACTATCCGCTGCTGCTCACCATCAGCCCGCTGGTCGACGCGCTCGCCGCCGGCAACCGGGTGATCCTCAAGCCCTCCGAGCTGGTCCCCCGCTTCTCAGCCCTGCTCGCCAAGCTGCTCGGGGCCGCCTTCGATCCGACCCTGCTGGCGGTCGTGACCGGCGGCCCCGCGGTCGCCGAGGCGGTCTGCGCCCTGCCGCTCGATCACCTGCTGTTCACCGGCTCCACCGCCGTCGGCCGCCTGGTCGCGCGTGCGGCGGCCGAGACCCTCACTCCGGTCACGCTGGAGCTCGGCGGCAAGTCGCCGGCCATCGTCTGCCCGGACGCCGACCTGGCCGCCGCCGCTCGCACCATCGCCCAGGGCAAGTTCTTCAACGCCGGCCAGACCTGCATCGCGCCCGACTACGCCCTGGTGCCCGAGGCGCAGGCGCGCGCCTTCGCCGACGCGGTGCTCGACGCCGCGAGCGCGATGTATCCGCGCCTCGACAGCCCGGACTACACGTCGGTGATATCCGAGCGCCACGCCGAGCGGCTGCGCGGCCTGGTCGCCGGTGCCGCCGCCACCGGCGCCACCGTGCTGGCCCGGCACGCCGACGCGCCCGGCCGCCGCCTCGCCCCCACCGTCGTGCTCGCCCCCTCGCCTGAGAGCGCGCTGATGGCCGAGGAGATCTTCGGCCCCGTCCTGCCGGTCATCGGCTACCGCGACCTCGCCGAGGCGGTGCGCTTCATCAACGACCGCCCACGCCCGCTCGCATTATACCCCTTCACCCGCGACCGCAGCGCGCTCGCAACCCTGCTCGACGGCACGCTCTCCGGCGGCGTCGCCATCAACAGCGTGCTGATGCACTGCATCCAGGACGACCTGCCGTTCGGCGGCGTCGGCGCCTCCGGCATCGGCGCCTATCACGGCCATGACGGCTTCAAGCGCTTCTCGCACGCCCGCGGCGTCTACGCGGCCGGCCGCCTCTCCGGCTTCGGCTTCCTGGCGCCGCCATACGGCCGCCGCATCCGCATCGCGCTCAAAGCGATGCTGATGCGCTGACCGGCGCCAAGCCAACCCAGCAGCACCGCCGCCAGCACGCCGATCCCGACCGCCATCCGGCCGCCCGGCGGACGATAGACGAAGCGCACCCGGCTGAGCCCGGCCGGCAGGTCGACCGCCTGCAGCACCTCCGCGACCGTCGTGATCGGCACCGCCACGCCGTCCACGCTGGCGCGCCAGCCGGGATAGGCGAGCGCCACCCGGGTCAGCCGGCCCGGCGCGTCGCAGTCGGTGGTAACGCTGTTCCGCGCCTGCGCCACCATCCGGCACGGCGCCTGCCAGTAGGCCGCCGCACCCGGCAGCGCCCAGATGTCAAGCGCGTCACCGTGCCAAACCCGTCGCGGGCTGCCTGGATCCGCCACCGCGAGTAGCCGCAGCCGCGGCTCCAACACCCCATCCGCTGTGCGCCGCAGCCACAGCGCCACCGGGCCGCCGCCGCCACGATGTGTCACCTGCCACCGCACCGCCTCGCCGCCCCCGACCACCAGCGCCGACGCCAACGGCACCGCCAGCAAGCCGTTGTCCACGGCCGATCCACGCTCCGCCATTCCGTCGGCGCACCCCGCCGCCGCGCAAACCCGAACCTCAAGCGCCCCGCTCGCGGCCCCACCATAGGTGCCGACCTCAACCGCAACCGTCCCGAGCCGCACCTGCGGCAGCCGGCCCGCCGCGATCGTGCCGGCAAGCGCCTCGCCCGGCAGCAGCGGATGCGCCACCGCCGCGCCCGCCTCGTCATAGCCGGCCAGCGCCGCACCGAACGGCTCGGCATCACGCGGCGTCACGAGGTAGCGCACGCCGAGCGCCGCATACTGCCCCAGCCGGTCGGCAAACGCCGCCAGCGACGCGCCCCCGTCCGGCCGCGATGCGTCGATGCCGCCATAGAGACTGACCCGGTCGCTCGCCGGGTCGAGATGGCTGCCGACGAACGCCACCCAGTCCGTCGGCGCCGGCAGCGCGTTGTAGTTGACCGAGGCGAGCCCGTAGAGAGCGCCGTAATTGGGCACGATGCCGCCGAGCGAGACGAAACGCTGCAGCCCCAGATGCGAACGCAGGAAGCCGAGCGCGCCGGCATCGATCCGCGCCTTCCCCTGCCCCGCGCTCCGCACCCCGGCCGCCAGCGGCACGCTGAACAGCAGCGCCGCCTCCGCCAGCAGCAGCCCGGCCGCCCACCGCCGCCGCCCGGCGCCCAGCGCCAGCAACAACCCGGCGGCCAGCGCCACCCCGCAGCCCACCGACACCGCCGCCAGCAGCGCGTAACCGGGCCGCGCCGCCGCCAGCGCTGCCACCTGCGGCCGCGCCGCCAGCAGCGCGACAACCAGCGTCGCCAGAACCCCCGGCCCGCCCCCCCCCCGCCCCCCCCACGCCCCCCCCCGCCCCCCCCGGGATTT
>CAXUCZ010000069.1:0-10906 GCA_964249675.1 uncultured Acetobacteraceae bacterium | reverse complement strand
CGCCGATCCAAGGTCTGTGGCTTGACACCCTGACGAGTGGCTTTTCCGAGAAGAAAATCTATGTTGTTCAGACAGCTCCGACCGTCATCGAGCGTTGCCTACTCATGGCCACCGATCCCGGCGATCTTGTCCTCGACCCAACCTGCGGCTCCGGAACAACCGCCACGGTCGCTGAACAATGGGCTCGCCGCTGGATCACCATCGACACCTCCCGCGTCGCCCTCGCCCTAGCACGCACCCGCCTGATGGCCACCAAATACCCCTATTATTTTCTCGCCGACAGCCGCGAAGGCCGTGCCAAAGAACAATCCGTGTCCGGAAAGATTCAACCTGACATGTCAACCGCTAACGACGTGCGCCAAGGCTTCGTCTACGAGCGCGCGCCGCACGTCACCCTTAAATCCATTGCTTACAACGCCGAGATCGACGTCCTCTGGGAGCAGTCCCAGGCCACCCTCGAACCGCTCCGCGAACGCCTCAACGCCGCCCTCGGCACAACCTTGGAAGAGTGGCAGATCCCGCGCGACGCCGACCCCACCTGGCCCGCGGACGTCGCCAAGACACACGCCACCTGGTGGGCCGCCCGCATCGAGCGCCAGCGCCAGATCGACGCCTCCATCGCCCGCAAGGCCGACATCGAATACCTCTACGACCGACCCTACGAAGATAAATCGCGCCTCCGCGTCGCCGGCCCCTTCACCGTCGAAAGTCTCTCCCCCCACCGCGCCGTTCCCGCCGACGAGGACGAACTGCTCGATACCCCACGCGCGCCCCGCCGCAACGCAGCCACCCCGCCCGCCGACTTCGCCGCCATGGTCCTCGACAACCTCCGCACCGCCGGCGTCCACCAGACCAACAAATCCGACAGCCTCCGCTTCGACAGCCTCGCCCCCTGGCCCGGCACCTATATCGGCGCCGAAGGCACCTACCGCGAAGGTGACGCGACCCGCCGCGCCGGCATCCTCTTCGGCCCCGAATTCGGCACCCTCAGCCGCACCGATCTCGTCACCGCCGCCCGCGAAGCCTCCGAAGCGCGCTTCGACATCCTGATCGCCTGCGCCTTCAACTTCGACGCCCACGCCAGCGAGCTGACGAAACTCGGCCCGATGCCCATCCTCAAGGCCCGCATGAACCCCGACCTCCACATGGCCGCGGACCTGAAAAACACCGGCCGCGGCAACATGTTCGTCGTCTTCGGCGAGCCTGACCTCACCATCGAGCCCGTCTCCGACCGCCCCGACCACGTCCGGATCCGCATCAACGGCGTCGACGTCTTCGATCCCCAGACCGGCGAAATCCGCTCCGGCGACACCGCCAGCATCGCCGCCTGGTTCATCGACACTGCGTACAACGAGGAAAGCTTCTTCGTCCGCCACGCCTACTTCCTCGGCGCCAACGACCCCTACAGATCGCTGAAAACCGCCCTCCGCGCCGACATCGACGAAGCCGCCTGGGCCACCCTCTACCGCGACGTCTCCCGCCCGTTCCGCCGCCCCGAAACCGGCCGCATCGCCGTCAAGGTGATCAACCATTTCGGCGACGAAGTGATGAAGGTGTTCACCGTATGAACGCCGAGTTCGTCATCGCCATCAGCTTCTACGCCTCCCTCGCCCGCCTCGAGGGCGCCGACCAGAAGCTCGTCAAGCTCACCGTGTTCAACCTCCAGGCCGACCAGGCCGCCCCCGGCCTGCAGTTCCACCGCATCGACCGCTCGCGCGACAGCCATTTCTGGTCCGTCCGCGCCGGCCGCGACATCCGCCTCGTCGTCCACAAGACAGACGCCAGCTTCCTGCTCTGCTACGCCGGCCACCACGACGACGCCTATCGCTGGGCCGAGCGCCGCCGCATCGAGGCCCATCCCCGCACCGGCGCCGTCCAGATCGTCGAGATTCGCGAGCGCCTCGAAGAGATCGCGGCGCCCGCCGCGCCGTCGCCGGGCGCGCCTGCCTTGTTCCAGAGACTGTCCGCCGAGGACCTGCTCGGCGTCGGCGTCCCGCCGGACTGGGTCGCCGACCTCCAGGCCGCCGACGAGGATGCCTTTCTCGTGCTCGCCGACCACCTCCCTGCCGAGGCCGCCGAGGCGCTGCTCGGCTATGTCGGCTCCGGCTGCCTGGTCCGCCCCGCGCCCGCCGCCACCGCCGGCCCCTTCGCCCACCCGGACGCCCAGCGCCGCTTCCGCGTCGTCGAGGACAGCGACGCGCTGGCCCTGGCCATGGACGCCGCCTGGGAGCGCTGGGCGGTGTTCCTCCACCCGACCCAGCAGGCCATCGTCGAGCGCGTCTATAGCGGCCCGGCGAGGGCGACCGGCTCGGCCGGCACCGGCAAGACTATCGTCGCCCTACACCGCGCCGCCCGCCTCGCCGGCGCGCCCGGCGCCCGCATCCTCCTCACCACCTTCTCCGAGCCGCTCGCCCATGCCCTGTCGCGCAAGCTCGCAATCCTGGTCGGCGACGACACGCCCGCCCGCCGCCGCATCACAGTCTCGCCCTATTGCGCCGTCGCCGACGAGCTTCACCAGCTCGCCTGCGGCCGCCGCGCCGTCGCCGCCTCGCCCGCCCAGGTCGCGGACGCCATCGCCAAGGCCGCCGAAGCCGTCGGCAGCCACGGCTTCGCGCCGCGCTTCCTGCGCTCCGAATGGACCCACGTCGTCGACGCCTGGCAGATCGCCGACGCCGAGGCCTACGCCCGCGTCCCGCGCCTCGGCCGCAAGAACCGCATGAGCGCCGGGCAGCGCGAGCGCCTGTGGCCGGTCTTCGCCGCGACGCGCGACGCGCTCGCCAGACGCGGCCTCGCCACCTGGCCGGAGATCTGCGCCCGCGCCGCCGCCTGCTACGCCGCCCGGCCGGAGAAGCCCTTCACCCATATCGTCGTCGACGAGGCGCAGGACCTCGGCGTGGCCGAGCTGCGCCTGCTCGCCGCCATCGCGCCGGCGACGCCCGATGCGCTGTTCTTCGCCGGCGACATCGGCCAGCGCATCTTCCAGCAACCCTTCTCGTGGCGAGAGCTCGGCGTCGAGCTCCGCGGCCGCGCCTCGACGCTGAGCGTTAACTACCGCACCAGCCACCAGATCCGCCGCCTGGCCGACCGCCTGCTCCCCGCCAGCGTCCGCGACGTCGACGGCAACGCCGACGAGCGTGACCGCACCGTCTCCCTGTTCAACGGCCCGCCGCCCGACATCCGCCGGTTCGACACGGCCGCCGTCGAGATCCAGGCCGTCGGCGCCTGGCTCGCGAGCGCCGCGGCCGACGGCATGCAGCCCGAGGAGCTCGGCGTCTTCGTCCGCAGCCGCGCCGAGCTGCCCCGCGCCCGCGCCGCCGTGCAAGCCGCCGGCCTGATCCCGCATGAGCTCGGCGAGCGCGATCAGCCCGCGGCCGGCCACGTCCTGATCGGCGCCATGCACCTCGCCAAGGGGCTGGAGTTCAAGGCCGCCGCCGTCATCGCCTGCGACGACGGCATCCTGCCGCTGCGCTCGCGCTTGGAGGCCATCGCCGACGAGACCGAGCTCGACGACGTCTACGAGACCGAGCGCCGCCTGTTCTACGTCGCCTGCACGCGCGCGCGAGACCGCCTGCTGGTCTCGGCCGTGCGCCCCGGCTCCGAGTTCATCGAGGATCTTCGCGCCTAGCATGGCCGAGATGGCCCGGCCGGACGCCGCGCGGCATGATGCTCTCGCCAGCCCGAGGAGCGTACTATGTCGCAGACCCTCTCGTCCGCACCCGACGCGGCCGCGCTGCCGGCACGCAGCTGGCTCGAGCGCTTGTGGGCCTCGATCGCCGAGCGCGGGCGCAGCTTCGCCGCCATTCCGGGGAGCGGGATCGACCCGCTGGAGCGCGCCCAGCTGCTCGCCGCCTCGCTGCTCTCCGAGCGCGGCGAGGCGTCGGGCGCCGCGGTCGCGCGCGAGCTGCTCAGCGTCCTCGCCGCGCTGTCCGCGCAGCAGCGGGTCGGCTTGTTCGCGTTTTTGGCAGCGGGTTTCCAGCCGGATCCGGAGCGGCTCGCCGAGGCGGCAAGAGACTACCTCGCCACGCCGAGCCCGCAGACGGCGGGACGGCTCGCCAGCTGCGCCGAGCCGCCGCGCCAGGAGGTGCTGCGGCGGATGAACATGGCCGCGGGCGGCACGGCGGCGCTGGTCGGCATGCGCAAGGAGCTGCTCGGCGCCCTGCAGGCGCGCCCCGAGCTGGCGCTGCTCGATGCGGACCTGCGCCACCTCTTCGCCTCCTGGTTCAACCGCGGCTTCCTGGAGCTGCGCCGCATCGACTGGCAGACGCCGGCGGCGACCCTTGAGAAGCTCATCACCTATGAGGCGGTGCACGAGATCCAGGGCTGGGAGGATCTGCGCCGGCGTCTGGCGCCGGACCGGCGCTGCTTCGCCTTCTTCCATCCCGCCCTTCCCGGCGAGCCGCTGATCTTCGTCGAGGTGGCACTCGTGAACGGGCTTGCGACGTCGCTGCCGAGCCTACTGGAACGCAAGTCCAACGAGGCGGCGCAGCATGAGCGCACGGCGGCGGCCGACACCGCGATCTTCTACTCGATCTCGAACTGCCAGGCCGGGCTGCGCGGCATCTCCTTTGGCAACTTCCTGATCAAGCAGGTGGTCGAGGAGCTGCGCGCCGAGCGTGCGGGCCTGCGCCAGTTCTCCACCCTCTCGCCGGTGCCGGGGTTTCGCCGCTGGCTCGACGCGGGGCTCGACGCCGGCGAGCTTCCCGAGCTGCCGGTCCAGCCCGCCGAGCGCGCCGCGCTGTTCCAGGCGGCCGGCCTGCCGCCCGGGCCGGAGCGGATTGCCGACGCATTGCGGGCGGCTCTGGCGATCGGCGCCTGGCCCGAGCTTGCCGCCAGCCGCGCGGCCGCCGGCGCCTTGGTGACGCGCTACTGCGCGCTCTACCTCGCCCGGCCGGCAGCCGGCGGCAGCGGCATGGATCCGGTCGCCCGGTTCCACCTCGGCAACGGCGCGCGTCTCGAGCGGATCAACTGGATGGCCAACATGTCGGAGCGCGGCCTGCGCGAGTCCTACGGCATCATGGTCAACTACCTCTACGACCCGTCGACCATCGAGGCGAACCACGAGCGCTTCGTCCGCAATGGCCCGATCGCCTGCTCGGCTCAGGTCGAAGCGCTGCTCACGCCGATGGAGCCGTCAAGCATCACGAAGCTGCCCCGCGCCGGCCGCCGGCCGCGAGGCTGACGCGAAGCCGCCGGTCCGTGCCGCGACGAGGCCGTCGCCAGTCGCGCGACGCGCGACGAGGTCATCGCCAGTCGCGCGCCGCGCGACGAGGTCATCCCAGTCGCGCGCCGCGCGACGAGGTCATCGCCAGTCGCTCGCCGCTCCAGCGACCCGGCAGCCGTTGAGCGTCCACACGATCGTTGCAGCGATCCTGGCGCGGCGGCTTGCGAACCCCGACGAGCCGGCGCTATCTGGCACGGCCGGAAGGACGGTGGGCGCCGCTGCGCAGCCGCCCAATCCGCGTATGACGACCCGATAAACGGGCCGCAGGGGGGAAACGATGAACAGCCAAAAATCGGTTCTATGCGCCGCCGGCATGGCGCTCGCCGCCGCGTCGCTCACCTTTGCAGCGCCCGCGCGCGCCGCCGGAGCGCGCGAGGTGCCGACCGTCACCGGACCGATCCCGGGCAAGACGGCGTCGGACCACCCCTTCAATGCCGCCGCCGACCAGATCGATCCGATCAACCTCGCCAAGGTCGGCTATCGTGAAGACGAATACTTTCTGAGCGGCACCGCCAACGTCTACCAATATGACAGCGTCAAGGATCCATACGACACCAGCGTCACGGTGCTGCGCAGCGGCCCCTACACCAACCGCATCCTGGTGCGACGGCCTACCGACAAGGCCCGCTTCAGCGGCAACGTCATTGTCGAGATCCTCAACGCCACCAACAATTATGATCTGCCGATCTTCTGGTCGTACGATCATGACTACTTCACCAGCCGTGGCGACGTATGGATCGGCATCACCGGCAAGCCGGTCGCCATCGCCGGGCTGAAGATGTTCAATCCGGCGCGCTACGACGCGCTGTCCTGGGCGAACCCGAACCCGAACGAAACCGATGCCACGTGTCCCGTCCTGTCCAGCATCGTCGGCGGCGCGTCGCACGCCACCGAGGACGGTCTGCTGTGGGATGTGCTCAGCCAGACCGCCTCGCTGGTCCGCAGCGGCGGCGCCTCCAACCCCCTGCACGGCTACGCGGTCCAAGCCGTCTACGCCGCCGGCTACTCGCAGAGCGCCATCGACCTCATTCCCTACATCAACGCGATCACGCCGCGGATCAAAGGCAAGCCGATCTTCGATGGCTACCTCGTCGGCTCCGGCTTCGGCATCCAGGCGCCTCTGAACCAGTGCAGCACGGCGCCGGCCGCCGGTGATCCGCGCAACGTCCTGCGCTCGCGCAACGCCGCGATCGTGGCGACGCAATCGCAGACCGACTACCGCGACGCCCGGCAAGCCTATCGTGCGGACAGCGATGCCGCGGATGACCGCTACCGCTCCTACGAGGCGGCCGGGCCGTCCCACGTGGTCGTGCAGCAGACCACGTCCGCGCCGGACGCCGCGGACACGCATGCCGCCGGCGGGACGACCCTGATCGAGGATTTCGCCACCTGCCAGGCCGGAACGCAGCTCAACAACTTCCCCGGCAGCTATCTGCTGGATGCGGCCTTCGCGCAGCTGGAGGGCTGGGTGCGCTCCGGCACGACGCCGCCGCACGCGCAGCTGATCCAGGCCACCGGAACACCGCCCGCCCTGGTGACGACGCTTGACGCCTACGGCAACGGCGTCGGCGGCGTGCGCGCGCCCCAGCTCGACGTGCCGGTCGCGACCTATACGGAGAGCACCGGCAGCGCCAGCCTGAACTGCGCCTTGTCGGGACACGTGACGCCGTTCAGCGCGGCCGAGCAGCAGAGCCTGTATCCGACGACGGCCGACTACCTCGCCCGGTTCGTCGCCGACACCTTGACCGTCGCCGAGGCCGGCTTCCTCACGCCCGACGATGCCGCCAAGGCGATCGCCGGGGCCTACGGGCGACGTGTGCCGTAGGCGCCCTCTGAAGCGGCGGCGGCGTCTCAGGCGTCGTGCCGCTTCGCCTCCCGCACGTGGCGCACCTCCGCCTCGAGCACCGACATGCTGGCCTCGCCCTTCTTGAGGATGTTCTCGGCGCTGGCGAGCCGGTCGCGCTCGGCGGCGGTGATGTCCCGCGCGCTGAGCACGATGACCGGGACGTCGGCGCACCCGGCGGTCTCTCGAAGCCGGTGCAGGAACGAGAAGCCGTCCATGACCGGCATGGTCAGATCAAGCAGGATGAGGTCGGGCGCCGGCCTGAGCCTCGTCAGCGCGTCCGCCCCGTTCGCGGCCTCCTGCACCAACCAGCCGCTGCGCTCCAGCAACAGGCGCAGGCGATGCCGCATGTCCGCGTCGTCATCGACCACCAGGACGCGGCCGCCCGCCTCACGCAGCCGACCGAGGATCGTCTCCAGCTTCGTCCAGTCGATCGGCTTGGGTAGGGCATCGGTCGCTCCGAGCGCCTCGCTCAGGGCGGGGTCGGCCACGAAGCTGACCATGACGACCGGTATCGCGGCCGTGTCCGCACGCTGCTTGAGGGCCGCCAGCACGGACCATCCGTCCAGCTCCGGCATCATGACGTCGAGCAGGATGACGCGCGGCTGGAGGGCGGCCGCGAGCTCGAGCCCGACCGCCCCGTTGGCGGCGGTTCGGACCGCATAGCCTCGCCGCTCGAGAAAGCGAGCCATCAGCTCGCGCTGGGCGGCTTCGTCGTCGATGACGAGAACCAGGTCGCGCGTGCGGTCCAGCTCGTCGGTCGCCTGCTGCGGGGAGGCGACGTCCGGGCTCGCGGCCGGCGGCAGCGCCGGCAGGCGCAGGGTGAAGCATGTGCCCTCGCCCAGGGTGCTGCGAACCGTGACGCCGCCGCCGAGGAGCTGCGCGAAGGCCTGGCTGAGCGACAACCCCAGGCCGGTGCCGCCGAACTGCCGGGTGGTCGTCTCGTCGGCCTGCATGAAGCGCTGGAACAGCCGCTCCACCTGCTCCGGCGTCATGCCGATGCCGGTGTCGCTGACCGCGAAGCTGAGCCAATCCGCGCCGGCCTGCGCCTCGCGTCGCACCGAGA
Source organism: uncultured Acetobacteraceae bacterium (assembly GCA_964249675.1). GTDB lineage: Bacteria > Pseudomonadota > Alphaproteobacteria > Acetobacterales > Acetobacteraceae > CAXMMR01. The sequence goes on along the minus strand of CAXUCZ010000069.1, from coordinate 2,776 downwards.
GGGTGATCCGGCCGGCCTGCGTGAACTTCGCGGCGTTGCTGAGCAGGTTGAACAGGCACTGACGCACCTTGACGACGTCGGTGCGCATGGCGCCGACATCGGCGCCGATGTCGAGCACGAGCGTGTTGGCCTTCTTCTGCATCAGGCTGGCGACCGTGGCCGCCGCATCCTGCGCGAAGCTGGCGACGTCGAGCGCCTCGAGGTAGACGTCCATCTTGTTCGCCTCGACCTTGCTGAGGTCCAGCACGTCGTTGATGAGGCTCAGCAGGTGCTTGGCGTTGGATTTGATCTTGCCCAGGTCGGCCAGCATCGTCTTCTCGCCGAGCTCCTCGACCTCCTCCTCGAGCATCTCGCTGTAGCCGATCACGGCCGAGAGCGGCGTGCGCAGCTCGTGGCTCATGTTGGCCAGAAAGGCGCTCTTGGCCTTGTTGGCGTCCTCGGCCACCTGTTTCGCGCCGTCGGCCTCTTCCTTGGCTGATTGCAGGGCGCGGCGGCTCAGCTCCAAGTCGGCCATGACAAGCTCGTTGTCCAGGATGGCGCGGCGCAGCGCGCTGCAAACGGCGACCATCGCCCCGCCGGTGACGAGGTATTCGATCAGGGCGACGATCTGGCCGGTGCTGAACGAGAGGCGTGAGGCGTCGTGCAGGAAAAAGAACGCGGCTAGCAGGTCGGACAGGGCAAGCCCGACGAGCCCGGCCGCCCAGCCGAGCCCGAGCGTCGCCAGGAAGATGAGCGGCAGGTACAGCAGGAATGGCGCCGTATCGAGCGGCGCGACCAGCCTGATCAGCGAAATCAGTCCCATCGCGAGGGTGACCAGGCCGTAGCGCAACAAGGCCGGCAATCGCGTGCGCGACAGAAATCGTAAAGCCTGCTGCATGAACTGTTTACCTGATGGGCTGACCGACAAGCCCTTCCCATCCAATGGCGTTGACCGGAAGATCAGGCTCGCGGGCAGGCGCGAGCTCGCCTGGGATCCTTGCCTCGTTACACGAAGGTTCGAGCTCTGCTCAACGTGGCCTGCCCCGGCAAAGGCTGCGCAACCATCCCATGTTGCGTCATGGTTCCGCGCCAGGAGGCCTGAATGCGTGTAGGATGCAGAAGGAGCGTCATGGCGTTGGGCTTGATCGTCGCCACTGCGGCCGCGCCGTCGCCGCACCGGCTGGTTGTCGTGGTGGCGCGATCAGGCGATCCGCGCGCCGTCAAGCAGCGTCTGGCCTTGCAATGCGACGCTTCGGCGCTCGGCGAGCGTGACGTGGTGGTGCAGGAGATGACGCCCGAGGCTGCCCGGCGCGATCGGCCCGAGCTCAGCGTCGGCTCGCAAGCCGCCTTTCACGTGCTGCTCGTCGGCAAGGATGGCGAGGTGAAGCTGCGCCGCGAGGCGCCGGTAGCCTCGTCCGAGATCACGGCACTGATCGACACGATGCCGATTCGCCAAAGCGAGATGACGCGACGGCCGCGCTAGCGCGAGATCGCAGCCGCCGCGAGCGTGCAGAAACCTGGCTGTCGAACCGTGCTAGGGGCGGTATCCGTCGGATGCCGCCCCCAGCACGTCACGCCGGCTCCGGCGTGGAGGTCTGATCAGACCAAGTCGTAGCGGTCGGCATTCATGACCTTGTTCCATGCCGCGACGAAGTCAGCGACGAACTTCCGCTGCGAGCCCGAGCAGGCATAGACCTCGGCGAGCGCGCGGAGCTGCGAGTGCGAGCCGAAGATCAGGTCGGTTCTGCTGGCGGTCCACTTCACCTCCTTGGTCCTGCGGTCCCGCCCCTCGTAGGCGTTCTCCGAGGCGGTGGGCTGCCACTCCGTGCCCATGTCGAGCAGGTTGACGAAGAAGTCGTTGGTCAGCTTGCCGGGCTGCCTGGTCAGCACGCCGTGCTTGGACCCGCCGGCGTTGGCGCCGAGCACCCGCAAGCCGCCGACCAGCACCGTCATCTCCGGCCCGGACAGGCGCAGCAGCTCGGCGCGATCCACCAGCGCCTCCTCGGGCGCCATGAATTGCGCGCCCTCGTAGTAGTTGCGGAAGCCGTCGGCGGTCTGCTCGAGCGGTGCGAACGAGACGGCGTCGGTCTGCTCTTGCGTCGCGTCCATGCGGCCGGGGATGAACGGCACGTCGACCTCGCTGCCGGCCTCCTTGGCCGCCTGCTCGACCGCCGCGCAGCCGCCGAGGACGATCAGGTCGGCGAGCGAGACCTTCTTGCCGCCGGATGCCGAGGCGTTGAACGCCGCCTGCACCTCTGAGAGCCGCTGCAGCGCGACCGCCAGCTCGGCCGGATCGTTCACCTTCCAGTCCTTCTGCGGCGAGAGCCGGATGCGCGCGCCGTTGGCGCCGCCGCGCTTGTCGGAGTAGCGGAACGTCGCCGCCGACGCCCAGGCGGTGGAGACGAGCTGCGCGACCGACATCCCGGTGGCGAGGATCTGGGCCTTGAGCGACGCGATCTCCTGCTCGCCGATCAGCGGATGATCAAGCGGCGGGACCCTGTCCTGCCAGATCAGCGTCTCGCTCGGCACCAGCGGGCCGAGATAGCGCTGGATCGGTCCCATGTCGCGATGCGTGAGCTTGAACCAGGCGCGGGCGAAGGCGTCCGCGAACTGGTCGGGGTTCTCGTAGAAGCGGCGCGAGATCGCCTCGTAGGCCGGGTCCATGCGCAGCGCGAGGTCCGAGGTCAGCATGGTCGGCAGGCGCTTTTTCGTCGGGTCGTGCGCGTCGGGGATTGTCGCCTCGGCGTCCTTGGCCTGCCACTGCCAGGCGCCGGCCGGGCTCTTCGTCAGCTCCCAC
>CAXUCZ010000068.1:0-10911 GCA_964249675.1 uncultured Acetobacteraceae bacterium | reverse complement strand
CGCCCGAGAAGAAGTCCGGGATCAGGCTGCCGAACAGCGCCAGCACGATGAGCAGAAAGGCGAAGGGTGTCGCGTTGTCGACCCAGCCCTTGGCCAGGATCTCGCCCACCACGTGGTCCGGAAACAGCCGGTAGCGCTGCTCGGTCAGCCGCTCGGTGAGCCCCGCGCGCCCCGCGCGCGCCGGCTCCGCCTGGCCGGAGCGCAGTCCTGGTCCCGCCCCCTCGGGCATGCGCGCTACCCGGCCGCCGCCTGCAGCTGCTTGAGCGTCCAGCAGCCGGTGGTGCCGATCGTCTCCTTGCTCAGCACCTTGAGCGGCGTGATCTGCGTGACCTTGTCGGCGTCCGGCGCCGGCCCGGCCGTCATCGCGGCGAGGATGTCCTTGTTCATGTCAGAGCCCTGGCGCGGCACGTCGTAGCTCAGCTCGGCGCCGAACGTGCCGTTGTCGATGTTGGTGCAGGCGGTGTCGCTGCCGCCGCCCGAGGTCACCAGGAACACCTGGGCGGCCTTGCCCGCCTCGCGGATCGCCGAGCCGGTGCCGACGTCCATCGAGTCCCAGAACCCGACGACGCCGCATAGATCGGGGTTCTGCTGCACCACCGTCTGCATGATCGCGCGCGCCTTGCTGCTGTCCCAGTCGGCGGCCTGGTTGCTCACCACCTTGATGTCCGGATGCTTGCTCAGCACCGCATCGATGCCCTGCATCTGCAGCACGCTGGCCGCCGCCGTCAGCACGCCCTGCACGATCGCGATCTTGCCGGACTTGCCGCTGCCCGCGCCGCAGCGATGCACCATCATGTCGGCCGCCTGTTGGCCGAGCTGCACGTAGTCCGCGCCGACGAAGTAGTCGCTGGGCGCGACGCTCTTCATGTTGATCTGGATCACGTGGATGCCTGCCTTCTCGGCTTTCTTGATCAGCCGCGAGTAGACCTGCACGTCGGGGTTCTGGATCACCAGCACGGTCGGCTTCTCGGTGATCAGCTGGCTGATCGCCTGCGCGCCGACGTCGCTGTTGAGGTTCGGATTGCGCACCTCGTAGGTGTAGCCGAACTTGTCGGCCTGGTGCTTGAGGATGGCGCTCCAGCCGTCCTCGAGGTCGTAGCCCAGCGAGACCGGCACAAAGGCGACCGTCTTGCCCTTGTATTGGTCGGCGGTCTGCGCGCTCGCCGCCGTGAGCGTCAGCCCGAAAGCGGCAAGCGTGGTCAAAACATACCGTAGCGTCATGGCGCGTTCCCTATCGTTGCGTCTTTTGTTGCAGGCCGCCGGTCGTCAGATGTCTCCCTGCTGCGCCGTCTGCTCGTCGCGCGGGTTGACGATCGAGTCGGCGACGATGGCGAACAGCAGGATCACGCTCTTGATGATGCTTTGCTCATCATACGGCGTGTTGAGGATGGTCATGCCGTTCTGCAGCACGCCGATCAGCAAGGTGCCGACGATCACGTTGCGGATCCCGCCCTTGCCGCCGGACAGGCCGATGCCGCCGATCACCACCACCAGGATGATGTCGTAGATCAGCGTGGAGTCGACGATCCGGGTGTTCATGCTGCTCACCGAGGTCGCGGTGATCAGGCCGGCCAAAAACGCGGTGATCGCCGAGAGCGCGAATTGCAGCACGATGATCGGCCGCACCGGCACCCCGGTTACGTGCGCGGCGCGCGGATTGTCGCCGATCGCATAGACGAAGCGCCCGAGCTTGGTCGCCCGCAGCAGCACGAACCCTGCCAGCGCCACCGCCGCCAGGATCAGCACCGGCGAGGGCACGCCGAGCACCCGCCCGGTGCCGATCCAGCCGAGCGGCTGGCTCGCGGGCGTCACGTAGATCTCGCTCAGGCTGAGCAGCCGGAACTGCCCGAACCCGGCAATGATCGCCGCCATCGCCAGCGTGGCGAAGATCGCCGGCACCTCCGCATAGGCGATCAGCAGGCCCGAGACCACGCCGCAGCCGACCGCGAACCCGAAGCCCATCAGCGTGGCGAGGACAAGCGGCACGCCATGCGCCGACTGGTCGAGCGTCAGCGCGACCGAGACCGCCATGATCGCAACGATCGCAAGGTCGATGCCCCGCCCTACCACGACGATCGCCATGCCGACGCCGAGAATGCCGAGCACCGACACGCTGCGCAGCAGCGTCAGCACGTTCTGGACCGTCAGGAAGCCGGGCAGGGTCACGGCGAAGAACGCGAACAGCAGGATGGTGATCGCGAGCACGATCCGTTCCTGGTTCAGGTTTCGGCTCATGCGCCTGTCATCGGCCACGTCCCCGCATTGTTCTTGTCGCAACCATCGTGCCGCAGGGGCAGACCGTCAAGCGACGCAGCCGTGTCGCTGCCGGCCGGGCACATGGCCGCCTGCCTGCCGCACGCGCGCGTCCGATGCAGCGCCCCGATTAACCCCGGATTAACGGCGACCGCGCATGCTGGGCGCCGGCCGCCCCGGCGCGGCCGGGCAGCGGCATGCACGACGTCACGATGATCGGCAGGGCAATACCATGAGTTCGCACATGCAGCTGTTGTTCTTTGGCTCGTGCGCCACCTTCGCCGGGTTCGTCATGTCCACGATCCTTCTGATGGCCGCGCAGCGCCGCGAGAAGCGGTTCAGCACCCGGCTTGCGAGCATGCTCACGCCCCACCTCAGAACCGAGGCGACCCCCAACCTTCAGCTGCGGCTCGGCGTGCGCCTGCCCTCCGGCACCTTGAGGCAGCGTCTCGCCGCGCTCGCGGGCTACAATGCGGCCCGCAAGGACCATCATCCGGTCCCCTGGTACATCGTCGCCGCCGGCGGCATCTTGCCCGCCTTCCTGGCCGAGCGGATCGCGTCCGGCTACGTCGGCGCGCTGGCATGGCTCGTCGGCGCCGCCGCGTGGGTGTTCGCCTGCAGGATGTTCTTCAAGGCAAGCGATCGCCGGCTGGCCAACATCCTCTACAAGCAATTCCCCGACGCCCTGTCGATGATCGTGCGCTCCGTTCGCGTCGGCATCCCGGTCAGCGAGGCGGTCAGGATCGTCGGGCGCGAGGCGGAAAATCCGACGGCGAAGGAGTTCATCAGGGTCGCCGACGAGACCGCGATCGGCGTTCCGATCGACCGCAGCCTGCGCGAGCTGGCAGAGCGCAGCGGCCTGCCGGAGTACCGCTTCTTCGCAACCGCGTTGTCGCTGCAAAGCCAAACCGGCGGCGCTCTCAGCGAGACGCTCGAGAGCCTTGCCGACACGATCAGGAAGCGCGTGGCCGCGAAGTCGCGCGGCAAGGCGCTGGCCGCCGAGGCGAGGACCAGCGCGATGGTCCTCATGGGATTGCCGCCCATCATGGGAGTGCTGCTCTACCTCGTGAACCCGGCCTACATGGGCGTGCTGATCTACGATCCCAGCGGCAGGCGAATGCTGACCTTCGCCGCAGGCCTGCTGACGCTCGGCAGCTACACGATGAAGCAGATGATCAAGAAGAGCCTCTCGTAGACGCGGCCTGGCGAGCGAGCGCCGGCACCGGCGCGTCCTGCCGCGAGCCGAACGGCTCCGGCGCCGTCAGCCGCCGCACGGGCCTGATCGCCTGTTCGGGCACGATCGGCTCGCAAGCGTATGCCGGACGGCTGAAATCCGCTGCGCGCCCTACTCTCGAGCCCCGCCGACGCGCAGTCTCGTGCGCCTGGCTGGCGATGGAGAGTGTCTGTGGGACGAACGGAACTGGCGCCGGCGGCAACGGGACCGCTGGCCGGCGTGCGGGTGCTGGACATGACCAGCGTCGTGTTCGGCGCCTACGCCACCCAGCTCCTCGGCGACCTCGGCGCGGACGTGATCAAGGTCGAGTTCCCGGGCGGGCGGCGCGGCAGCGGCGGCGACATCATGCGCTGGGCCGGCCGGGCGCCGAACGACGCGTCGCGCGACCTTGGACCGATCTTCATGATGGTCAACCGCAACAAGCGCTCGGTGCTGCTCGACCTGCGCGAGCCGCAGGACGCCGCAGCCTTGCGCGCGCTGATCCCGCATTGCGACGTGTTCGCGACCACCGTCCGCCATGACGGCCTGCAGCGCCTCGGCTTCGACTACGCCGCCACCCGTCCGCTGCACCCGAACATGATCTACGTTCACGGCACCGGCTACGGCTCGGACGGCCCGTATGCCGGCGAGCCCGCCTATGACGACCTCATCCAGGCCGCCTCGGGCCTGGCCGACCTGCTGCCGCGCACCGACGGCTCGCCCGAGCCGCGCTACCTGCCCACGCTGCTCGCCGACAAGGTGTCCGGCCTGTTCATGGGCCAGGCGATCCTGGCCGCCCTGTTCCACCGCCAACGCACCGGGCAGGGCCAGTTCGTCGAGGTGCCGATGCTGGAATGCATGACCAGCTTCAACCTGGCCGAGCACTTCTTCGGCCACGTCTTCGAGCCGCCGACCGGCCAGTGGGCCTATCCGCGGGTGGCGACCCCCAATCGCCGGCCCTGCCCGACCCGGGACGGCCATATCGGCATCCTGCCGTACAGCGCCGAGCAGTGGGAGCAGTTCTTCGCGCTGGCCGGCTGGACCGAGTCCGTCGCCCGCGACCCGCGCTTCGCCGACCAGGCCGCCCGAGCCGCCAACATCGACGCGCTCTACGCCCTGCTCGGCACGGTCACCGTCACCAGGACCACGGCGGACTGGCTGGCGTTGCTGCGACCGCTGCAGATTCCAGTCGTGCCGATGAACCGGCTGGACGACCTGCAGGCCGACCCGCACCTCGCCGCGGTCGGCCTGTTCGAGCGCTACGAGCACCCGGACGCCGGCGCCTACCACGCGCTGCGCCCGCCGGTGCGCTACGCGGCCACCCCGGCCAACATCCGCCGCCACCCGCCGCATCTGGGCGAGCACACCGAGGAGGTGCTCGCCGAGTTCGGCCTGCGCGCTGCGTCCAGCCCGGCCGAAGGAGCCTGACCAATGGAGTTCGCCCTCTCCGAAGAGCACGCCATGATCAAGGACCTGGTGCACCGCTTCGTGCAGCAGGAGCTGATGCCGCTCGAACGCTCGGTGCTGGCGCGCGACATCGCCGGCGACGGCCCCGGCCTCTCGGCCGCCGAGCGCGAGCGGATCGACAAGGTCTCGCGCGAGCTCGGCCTGTGGGGCCTCGACGCGCCGGAGGACGTCGGCGGCATCGACCTGCCCGCCGTCGCCCTGGTCGGCGTCAACGAGGAGCTCGGCCGCACCATCACGCCCTACACCCTGCCGCCGGACTCGCCCAACCTGCGCATGCTGAGCGCCACCGTGAACGAGCGCCAGCGCGCCGCCTACCTCGCCCCCTACGTTCGCGGCGAGACAATCTCGGCCATCGGCATCTCCGAGCCCGGCGCCGGCTCCGACCCCGCCGGAATGACCACCAGGGCGGTGCGCGACGGCGACGACTGGGTGATCAACGGCCGCAAGATCTGGATCAGCCGCGCCGAGGAGGCCGACTTCACCATCGTGATGGCGGTGACCGACCGCGAGCGCGGCGCCCGCCACGGCGTCTCCGCCTTCCTGGTGGATCGCGCAATGCCGGGCTTCAACGTGCTGCGCCGCATCGCCATGATCGGCGGCGCCTCGACCTACGAGATCGCGCTCGAGGACTGCCGCGTTGCCGGCTGGAAGCTGCTCGGCCAGGAGGGCGGCGGCTTCGCGCCGATGCAGCTCCGGCTCGGCACCCGCCGGATCGAGATGGCCTCCTGGTCGATCGGCATGGCGCAGCGCGCGCTCGACATGATGGTCGAGTTCGCCCCTCAGCGCGTGACCTTCGGCATGCCGCTCGCCGAGCGCGGCGTCGTCCAGGGCTGGGTCGCCGACGCCGCCACCCGCATCCACGCCGCGCGGCTGATGACCTATGACTGCGCCTGGAAGCTCGACAGCGGCCGCGACGTGCGTCTGGAGATCTCGATGATCAAAGCGTATGCGACCGAGATGGCGTGGGAGGTGGTGGACCACGCCATGCAGACCTTCGGCGCCATGGGCATGACGCGCGAGCTGCCGCTGCAGCTGATGGCCGCCCGCCTGCGCACCATGCGCGTCTATGACGGACCGACCGAAGTGCACCGTTGGGTGGTCGCGCGCCAGCTGCTGGGCACCCGCCGGTGAGCGCCGACGGCGTCACGATCTCCGCCGACGGCTCCGTCGGCCTGCTGGTCATCGACAGGCCGCCCAACAACCACGTCAGCGTCGCCCTCATCCGCGCCATCGCCGACGCGCTCGAGGCCCTGGACGCGGACGATGCCTGCCGCGCGGTCGTGCTGGCGAGCGAAGGCCGCGTGTTCTGCGGCGGCGCCGACCTCTCCGGCCCGGCCGGGCTGGAGCGCGCGGCGGGCTCGACGGTCAACCCGCTCTACGACCAGGCCGTGCGCCTGTTCGCGACCCGCAAGCCGATCGTCGCCGCCGTGCAGGGCGCGGCCATCGGCGCCGGGCTGGGCCTCGCCTTGGTCGCCGATTTCCGCCTCGCCGCGGCCGAGGCGCGCTTTGCCGCCAACTTCGTCAAGCTGGGCTTTCACGCCGGCTTCGGCATTACCCACACCCTGCCGCGCATCGTCGGCCTGCAACGCGCCGCGCTGATGCTGCAGACCGGGCGCCGCATCAAGGCCGAGGAGGCGCTCGCCTGGGGGCTGGCGGACGAGGTCGTGCCCGCCGGCGAGCTGCGCGGCCGCGCCCTCGGCCTCGCCCGCGAGCTGGCCGAGAACGCCCCGCTGGCGGTCGAATCCACGCGGGCGACGCTGCGCCAGGGTCTCTGCCAGGCGGTCCGCGACGCCACCATCCACGAGCTCGCCGAGCAGACCCGGCTGATGCGCACGGATGATTTCCGCGAGGGCCTGCGCGCCGTCGCGGCGCGCCGCCCCGGGCAGTTCGGCCGCCGCTAGGCGCGCGCGGGCTCGATCAGCCCCCTGCCGCGCGCCGCAACGCCACGCCGACGCCGCGACGGCGCTGTCCGCAACACGAGTTGCCGCGCGCCGGCGCATACCTCAAGCTGGCGCGGCCGGCGTCGTCAACGCGGCGGGTTGCAGTGAAGGTGAGGTCCCATGGCTGACGCGAAGATGATTGCCCAGGTCGCGCGCAACCCCGGCTTCATCGCCGCCCTCGATCAGAGCGGCGGCTCCACCCCGGGCGCGCTCAAGCTCTACGGCATCCCCGAGAGCGCCTATAGCGGCGACGCCGAAATGTTCCGCCTCATGCACGAGATGCGGCTGCGAGTGATCACGGCGCCCGCCTTCACCGGCCAGCGCGTCGTCGCCACAATCCTGTTCGAGCAGACGATGGACGGCCAGGCCGCCGGCCGCCCGGTCCCGTCCTATTTATGGGAGGAGCGCGGCGTCGTCCCCCTGGTCAAGGTCGACAAGGGCCTGCAGGCGGAGAGCGACGGCGTCAGCCTGATGAAGACCATGCCCGACCTCGACGCCCTGCTCGAGCGCGCCGCCCGCCTCGGCGTCGCCGGCACCAAGATGCGCTCCACCATCCGCCTGGCCGACGAAGCCGGAATCGCCGCCATCGTCCGCCAGCAATTCGAGGTCGCCGACCAGATCGCCGGCTACGACCTGATGCCGATCCTCGAGCCTGAGGTTTCAATCAAGAGCCCCGACAAGCAGGCCGCCGAGGCGCTGCTCCGGGCCGCGCTCCTCGGCGGCCTCGACGCCCTGCCCGAGAGCCGCCAGGTCATGCTCAAGCTCACCATCCCGGAGCAGCCGGACTTCTACCTGCCGCTTATCGAGCACCCGCACGTCGCTCGCGTCGTCGCGCTCTCCGGCGGCTACGACCGCCACGAGGCCTGCGCAAGGCTCGCAAGAAATCACGCCATGATCGGCAGCTTCTCCCGTGCTTTGCTCGAGGACCTGCAGCACGCGATGACCGACGCCGAGTTCAACGCCACCCTCGAAGAGGCCGTCACCGAGATCTACGCCGCCTCCGTCGACAAGCCCTGACAGCCTCAAGGACAGCCTCCCTACAGGGCGCGTCGAAACTTGTCCTGGTCAGTCAGCCGGCGTTCGCGGTCGAACACCGGCGCGGAGCGGCCTTGAGGGCCGTGAGCACCGGCGCGCGGGACGCAGACGCCAGATGGCCGCCAGGGCAAGTTTTCAGGCGCCCTCGCCGAGCAGCGTCTCGACTAGTCCAACCCAGTAGGACGCGCCGACCGGCAGCACCTCGTCGTTGAAGTCGTAGCTTGGGTGATGCAGCCCCGGGTCGTGATCGGTCCGCCCCGAGCCGAGCATGACGTAGCTGCCCGGGCAACGCTGCAGCATGTAGGCGAAATCCTCCGCGCCCATGCTCGGCGCCGCCAGCTCGATCACCCGCCGCTCGCCGACCACGCCCGCCGCCGCCCGCCGCGCCAGCCCCGTCGACGCCGCCTCGTTCACCGTGATCGGGTAGGTGCGCTCGAAGCGCACCTCCGCACGGGCGCCGAGCCCGGCGGCCACACCCGTGGCGATCCGCCGCACCCCCGCCTCCAATCCGTCGCCGACCGCCGGGGCGAACCACCGCGCGGTGCCGCGCATCGCCACGCTCTCCGGGATCACGTTCTCCGCCACCCCGGCATGGATGGCGCCGATCGTCACCACGCCGGACTGCATCGGGTCGAGCCCGCGCGAGACCAGCGACTGCAGCGCGGTGACGACGTGGGCGGCGGCCAGGATCGGGTCCACCCCCTCCTGCGGCTTGGCGCCGTGCGCGCCGCGGCCGGTGATCGTGATGTCGATCACGCCGACCGCCGCCATCACCGGACCCTCGCGCCAGGCGATGGTGCCGGCCGGCAGGCTCGGCCAATTGTGCAGCCCGAACACGTGGCTCATCGGGCACCGCTCGAACAAGCCCTCCTCGATCATGATCCGCGCCCCGCCGGCATTCTCCTCGGCCGGCTGGAAGATCACGTAGACGGTGCCGGCAAAGCCCCGCGTCTCCGCCAGATGCCGCGCCGCGCCGAGCAGCATCGCGGTGTGGCCGTCATGGCCGCAGGCATGCATCACCCCCGGGCTGCCGGAGGCGTAGGCCGCGCCGGTCGCCTCCTCGATCGGCAACGCGTCGATGTCGGCCCGCAACCCGATTGCCGCGCCCTCGCGGCGCCCGCGGATCACCCCGACAACGCCGGTGCCGGCAAGCCCGGTGATCACCTCGTCGACGCCGAAGCCGCGCAGCCGCTCGGCGATCACCGCGCTGGTGCGATGCTCGAGCAGCCCGATCTCAGGATGCGCATGCAGGTCGCGCCGCCAGGCGGTCATCTCGTCATGGAACGCGGCGATGCGGTTGATGATCGGCATGAGGGCTCCTCAGGAAGACAGGCCTTCTTTCTTGAAAAAAGAAGCAAAAGACTTCTATCCGAAAAGCGGCACACCGGCGTGAGCCCGCCTTTCATCGGGCAAAAGTTTCTTGGTTGTTTTTTCAAAAAAGAACCTCTTCCCCTCACCTTCGCTAGGCCGGACATAGCTTGGCGGCCGAAAGCATGGCGCTCACCTGTTCGGGCGGCGCGGCGCACACGGACCGGGCAAGCTCCAACGCCTCCGACCGCCGCCCCTGCACCAGCACCGCGACGGCGAGCAAAGCGCGCGTGCTCATCGAGAACTGCGGCAACAGCACGCCCGGCCTGTCGGCGTCGAGCTTGATCGCCTGCCGGAAATCCTCTTCGGCCTCGGCGTAGTCGCGCTGACGCAGCCGCAGCGTGCCGACGAACTCGAACGAGCGCGGGTCGGCGGGATAGCGCTGCACCAGCGACTCCGCCTGCGCGTCGATGGCGGCCGCGTCGCGCGGCACCTCGTCGGGCGGGATGAGCCAGGTCGTCAGCGTGGCCGGCGGGTGGCTGATCCGCACCGCGTAGGCGCTGGTGGCAAAGGCGATGGCGCCCGCCGCGGCGAGCACGGCCGCCGGCTTTCGGCACGCTGGCAGCACCGCCCCGCGCTCCCAGTTGCCGAGCAGCAGCAGGCCCAGCAGCGCCCCGAAGATCGCGCCGCCGACATGGCAGCCGTAATCGATCGGGGCCGTGCCGGCGACGTGGCCTGCCGGAACCAGCGCCGAGAGAGCCACCCAGCCAGCCTGAACCTGGATCGACCGACGAGCACGGCCTGCCGGCAGCCGCAGGCTGACCATCAGCAGCGCCGTCAGCATCGCCATGATCGCGCCCGAGGCGCCCACGGAGACGGTCGTCGGCGCAAGCATGGCCAGCGATCCGACCGAGCCGGCCAGCGCGCCGGCCGCAAAGATGCAGAACATCCAGGCATGGCCGACAAGCCGTTCGAGCGCCAGCCCGGCCAGCGCGAACGTCACCGCGTTGCCGATCAGGTGACCGGCGCCGGAGTGCAGGAACGGCGCCGACAGCATCCGGTACCACTGTCCGGACGCCACCAGGGTGCGGCTCAACCCGCCCAGTGCGAGCAGCGTCGTCGTGGTCGGAGCCTCCTCGTGATGGGCTTGGCTCAGCGTCATCTCGTGCAGATAGACGCCGCAAAACACGATCAGCAGGACCGCCGTCACAAGCGGCAGTCGCAAGCCGGTGTCCTCGAGGTCAGACCAGCCCGGACTTGCCATGACGCCCAGTCTAGAGCGTCGCCGTTAACGATCTCTGAACGCGCCGCCGCGCCGCTGCGCCGGTCGGCAGGGTGCGAAGCCGATGGCCCTCGGCATCGGCCCACAAGGCAGGCGAACGGAACACCTGGCGGCATCGTCGAGCGGTCTCAGCGCCGGCCGAACATCGCCTCGATCTCCGCCCGGCTGAGCTTCAGAAACGTCGGCCGGCCGTGGCTGCAGGTGGCGGCGCGCGGCGTGCGCTCCATCTGTCGCAGCATCGCGTTCATCTCGGCCGCGCTCAGCCGCCGCCCGGCGCGCACCGAGCCGTGGCAGGCCAGCCGGGCGATGGCGACGTCGAGCCTGGCGGTGAGCGCCACCGCCTCGCCGGCCTCGGCCAACTCGTCGGCCAGGTCGCGCAGCAGCGGCCCGGGCTCCGGCGCCCCGAGCAGCGC